>NZ_CP022680.1:775500-1091000 GCF_003595525.1 Streptococcus respiraculi | reverse complement strand
AAAATCGATTGAGGAACGACCAGAAAGCATTAATCAGCGTGAGAATGTTGGTGATGTTGAAATTGATACGGTTATTCAAACACGGGCAAAAACGAGTGCCTGTTGACTCTAACTGATAGAAAGAGTCGTTATCAAATCATCCGACTCATTCCCGATAAGTCCGCGTCTTCAGTCAATCAATCTCTGAAAACAATTCTCAGAGAGTATCAAATTAACTCAATCACAGCTGATAACGGGACTGAATTCAGTCGTTTAGCAGAAGTTTTTGACCCCGATTATATCTACTATGCCCACCCTTATTCCTCTTGGGAGAGGGGAACTAATGAGAATCATAATAAACTCATCCGGCGTTGGTTGCCTAAGGGAAGCAAAAAGGCGACGCAGCAACAAGTCGCATTTATTGAAAACTGGATTAACAACTATCCAAAGAAGATATTGGGTTACAAATCTCCTAGAGAATTTTTACAGACTGGCTAACTTGAACTTGAAATTTGCCATGCCCTCATGACATATCGCTTACTTTTTACGACTACAAATAGTAGCAGTATTCTATACCCAGCTATAAACGAGTTGAGCCATGGGGTAGAGAGATACGAACAAAACAAACAACCCTTATCATCTCAAAAGTATTGATTAATAAGGGCTAGTTGCTCCATTTAATGACCTTCTGCGTCTTGGCATAGTTGGCTTCAACTGCTTCTTTTTCTGCCTGCCACCAGTCAGCATTGTCTGTATACCATTTAATGGTTTCTTCAAGACCTGCTTCAAAGTTGGTAAACTCTGGTTTCCAACCGAGTTCGTCACGGAGCTTGCTTGCGTCAATTGCATAGCGCAAATCGTGACCTGCACGGTCTGTCACGTGGTCGTAGGCATCAGCTGGTTGACCCATTTTCTCTAGGATCAATTCCAAAACTTCCTTGTTGTTCTTCTCACCGTCAGCACCAATCAGGTAAGTCTCACCGATTTCACCCTTGGTCAAGATAGTCCAGACACCTGATGAGTGGTCATTGGTGTGAATCCAGTCACGAACATTTTTTCCTTCCCCGTACAATTTTGGCTTGATACCACTCAAGATATTGGTAATCTGACGTGGGATGAATTTTTCAATGTGTTGGTATGGACCGTAGTTGTTTGAACAGTTGGAAATCGTTGCTTTGACACCAAATGAACGTACCCAGGCTTTTACAATCAAGTCAGAAGCTGCCTTAGTTGATGAGTAAGGCGAGCTTGGATTGTACTTGGTTTCAGAAGTGAATTTCTCACCCGGACCTTCTCCGTGTCCTGGCAAATCTTCACGAAGCGGAAGATCGCCGTAAACCTCGTCTGTTGAGACATGATGGAAACGAATGTCATACTTACGAGCTGCTTCTAAGAGAGTATAGGTCCCGATAAAATTGGTATGGATAAACGGACTTGGATCGTTGAGCGAGTTATCATTGTGACTTTCAGCTGCATAGTGAACGATAGCATCTGCTTTAGCAGCTAGCTTATCCACCAATTCAGCGTCAGCGATATCGCCAACAACAAGCTCAACACGTTCACCTAAAATCTCAGTGAGATTAGCACGGTTGCCTGCGTAGGTCAACTTATCCAAGACGGTCACATGGACGTCTGGATGATTGTTATAGACATAATGCACAAAGTTTGAGCCGATAAAGCCAGCTCCACCTGTAACGATGATATTTTTAAATTCAGACATGATTTCTCCGATAATGATGATAGTTTATAAATCTTCTTTTCTCAATGGTTTGACATCCTTGAGCATTGGGTGATTTTTATCTGCTTCCGATACTTCTGCTGCTTCAAGGTTTTCCCATCTGATTCCCAAACTTGGGTCAGCATAGTTGACAAAGGCATATTTAGGTTTTAACTCCAAAGCCCAGTAATCATTAACCAAGTAGCTGTAGGCTACGGTATCTGACAAGACTTGGAAGCCATTTGCTACCCCCCGCGGCACAAAGATTCCCTTACTTGCGTCAATCTCGGTTTGGTAGACATTACCAAAGGTGTCTCCCTCACGAAGATCAACCCAAGAGCCTAGCACTTTTCCGCCATCAGCAACTGAGATGTATTTGTCCCACGGCTCTGCATGCAAGCCACGAAGAACATGCTTACGAGAAAAGCTGACGTTGTTTTGCAATTTGCCTTCTGCAAAAAAGCTTTCTGGAAAGCCTAACGGCACCATTTTTTCCTTTTGAAAATTTTCTTTAAACCAGCCACGGTTGTCACCGCGAACAGGAATATCAAATTCTAACAAGCCTGGAATTGCTACAATCTCACGACAAGCTAACTCCTTATCAAAAAACTGTTCTGTCATTAAGCCTCTCCAATCAGACGGAGCAAGTATTGCCCGTATTCATTTTTCTTCAATGGTTGAGCCAGTTCATAGACCTGCTCTTTGGTAATGTAGCCCATGCGGTAGGCAATTTCTTCAAGGTTTGCCACTTGAACGTTCTGCAAGCGTTGCACGGTTTCGATATACTGGGCTGCTTCTAACAAGCTCTCATGCGTACCTGTATCAAGCCAAGCAAAACCACGTCCCATCAGCTCGACAGACAAGTCACCACGCTCCAAATACGCCTTGTTGACATCTGTGATTTCTAGTTCGCCACGAGGAGAGGGTTTGATATTTTTAGCAATTTCAACGACGTCATTATCGTAGAAATAAAGACCAGTCACGGCAAAGTTTGATTTTGGTGTTTCTGGTTTTTCTTCGATTGAGACAGCATTCATGTCTGCATCAAATTCGACGACACCAAAGCGTTCTGGATCTTTTACTTGATAGCCAAAAACAGTCGCACCTTTTTCCTTACTTGCTGCACGTTGAAGCATCTTGGTCAAGCCATTTCCGTGATAAATATTGTCACCCAAAATGAGCGCAACCGAATCATCACCGATAAATTCTTCCCCAATGATAAAGGCCTGCGCAAGACCGTCTGGACTTGGTTGAACAGCATAAGAAAGTGAAATACCAAGTTCAGAGCCATCTCCCAACATCTCCTCAAAACGAGGTAGGTCTGTCGGTGTGGAGATGATTAAGATGTCCTTGATACCTGCCAACATGAGAGTAGACAAGGGATAATAAACCATTGGTTTATCGTAAATGGGCATCAATTGTTTGGATGCAGCACGGGTCAATGGGTACAGACGTGTCCCAGAACCTCCTGCAAGAATTATACCTTTCATAGTTGCAAAAACCTTTCAATCTTATTTGCTTTATTTTACCATTTTTAAGCCGAGCTGTCACCTCTTGCTTTATATAGCTGTTTCGTTTTGATGTAGTACTAGGCAACGAAGTCGCAGGCATAACTGAAGTTAGGTGGAACGTTAAGCAGGTAATAGATGAAAACAAAACGACTATAAATGACGAAATGGATTTGTAGAAACCGTTGACGCTTCAATAGCGATATCCCAGTTCTCTTCTTGTTTCCATTCTTTTAATTTTTGGATAATTTTCTCCACAAACAACACTTCGATGTGATGCCCCGGATCAATCGCTAGTAAGCCCTTCGTCAGCATTTCTTGTCCCGTATGGTAGTACACATCACCTGTAATATAAACATCCGCACCTTTTGCCAGTGCATCCTTGTAGAAACTATCGCCACTTCCTCCGCAAATTGCAACACGTTCTACATATTGCTGGACTTGATGCCCGTACGTCACAAGACGAACTGCATCTAAACCGAAGACTTTCTTAACCTTGAGCGCCAATTCTTCCAAGGTTTGTTCTTTTACTGTTCCAATGCGACCAATGCCTTGACCTACCTGTGTTTCGTGAAGGTAGTCTGTGTCTGTGATGTCCAATAATTCACAAAACCAATCATTTAGACCTCCTGTCACCACATCAATATCTGTATGGCTGACATAGACTGCAATATCGTGCTTAATCAAGTCTAGATAGATTCTTGTCTGCACATCATCTGCCACCAAGTCCTTAAGCGGACGAAAAATCGGGGCATGCTTGACAATAATCAAGTCAATGTTTTTGTCAATTGCTTCTGCGACCGTTGTTTCCCGAATATCGAGCGCTACCATAACGGTTTGAATATCCTTATTTAGGGTACCAATCTGAAGACCTGATACATCTCCCTCCATGGATAGGCTCGGAGGACAGAAGGCCTGATATCGTTCAATCACTTTACTTGCTAACATCGAGTACCTCCTTGATGTGCTGAATCTTTTCCTCTATGCGGGCACGTTCGACTGCGTGCTCAGCAGGAATTTGCGCTAATGCATGTTGTATTTTATCAACTTCTCGATTCCATTTTTGCTGAAAAACCGGGGACAATTCCTTTAAAAGATGCGGTCCAAAACGCTTTTCCAAAGCTGTTAAGGATTGCTTGCCTTGCTCTGCAACTAAAATCTCATAGAACTTGCCATGTTCTTCTAAGATACTTTCAGCAATCAACTGAAAATCATGGGCTTCTAGCCATGTCCGCACATCATCTTCTCGGTTATTCGGCTGTAAAATCAGCCGTTCAATCTGACCGAGCTTGTCTTTTCCAGCTTCTAGGATGTCAGCAATCAACCGTCCACCCATGCCAGCAATCGTAATTGCGGTCATCTGGTCAGCCTCATCAAAGGCTGCTAAGCCATTTGCTAAGCGAACCTCAATGCAGTCCTTATAGCGGGAATCCGCTACATTTTGCAAGGCTGATTGGTAGGGACCTTGGACAACTTCCCCTGCAATCGCATAGGAAATCACACCCTTTTCTACCAAAAAAAGAGGGAGATAAGCATGGTCACTCCCTACATCTACCAAACGAGCATCTTGTGGCACAAACTGAGCCACCATTTCTAATCGTTTTGAGATTTTCTGATTCATGTTCTACTCTTTCCAATAATCCATCGCTTCCAAAAAATCCGCTGACGCTGTGACATTTCGAGGCTGCTGACCTTCTCGTTCAGCCCGCTTTGCCTCTACCTGTGCCACTGTCGTGATTCCTTCACGACGCCAATTTCGTAAAATAGCCTGGATATACTTCCAATTTGTCTTGTTATTAAATACAGCTTCCCGCAAGGCTTCTCGCACCAACTCCGGCGCTGTCCGATCATCATTCAGCGTTTTTTGCAGATCTTCAATCTCAAGCGGAGAGAGTAGCCTTCCTAATTCCGCTTCAAAATCCGCCACTAATTGCTTCAAATCATAGGAAATTGGCTGCGCTTCCTCTTCTGATTTCTTAGGTTGCAAGAGAGTATCAAGCTTTTCCAAGGCAGGTGAGGCATCAAAAATCATCTCGATTTCACCAGAGAGATTGATGGTCTTAAAGTCCAATAAGCCTGCTTCTTGTAGCTGCTCAATCGATCGATTGATTTCAGAAATGGTCTTACCACAAGCCTGAGCAATCTGGCTAGGCGCTAGCCCCTCGGTATTGCTAGTATGTTGATAAAAGAAGAATTGCCAAACGACATAAGCATCGGCTGAGGGAAATAGTTCCTTAAAATGAAAGAGTAAATCAGGTGGCAAGACCAGATAGCCTTTTTGAAATGTCTGTAAATAATTCATAGTTCCTCTTTGTATCTCACGTTTCATTAGCGATAGGCACAACGAATCTGCACCCACTGAATCTATACTGAGTAATTATAAACTGGCCGACAAGGCTGATTGTTCAAATATTTTCCAATCATACGGCGTTTCTTGGTAGACAGCATAATTGATCCAGTTGGTGAAAAACTGGGCTGCTGGTAAATTCCATGACAGAGTTGGACGAGTTGTTGGGTCATCTCCTTTAAAATAATGCTCGGGAAGAGCAGGATTTAAGCCCGCTAAGCAATCTCGCTCGTACTCTTTTGCAAGTGTGTCGCGGTCGTACTCCAAATGTCCGAAGCTGTAAACCTCACGCAAATCACTACTTGCTACAATCGAAAGCCCTACTTCTGCTCCCTGCGCTAAGACATGAAGATTGTCCAAATGCTTAATATCTGCCACTTTTATGTCCGTATGGCGCGAATGGGGGGAGCGAAATTCATCATCAAAGCCCCGCATTAAAGGATTACGGTCATTTACTACCTCTTGGCGATAGACGCCCGATAATTTCTTAGGCAGACTACGCTTTTCGATACCGTAGCGGGCATAAAGTCCTGCTTGAGCACCCCAGCAAATATGCAGAGTAGAGTAGACATGGTGTTTCGCCCAGCGGAAAACATCTACCAGTTCCTCCCAGTAGTCCACTTCTTCAAACTCCAAATTTTCAACAGGTGCCCCCGTGACAATCAAGCCATCAAAATAACGGTCTTTGACTTCATCAAATGTATGGTAGAACTCCTCCATGTGCGCTGCCTGGGTCGTCTTGGAACGGTGACTCGTCATGTAGAGAAAGTCAATTTCCAGTTGCAAGGGAGTATTAGCCAAAAGGCGCAACAACTGCGTTTCGGTCACAATCTTCTGTGGCATTAGATTTAAAATTAAGATATTTAAGGGCCGAATATCCTGATGACTGGCACGGTCGTCGTCCATGACAAAGATATTCTCTGCTTTTAACTGTTCAACTGCTGGTAAGGATTTCTCTAACTTAATCGGCATGGTTCACTCCTCCTTTGTTCTATTATATAACAGGAGGGTATGCCGTTCAATTAGAAGAAAAATAGGGTTTCTTATAGTTTCAAACTATAATTAGTAGTGCATCAAGACCTTGTAATCATAATCGCCAATCGCTTCGCGACCTTTCAAGTCATCAAGTTCAATCAAGAAGGCACATCCTGCAACGATTCCGCCCAAACGTTCAATCATTTCAATGGTCGCCTTGACAGTACCACCTGTAGCAAGCAAATCATCGACAATTAAGACCCGTTGACCAGGCTTAATGGCATCTGAGTGCATGGTTAAAGTATCAACGCCGTATTCTTTTTCATAGTCTGCTGAGATGACTTCGCGTGGCAATTTTCCTGGCTTACGAACAGGGGCAAAGCCAATTCCAAGCTCAAAGGCAACTGGACAGCCTACGATAAACCCACGCGCTTCAGGTCCAACAACCATATCGATTTTCTTGTCTGTCGCGTATTGGACAATCTCGCGAACCGCATAGCTATAGGCATTTCCGTCAGCCATTAAAGGACTAATATCACGGAAAGTAATCCCTTCTTGTGGATAATTTTCAATCGAAGCAATATAATCTTTTAAGTTCATTGTATTCTCACTTATCTTTCGTCTGTTTTACGGATACTCCTAACCGTTAATGGGTAAGGAGTATTACTCTTTATTATACCATGTTTTCTTTATTTTGGAGATTTTTATCACTCACTCTGAGCAATCCATTTTTCAACCTCCGCTTTATAGGGATAGGCTTTATGGAGATCAGCTAATAGCCTCTCGTTGTGGGTATGGACATTCCCCTGATAGAGCAATTCCTCGTATAAGGAGAGGTAGGGAAGTTTTTTCTGCCTTGCTAGTTCTAGCTCTGCCTCTCTATCATAAACGATTTTATGGAATTGGATACTAGGAAGACCCTGCTCATCTACTTCCAAAATAGCATATTGAGCTCGCAAATCTTTCTTTAGCGGCTCCCATGGAAAATAGGGTTGCCCGATTGTGCCTGGATTGATAATCATTTGTCCCTGACTGGCATAGCGAAGCAACTGCATGTGGACATGACCAAAAATAGCGATGTCCTGCCCTTCCTCTTGGAAAAGCTTGTCAAATGCTTCTTGTGGGGCATCATGAACCAGTTCTCTACCATGATTTTTATCTGGTAAATGATGGTAGAGTCCAATCCGCAAACCCGATAAGATTTGACTGTCCCTATCTGAAAAGGATGAGAGATAGTCTAAATCAGCTTGTTCCAAACGTTCTAAGGCATACTGGCAAATCCGATAAATGTAAATCTCGCTTTCTGATTGCAACTGAATCGTCTTTTCTTTCCATAGACGATGGACAATCAATAGATTATCATCCCAGTTTCCTTTAAGACACACCTTTACTGGCAAGGCCTGCAAGAGAGTAAGAATATCCTTATCTCCCGGACCAGGCAACAAGATGTCTCCGAGTAGCCAGTACTCCTCGACCCCCTGCTGCTTGGCATGCGCCACAACTGCTTTTAACGCGGTCACATTCCCATGAATATCCGATAAAATTCCAATCCGTTTCATCTTGATTTCTCCATTAGATAGTCATAAATTTCCTGAACCGTGCCAAGGGCCATGAGTTCCTGCTCTGCTACTTGCTTTTTCAGATTTTGGTAAATGCTGCTTTCACTAATCTCACGTTTTGCTGCGTCCTTATTGACCGTCATGACACCATCTGTAATCTCTACAAAATCTAATTCTTGGAAAATTTGAATCATCTTAATCAAGAGGGGTTCTTTGATTTTAAGATAGCGCGAAAGTTCTTTCAACTTATAGCGTACATCAAATTCCTTGAACTGATAAATGGTCTTGTAGAGACGTGCAAATTGCTCTCTACTGCCATACCCATCTAAGTAGTAGGGAGTTGCAATCTCATTTTTGAAATAAATGGCCTGAAAATCATGTGCCTGTAGCAAGGCTTTCAATACCTGCATATCCTCTGGAACGGTTGCAATCCCGATTGCCTCTTGTCCTGTGACATCTGGCAAATCTTGAGTGGCATCTACCACGAGAAGATTTGCGGGAAAATGCGCCTGCTTACTACGTAGATTGTAGAGCTGAACACCTTCTACCCGCAAGTCAACCAGCATCAATTGTAAAGTCGTCTGGCTATTCCATTGGTTGACCGATAGACTGATCGCAAGCTCCAAGTTCTTACTTTGGGAAATTTCAAGGACTAGATGACCAAGACCAAAAGCGACCACATCAAAGCTAGCCTGACCTTTCGTGATACGGAATTTGAGATGGGCATTTTGTTGCCCCATGGTCCGAGCTGATTCGACCTGAAAATCCTTGATATAAAAGACTGGCTTTCGATGGTCCATGCCATAGGGCGCCAAACTGTCAAATGATTTCAAGGTATCAAGGGTCAATTCTTCCAAATCCAACTCTTCATCTAAGAGCAATTCTCCCTTGCTGACTTGGTCCAAACCATTGTCCAAGATATAGGCAGATAGGGTGTCAGACAGGACCTCAAGCTTTTCGACTGCTAAGGTCATCCCTGCAGCGCCCGCATGTCCGCCAAAGGCGATAAATAAGTCCTGATGCTCTTTCAAAGCTTCAAAAATATCAATCGAAGCCACCGAACGCGCAGAACCTTTGGCTCTTCCTGCATCAATAGAAAGGACAATCACTGGCTGTTGGAGTTCTTCCAACAAGCGCCCTGCAACAATTCCCAAAACACCTGGATTCCAGCCTTCCTTAGCCAAGACCTGAGCAGGCTTTTCCTTATCAATCATGGTCTTTGCTTCATCGTAAATAGCCTGCACAATGTCCTTGCGCTCCGTATTTTTGCCGTCAATCATCTGAGCGATTGCCTGCGCTTCTTCCTCATCAAATCCTGTCAGTAGTTCGACAGCAGGATTCGGATCATCGAGACGCCCCAAGGCATTTAAGCGCGGAGCTAGTTGAAAGCCAACCGTTTCTTCTGTCAAGCTTTCTGGGCTAATCTCAGCCAAGGTCATCAACTCCTGCAAACCAATTCGTTCTGTCTGCTTGAGCATAGATAAGCCATATTTGACCAAGATTCGATTTTCATCGGTCAAACTAACCATGTCCGCAATGGTCCCAATCGCTACCAAATCAAGCCACTCAACCTGTACCGTATCTAGCAAGGCACAGGCTAGCTTAAAGGCCACACCACAGCCTGCCAAATGCGGAAAGGGATAGTTCCCGTCTGGATGCTCTGGGTGAACAATAGAAAAGGCATTGGGCAAGGTTTCAGGCAGGGAATGGTGGTCTGTCACAATTACATCAACGCCCACACTCTGGGCATAGGCAATTGCTTCGTGACCTGCCACCCCATTATCTACTGTAAGAATCAAGGACACCCCTTGCTGTTCGATAAAATATTTGTAAACCGACTGATTAGGACCATAGCCATCTGTAAATCGGTTGGGCAGATAAACCACGCATTCCGCACCTAATTCTTCTAAGGCTTCCTTAACAATGGATGCTGAGGTCATACCGTCCGCATCATAATCGCCGTAAATCAATATCACTTCATTGTCTTCAATAGCGCGACGAATCCGCCCCACAGCTTCTGTCATGCCATGAAGCAAGTAAGGATCATGTAAGTCGTCTAAACTAGGCTGTAAAAATTTTTTCAGGTCTTCTGCTGTCTGAATGCCTCGTGAATAGAGAAAATTGGCTGCAGCCAAGTCGAGCCCCTCTTTTTTAGCTGCTTTTGCAAATGTTTCATCTGAAATCGTTGGCATCAAGGTCCATTCATACGTTGATTGTATCACTATTGTTCTCCTTATACCCTTTGAACATCACAGACACTTGTGTTCAACAGAGTATGATGTCTGCCTACCATTATACCACGAAGCAACTCTCTCGTCAGCTACTGGGAAAGAAAAAAACACCCAAGCACCTCTTGAGTGTTACTGAAACAAATCGATCAGGGTCCAAAGACCATTCCAAGTAATATGCAGCAGAATTGGAATCAGCAGGTTATCCGACTTTTTGTAGGCCCAACCATAGGCCAACCCCATTACCGCATAGTAGACGAAAGCGGCGACATTCAAAGGAGCATGAAGTATTGAAAAGAAAGCAGAAGAAAGAAGCAAGCCCCACCAGTTATGGTTAAAGACCCCTTTTTGTAAAAAGCCTCGTATAAAGATTTCCTCTCGGAGTGGTCCAAAGAGACTCGCTTCAAGAAAAAAGGACAGACTGATACCCGTTGCTGTAATAGCATGAATTTCACTGGAAGCCCCTGACTGAGAATGAACGAGCGGGAGATAGAGGGCCATGAATAGGAACATCCCTACAAAAACGACTGCTGCCAGCCCCAATTCTAGCCAGCTTGGAAGCCGTAATGTCGCAATCTTGTCCTTTAGAATCGCATAGAATAAAAGTGCGCAAATCAATATATTCGCGACAATATAGAAAAGCTCGTGTTGGTGAAAATCTCCCTGATTGAGCTGCCAACAAAGGATATTAATAATAAAAGCTCCCAAGGTTCCCGCAAAAAATGACATGGTCTTTTCAAAAAACATGATATACTCCTTTCAAGAAGCACTGTAGACTAAGAACCTGTATTCACAGCTCAGCAACTCTATTCAGGGCTTATTTTTCACTACTCATCGTTGCTTCTTTTCGAAATACAGTCAGTATTCCTTCAAAAAAGCACCTTGATTATCGTAAAATAAGCTCCCGATTAGAATGACTTCGCTTATGAATACAGGTTCTAACTTTCTTGGTTCTCATAACCTAGTCTTGCAGGGTAGGCTGACATCACGATTTCTGCCAAAAAAATCAACGGGAACTCTGTCACTGATTCTCCCGCATAAAGAGCATATCCAAGAAAAAGCAGGGTCGCAACAGATGCTGCTAGTACAAACCACTTTTGATAGCTAGGAATGCGGTATTTTCTCTGCTCTGCTTTCAGCAGGCGATAGGCTTGAATGGTCATGACCAATGTCACTAAACAGATAACCGAAGCGAAAATAGGTACCCAAGTGAAAGCAAATTTTTTCCCAAAAAGCCACGCCAAAAAGAGAGCCAAGTTTAGCAATACCACAATCCAATTTCCTTTTTGCAGTTGTTTTTCCATATTCCTTTTCTCTGTTTCTATTGATGACTTGTCTTGGTAAAGCCGATGTATAGACCAAAATGCTAAGAACGACTGAAAAAAGGTTGTAAAAACATTCCCGTGACAAAAGATATTCCAGATGACGACAACAATCGTTAAGAGCGCAAATCCCAAAGTCTTTTTGGCAAATTGTCCAAAGGAAAGTGTAGCATCTCTTTCCTTCTCTTGGGATGAACGAGGTCGCCACTCAAACCAAGCAAGTATACAATTCACAACTTTATCCAAGTAATTATTATTTATATTATATCACTTTATCCTAGCTTTGCAAGCGTTTTTCTATAAAAAAGCTCCCTTCGTAAGGAGCTTTGTATTGCCTATATCATTCTTTATAAGAGCGGTGCGATAATCTTCATGAGAGCCCCTGCAAAGCGTTTATACCATGGGTAGGTTCGGGCGAAGTCTATCAGCGTAATCCTCTCTGATTGGGCAAAGGATTCTTCAAAATCCTTGTGAATGTCTGCTAGGACTTGACGGTGTTTGTAGATGTAAAGCCCGCATTCAAAATTGAGATAAAAACTGCGGAAGTCCATATTAACTGTACCAACCGTTGCTTTTTTATCGTCAACAAGTACGACCTTAGAATGGACAAAACCAGGTGTGTATTCATAAATCTCAATGCCCGCTTCCAGATAGGTCGGAAAATCTGTCCGTGACGCGAGATAGGCTGACTGCTTATCATAGATGTGCGGTAGCAACAGACGAACCGTTACCCCACGCTTGGCTGCATAGGTCAAATTGTCCATCATTTCATCATCTAAAACAAGATAGGGGGTCATGATATAGATATACTTGGTCGCCGATTGAATCATATCAAGGCAGACACGCTTAGCCACCTCATCTCCGTCAAAGGGACTTTCGCCGTACGGTAGGAAGAAACCTTCTGAATCGATGACTGACTTTTCTTGGTCATGGTGGTCTTTTAGGTATTTCAAGTCATTATTTTGTACTTTTTCATTGAAATTCCACATCTGCAAGAACATGAGGGTAAAATTGGCAACTGCTTCTCCCTTAACCATAATGGCTGCATCTTTCCAGTAACCAAAACGTTCCTTGCGATTGATATATTCATCTGCGATATTGACTCCACCTGTAAAGGCTACCTGACCGTCAATCACTGCAATTTTTCGGTGATCTCGATTGTTTTGAACGGTTGACAAGGCAGGGATAATCTGAGAAAAGACCTTGGCTTTGATACCATATGTTCTCAAGGTTTTGTAGTAATTATAGGGCAACAGAGTCAGAGAATTGGTTCCGTCATACATAAACCGAACTTCCACTCCCTGAGCTGCTTTTTCCTTTAAAATTTCCAAAATCGAATCCCACATGTAGCCAAAATCAACGATAAAATACTCCATAAAAATGTATTTTTCTGCCTTGCGCAACTCCTCCAACAAGGCTTCAAACTTGGCTTCTCCAGATGAGAAATAAGTCGCATCGGTATTCGAATGAAGAGCATAGCCGACATATTGATTCATATAATGCGCCAGTTTTAACTGGTTTTTATCTTGCTCGGCTAGCGCATTTAAGACCTTATACGAGGTATGTCCATACTGACGTAGGAGCAAACTCTGGCGTTTAAAAGTCTTACGGTAGCGCTTGGTTTCAATATTGGACTGTAGAATAAAGTAAAAAAGAGCACCAAAAATGGGAATCCCGATAATAAAGACAATCCAAGTCAATTTAAAGCTGGCATTCATCGGGCGGTTAATCACCGAAATCGCTACAATAATCGAAAAGATTTGTAGTACAGAAAGTAGAGCTGGAGCAAGCACCGTGGCGGAAGTAACCGTCCACAAAATAGCCCCAACCGTCACCACAATCAGTAAAAGAACGATAAAAGTACGGCTATAAATCAAACGCCATAACTTTTTCATGTCAACTCCTTTCATAAGATACGAGAGCGTTAAACAACTCCTAGACAAAATAGGAAATCGAAGCAGGTTGGCTTGCAACCAAAGAGATTTATCTTTTTGTCAGTGAGTTGTAGCTCGAGTTCAGTTTCATAAGATACGAGAGCGTTAAGCAACTCCTAGACAAAATAGGAGATCGAAGCAGGTTGGCTTGCAACCAAAGAGATTTATCTTTTTGTCAGTGAGTTGTAGCTCGAGTTCAGTTTCATAAGATACGAGAGCGTTAAGCAACTCCTAGACAAAATAGGAGATCGAAGCAGGTTGGCTTGCAACCAAAGAGATTTATCTTTTTGTCAGTGAGTTGTAGCTCGAGTTCAGTTTCATAAGATACGAGAGCGTTAAAAGCACACAGTGAAAATAGGAAGTCTGACGAAGAGTAAGCAAACTCTAGGAAGACTTATCTTTTTCACACAGTGCTTAGCTCGAGTTCAGTTTCATAAGATATGAGGGCGTTAAAAAAGCGAATGAAAATTAGGAAACATGACGAAGAAGCAAAGCTTTTAGGAATGTTTATCTATTTTCCGAGCTTTTAGCCCGAATTCAATTACTCAAGATACAAGGGCGTTAAAAGCATACAGTATACCCCTAGGGCAGCCGTATCTGTAAAACGAGCAAGCTCGTAACAGCTACAGCAAAATAGGAAGACTTATCCCTAAAAGGAGCCCCTGCTGTAACCAGCTAAAGCTGGAACATCTGCGTCCCCACTAAAGGGAGCCTCTGCTGTAACCAGCTAAAACTGGAACATCTGCGTCCCCACTAAAGGGAGCCTCAGTTGTAACCAACTAAAGTTGGAACATCTGCGTCCCTTTTTTACATAGCTCTTAGTTCATTTTCCATTCATCCATACTGGTGATTATTTATAATTAAAAACAGTACGTGCGAGAAAATCTGCTAAATTCGGAAACAAGGTATAGCATTTATAGGCAAGTGCCAACGTCCATGGGAGGCTCAATTCCCGCTTTTTGGTCCCCATGACTCCGACAATCTTACATGCTACCTCATCAGGCTGTAATAAGAAAGCCTTGACTGACTCCAAATAAGCTCCTTCTGGATCAGCCTGTTCAAAGAAGGTTGTTGCAATTGGTCCCGGATTGACCGTAGTTACCACGACATTAGACGCCGCTAGCTCTAAACGCAGGGCATTTGAAAAACCAATGGCCGCAAACTTGGTCGCTGAATAGACCGAGGACTTGCTAGAAGCAATTAACCCTGCCATGCTGACGATATTGATAATCTGACCTTTTTGCGCCTGCTTCATCTGCTCACCAACCAAGCGGGACAAGGTCATCAGAGCGAAAGTATTGATTTCAAACATTTCCCGCACTTCCCGACTCGAAAAATCTTTAAAATCTGCAAAGCGACCATAGCCTGCATTATTGACCAAGATATCAATACCCCCAACTTGTTCCTCTAGCTGACTGAGCAAGTCTTTCAAGGCAGCCTCATCCCGAAGATCCGTATCACAGACCAACTTGTTGGCATGACTGGCATAAAGGCGCTCCATTTTTGCCTTATCGCGCCCCAGTAAAATCAGAAAATCATCCGCCAAAAGCGGCACCATAGCTTGGACTAGACCACCAGAAGCCCCTGTTATCAGAATCTTCCTCATACTTCAACCTCTTCTAAATCTTTGACAATATAAACCTGTTCAAAAATACTGCTAGCGTCCCTGCGAAGCTGGCTGATGTCCTTGGACAAAAAGCGCGGACTAATATGGTTGAGCAACAAACGCTTTGCCCCCGCATCTTTTGCGACGAGAGCTGCCTCCATATTCGTTGAATGTCCGTGCTTACGAGCAATCGCCTCATCCCCCTTGCCATAAGTCGACTCATGCACCAGCACATCTGCATTCACTCCAAGACGAACACTGGCATGACATTTGCGTGTATCGCCCAAAATGGTCACAATTTTCCCTGGACGCGGTGGCGACACATAGTCACTTGCGATAATTTCTGTCCCGTCCTCCAAGACGACATTCTCACCATTTTTTACTCGACCAAAGAGGGGGCCAAATGGTACACCCGCCGCTCGAAGCGCTTCTGCATCAAGCGTTCCTTCCAAGTCTTTTTGCATAACACGATAGCCGACACACGGTATGGTATGGTCTAGCTTATCGGCAAATACCGTAAATTTGTCGTTCTCTAGCACCTTGTCCACTTGATCCACCTCAAACTCATGAAAATGAATTCGATACGGCAAACGAGAACCAGATACTTTCAGACTGGTCAAGACAAACTGGCGAATGCCTGTCGGTCCATAAATCTCAATATCCGTCTGCTCTTCATTGCCCTGAAAGGAACGGCTAGATAAAAAGCCAGGAAGCCCAAAGATGTGATCGCCATGCAAGTGGGTAATAAAAATCTTACTCACCTTGCGCGGACGAATGCTGGTTTCTAAAATCTGATTCTGCGTACCTTCTCCACAATCAAATAACCAGACTTCATTGATTTCATCGAGTAATTTCAGTGCCAAGCTCGACACATTGCGTGATTTGGAGGGTTGACCCGCTCCTGTTCCTAAAAATTGAATATACATAAACTTCTTTCTATTGTTGAATATAGATGATCGCTGTCAGCCCTGACCAAGCATAGTAGGCTTGCCCTTGATAGGCACTTGCAGCCTCTACAACCTCCTCTTGATTCAAGCCTGAAATCCGCACCCAATCCGCACTTGTGGCAATTTCCGTCAAGAGATAAGTGCTTTCTACCATTTCAAGTCCTTCCTCGTCTATCGCCATCGGCTGCATAAAAATCATCTCATCCTTGACAAAAACCGTGTAATGTGGGAAAACCTGTGCCACCTCAAACAGAAGACTGGGGGTGATTTCTTCCTCATTTTCTGCAAATACACAAGCCACTTCCTGCTCGTTCTGATAGGCAAAGCCAAAAGATTTTCCTGATAGATTCAAGCGAATAAAAGGCTTTTCTTCAGCAAAAGAGGGGTGTTCCGTGCAGAGTTTGAGTTCCCTAGATAGTTCAAGATAATACTCTGTCGCAGCTTGCGGGCTTCTCTTTTGATAGATTTCAGCAAAATAGGCATTGATAACAGAAGGTGGCGGTGTGATAAAGGATAACTTCTGGCTGTCGTTCAATTCATTCAGTTGCCGCGTCAAGTAAACCCTATCAAGACTGGTAAAGCCACCGTATTTCAAGGCTAAATCAATATAGTCCATTTTCAAATCCCTCTAATTTCCACTTGTGTTCCCTAGCAATGTAACCCTTGATGATTTCGACATCGTCCTCGTAAAACCGCTTGTCTATCAAGCAAATCAGCCCCAAGTCATGAAGCTTATAGCTGTCTTTTAAAGGGACGCGAATCTCAAAAGGCTCAAACATGGTCTTAATCTTCGCTAAGACCATCATCTGGATATGGGATTTGGCATTCTCATCTTTGGCAGACAGCATGACATGCGGAAATTGACTCGGTGTAAAGCTGTCATCTGTCTTATCTAATTTATTATAAAGGGCGAGGCGGGGAATGTCCAACATCTCCAACTCTTGCAAAATCCCCAAGACCACTTCTTCTTGTTCTGCATGATTGGGGTCAGAAGCATCAATAATGTGGAGTAGCAAATCCACGTTCATCGATTCTTCAAGGGTTGATTTAAAGGCGGAAATCAACTCTGTCGGTAAATCCTGGATAAATCCAACCGTATCCGTCACCGTTACTTGGAAGGTATCGGACAGCTGTACCTGCTTAGTCGTGGCGTCCAAAGTTGCAAACAATTCATCTGCCTCATACTGGCGCTTATCTGTCAGAGCATTCATAATCGTAGACTTTCCCGCATTGGTATAGCCGATTAGTCCGATTTTAAAAATGCCTGATTGAAGTCTACGTTCCCGCACCGTTGCTCGATTTTTCTCTACAATTTTTAGCTGGCGTTCGATATCTGCAATCTGGTTCCGAATACTACGGCGGTTGAGCTCCAGCTGGCTCTCACCAGGACCACGTGAACCAATTCCACCCGCCTGACGGCTGAGCATGATTCCCTGACCAATTAAACGGGGGAGCATATATTTCAACTGAGCCAAATGCACCTGCAATTTCCCCTCATGGCTTCTTGCCCGCATGGCAAAAATATCAAGAATCAACTGCATACGGTCAATGACCTTAACACCCAAAATCTCCTCTAAATTCACATTCTGGCGCGGTGTCAAACGGTTATTGACAATGACGGTATCAACATCATCTGCTTCCACCATGAGCTTGATTTCTTCTAATTTTCCTGAGCCGATAAAGGTCTTACTGTCGTACTTTTCCCGCTTCTGGGTGTAGCTACCTTTTACAACTGCACCAGCTGTTTTAGCAAGACTCGCAAGTTCTTCCATAGACATGACAAAGTTTTCTGTCTGCTGCAGTTCTACTCCAATCAGCAAGGCACGCTCTTCTTCTTTTCTCGTTTCAATCATGATTTTTCCTCTAAAAATTCCGTTACTCGTTGGAAAATCTGGTCCTTGAATCCCTCTTCAGATACGAAATCAAACGCTACCTGCATGCGGTTACGAAACCACGTCAATTGGCGTTTGGCAAAGCGGCGGGTGTTTTGCTTGACCTTGTCAATCGCTTCTGTGACAGTTATCTCCCCTTTAAAATAAGGAAACCATTCCTTGTATCCAATTCCCAAACTAGCTTGCGCAGCCGGATAGGTTTCGTAGAGCCACTTGGCTTCTTCTAGCAAGCCGACTTCCACCATCTGATCCACACGCTGGTTAATCCGTTCATATAAGACAGCTCGTTCATCTGACAGACCAATCACTAAGGCTTCATAAGATGGTTCTTGATTTTCCAACTCTTGACCAAAATGCGCCAACTCCAGCTGTCTCATAGCACGACGGCGGTTGATTTGGGGAATATCAATTCCCAGCTCTGTTATTTTCCCAAATAAACACTCATCTGACCACATCTCTAGCTCTTTTCGGTAAGCAAGAATCTCCTCATGTGCCACCTGTCCACCCAAATGATAGCCCTCAAGCAGACTTTGAATATAAAGACCTGTGCCACCAACGATAATTGGGAGCTTGCCTCTTTCAGCAAGTTCCGCAATCAACTGGCTAGCTTCTGCTACAAAATCATAGGCAGAATAGCCTTCTGTCACATCACGTACATCAATCAAATGGTGGGGCGCAAGGCTCTGCTCTTCCTTAGTTGCCTTAGCTGTTCCAATATCTAATTGCCGGTAGACCTGCTGGCTGTCACCACTAATAATCTCACCATTATAGCGCTGTGCAAGCTCAATTCCCAGGGCAGTTTTCCCCACCGCAGTCGGTCCTACTACTACTATTATCTTTGTTTTCATCTTTTTCCTTGAAAATTTTTTGTTTTTTCGCTACAATCTATTATAACATAAGTAAAGGAGAAAGAACTATGGCTAAAGGTTTTGGAAAAGGTTTCTTAACAGGAGTTGCTAGCACAGTCGCTCTTGCTGCAGGTGCTGTCTTTACGATTCATAAAACAATCATTGAACCTGAAGAAAAGAAAGAAGCGTTCATCGAAGAAAATCGCAAAAAAGCAGCACGCCGCCGTGTCGCACATTAAAAAAATGCTCCAGTGGAGCATTTTTTCACGAGCCTGAAAATCAAAAAGCGAGTTGGGAGTGGGACAGAAATCGGTAACTCGTTAGAGTTCGATTTCGTTGTCCCATCCCCGCAAGTTGACTAGCTTTCACAATTAAGAATTGTGAAAGGTTGGAAATAGAGCTAGCGAACATTTCGCTAGCCTCTTCTACTAGAATGTTGATTTATCAACATTTTACAAACCAGACAACTGCTGCGCTAAACTGTTAAAACTATGTAACGTAACGAGGTAAGAGACTTTTGTCTCAACCTCGTTTTTTCACAAGCTTGGAAACAAGAAAGCAAGCCTAGCTGTTCAAGCGATAAACGAAACGAAGTCAGGAACTATTTGTCCCAACTTCGTTTCGTTTTATTTTGAGTCGCTTTTATTAGACAATCACATCTTCTTTTTCGATTAAGAAAATGGTAAACATCATAGCAAGGGTCACTATGAGTAAACTGATAACAAGCGGAACCCACGACGCCGCAATAGAGTAGCTATAGCCTAGAGCAGCTGGTCCTACTGCTGCAATCAAGTAGCCTCCTGTCTGTACCATCCCTGATAAGCGAGCCGTTGCTTGACTATTACTGGTTTTTAGAGACAGCGACAACATCATGTAAGGGAACAAAGCGCTGACAGATAAACCCAGCAAGAGATGAATGATCAACCACGTGATAAACGTTGTTGGCGCAAATAACATCAGGACGAGACCCATTAGGGTTAGGCAAGATAAGCCAGTCATCATGATTGCTCGTTGCTCTTTTTTCAGGCGTGAGACAATTCCAGGAATCACCATAGAAACAGGTATACTCACCAAACTAAAAATCCCAGCTAAAAATCCTGCCTGATTTTGAGCTAAACCTGCGGTTTGTGCCATCGTTGGCAACCAGGTTAACTCGGTGTAAAAAAGCATGGATTGCAGACCACTAAAGACTAGAAAAATCACCGCAGCCTTGTTTTTCCAGAGCGAACCCGTTGCCTGCTCCTGCACTTGCACTTTTTCTTCTACCCGATGATTTTCTTTCATATTCGGCAGCCAACTGATAAAGGCTAGTCCAATAAGACCTGTCACCAAGATGATAAAGAAAGACCATGAAGTCGCTGCCGCAATGGGAACAGCAACCATTGAGGCTACCGTAGACATAGTCCCCATCATTGTAATGTATAAGGTGGTATAAAGACCAATCTTATGCGGAAAACTGGCTGCAACGATACTGGGCAACAGTACATTGATTACAGCGATTGTTGCCCCTACTAGAATCGTCCCCAAATATAAAAAAGGAAGGTTGACAATCCGCAACAGCGAGCCGATACCCATAGCGAGTAATACTCCACCCATCAACCGCTCCATACCAAAGCGATTGGCTAATTTAGGGGCAACAGATGAACAGAGAGCAAACATCAATAGCGGAATAGACGTGAGGATTCCCAAGTCACTTACCGAGACACCCAAGCTACTTGCAATGTCTGTCAAAATCGGAGGAATGGCTGTAATCGGCACGCGCATCACCGCTCCTAACATCACGATTCCTACTGCAATAAAGACTGATTGTTTCTTCATGTAAACCTCATTTTCTAGCTTTTACTTTAGTCATTATACCATATTTCAAAGAAAGAAAATAGGCTAGAAAAGCATTCTTATCAGATATAGTCTTCGACTATAGCATTTCTTTCAAAATAACTATTTTCCATTTTCGCCTACTTTCGATAGAATAAAAACATCAACGAGAAATGGAGAAACGAACATGACAAGATCAAGATTTCAACTCGTAGGCTCACTCCTACGTCCAGCTGATTTACGGGACTACAAGACTCAAATCGAGCACCGTGATGACATCAACTATCCTTTCTATCAAGATTTTCCAGGCTACCAAGAAACAGAAACGAAGGATATCAAAGCAATTATCGCTGAACAAAAGGAAAATGGCATTGATATTGTGACAGATGGTGAATATTCAAAATCAATGTGGCATCTTGACTTTATCTGGGGTTTCAAAGGTATCGAGCGCTATATCGCAGAGCATGGTTATACCTTTAAGGATCATGACGGTGGACATTTTGAAACACGTAAGGATATTGGTATTCGCATTACGGAAGAATTATCTGGAAAAAACCACCATTTTATTGACATTTATAAACTGGTGCAAGCTGAAGCAGGAGATACTGCAACAAAACTAACCGTTTGGGGACCTGCCCATGCCTTCACTGAACTCTCTGTCTTTGACCGCCTATATGGAGAAGGGCAGATTTACCCAACAGCAGAGGCATTACAGGCTGGAGTTGTCAAGGCTTATAAAGAATTTCTTGAAGATTACAAGACTGCTGGTGGTAAGATTATCCAATTCGATGACTGTCTCTGGGAATTATTTGATGAAAACAACCCAGCTAGCTTTTTTGCGGACGGCAATGCTGCTCTGTCTGATTTGGCAGATTCCTTTGTCGCTCTCAATAATGAGGTAGTCGACTTCGCCCATGAACTTGGCTTGACAGTTTGGACTCACAACTGCCGAGGAAACTACGAAAGCCGTCATGCAGCTGGTGGTACCTATGAAGCTATCGCGCAGAAATTCCTCCGTGACCAACACTATGACCGCTTCTTCCTTGAATGGGATGATGAGCGTGCTGGAGATTTAAAAGCCCTGGAAAGCCTCAAAGATTCCAAAGCTGAAATCGTCTTAGGCCTCCTCTCTAGTAAGACAAACACCCTAGATGATGAAGAACGTGTCTACCAATTACTCGAGCAAGCTAGTCAAATCATTCCAAAAGAGCGTCTCTTCCTTTCTCACCAATGTGGCTTCGCCTCATGCGATTCCGGAAATGAATTGTCTGCTGTTGAACAATGGGCTAAAATCAAACAAGGCCAAGAGATTGCAGAAAAATTCTGGGCAAATTAAAATCCCCCTATATATAGTGGATTGAAAAAGGAATAGGACAAAGCAAGGAGCTACAGATAGAGCTGGCGTCCAGCAAAGCGACTTAACGATCTCCTAACCTTTATTCAATTCCCTATAACATGCGAAAAGCATAGAGACCTACCTGTTTCTATGCTTTTCTTCTGTCCTCTAAAAGAAAATACTGAACCGCATCCGCTTCTCGTCAATCGCTTCAAAACGATAGGCCAACTGGTGCTGATCTAAAATCTGTTGCACAATAAAGAGACCTAGGCCCGTTCCACCGTCCTTGCGACTACGACTGTAATCCGGTCGATAAAAGGGTTGAAAAATCTGTTTGATTTGCTCCTCACTTAAGATTTTTTCCGCCTCATTTTCAATGATTAACTGATCTTGGTCTACGGATAAACGAATGTCTCCACCAGCTTTTGTATAATGAAAGGCATTGTCTAAAATATTCTTGATTGCCTTAAGTAGATAAGTTTGATTTCCTTCTATCTCTACTGGTGAAATCTTTGCGACAAATCGATAGCCCTGTACGGTAGCCAAGGTATAGTAAAATTCAACCTGCTCATCTAGGACATCTGATAAGGAAAAGACACTGGTTTGTTCTTCTACATTTTGCATTTCTAACTTGGAAATTGCTAAAATCGATTGGACAAGCTGGGACTGCTCTTCCAGCATTTCACGACATTTTTTGAGGTACTTGTCTCGATCCTTAAAATCACCAATTCCATAAATCATCCCATCGACAATACCAAGCATACCTGCAATCGGTGTCTTAAGTTCATGCGAGGTCATCCGTAAAAATTCTGCCTTACTTCGCTCACTTTCTGCAGTTTTCTCGTTTTCCAGCCGTAAGGCTTCCATATTACGCAAAAGACTCTCGTAAAGCGTATTAACATCTTGCGCTAAATCGGCAATTTCATCGTTTCCATTTACTTGACAAAAAACATCTGGAGATAGGCTCACCATTTTTCGAGTTGTCGCAGAAATCTGTTTGAGGCGTTTGGTCGAAATTCGACTATAGATAAAGGAAAGAACGATTCCTAGACATAGAGAAAAGAGCAATAAATAAGGTGATAACTCAAACAGCACCTGACTGGCATCCGAAACGGGTTGTAGAGAATATTCGCCTTCTAAAGTATAACTTTGACCGTCCGCATCTGTGATGACTTCTTTTAATTGGGCCCGCTCATTATCTGCTGCAATAAAGGGGCTGACCTGAACTGCTACCCCCTCATCTGAGGCTTCTATCTTTGGATAGTAGAGTTTTCCTGTCGCATCCGTCAAAGCATACCACATGCGCAGATTCTTTTTATCGTAATAGGTGAGAAGAGCCTCGATTTCCTCTTCAGATTTCCCTTGAATGCTTTGGGAAACTTGGCTAAATTCCTGCGTTACTTCTGCTGTTTTCACTGATTGGTAGTAAATCGGCATGACAAAATACAAAGTTGTCAGTAAAGTCGCTACGACAATAAAGACCATCCCACTCGTCAAGAGAAAGTGTTTTTTAGCGATTTTCACTAGTTATCTCTCCCCAACTGATAGCCCATACCAGTAATCGTCACCAAAGGAATACCTGGTATCTTCTTACGAATATTTTTGATGTGGTTATCCAGAACCCGCGTATCTAATTCGCTATAGCCCCAGATAACATCCATCAATTGCTCTCTGGTCACAAGGTGGTACTTGCGTTTGGCAAGGGTTTCGATCAATTCATACTCTGTCTTTGTCGGGGACATTTTCTCCCCTTTCCAATAGACAGTACAATCTTCTAAGGATACGCGTAAATCATCGATGATAATTTCAGAATAGGTGATGGAACTGCGTAAAATATTTTCAATTCGCTTCATCAAAATCAGAGGTGAAAACGGTTTAGTCACATAATCACTGATTAAGTGGTTGAAGCTGACAAGCTGGGTATATTCATCATCAAGAGCTGTCAACATCATCACTGGAACCTGAGAAGTCTTCCGAATTTCTTTCAAAACATCTAGCCCACTGACGGTCGGTAGCATAATATCTAGGAGAATCAAGTCAAAGCTGTCTTGTGCAAAATAATTCAACGCTTCTTTGCCATCTACTGCTGCCTCTACTTGATACCCATGTTCTTTTAAAAATTCACAAATGACTTGGTTGATGGTTGCATCGTCTTCAACCACTAAAATTTTGTACATTCCCTTTCTCCTTTTCCTACTCTAATGGTTTTTTTGAAAAAAAGTTCCCGCTTTAATTATACACTAGTTTCAAGAAACTTTCTGTTCATGACTCAAAAAACAGACAAAGTACAGATAGTTTTTTTGACATTTCTTATACAAAAGCGGCCGAATCGTTTATTCCCATTCAGCCTGCTCTTTTCTTTTTAAAACTTCTATCAGCGAAACTGACCGTTTCGCAAGGTCAACTGCACGTCTGCCATATTGGCCAGAGCTTTACTATGGGTCACCATAATAACACATTTTTTCTCTTCATGAGCAATGGTTTTTAGATGTTCTACAATATCGATTGCAATATCTTCATCCAAATTACCAGTTGGCTCATCTAGCAGCATGACATTGGCACTTGAAACCAAAGAACGTGCAATAGCTACCCGTTGTTGCTGTCCACCTGATAGTTGTAAGATATTCCGATGAATCTGCTCTTGAGATAAGCCCAAATCGAGCAGGACCTGAGAATCAGCTTTTTTATTGACCAAGCGAATATTTTCCAAAGGCGTGAGATAGTCCAGTAAATTGTAATTTTGAAAAACTAAGGATACATGGTTTCTCCGATAGGCTTGATAGCCAATTTCCCTGACATCTTGACCATCTAGCAAGACCTGACCTGAAGTTGGCTTATCTAGACCTGCTAACAGCGATAACAAGGTGGTCTTTCCAGTTCCTGAATGGCCGACAATAGAATAAAAAGTTCCTTCCTCAAATTGGTAATTCAAATTTTGAAAAACGGATTGTTTACTAATACTCGCATAGGTATACGATAAATCTTTAATCGCTAACATACTCTTCTCCTTATGAAATCTTCGTTAAAATATCTTTTGGCTTGTAGGATATCAGCGGTATGCTTGCAATGACAATTCCGACGATAATCAAGCCAGCGCATACGACCAACATCCGAGACAATTCTGCTGGTGTAAACTGAACTTGGAAATGCTTAACTGTTTGCATAATCAAGTCCGTTTGACTATCTGCACCAAGACTATAGCCTCCTAGCTGTTTCAAAATGTCCGCACGTACTGTTTTCGCAACAGAGTCCACCGTCTGGTTAGCAAACAATTGACCCATTCCTTGTCCTAAAAGACTAGCAACCGCAAAAGCCGGAAGAGCTAAGAGAATGTTTTCAAGGATGTGCTGGGCCATAATATCCCATTTTGAACGACCAAGTGCTAGGAGCACACCCGATTCACGTAAACGGCTTTGACTATTAAAAATCAAGAGCAAGATGAGTACGATAGCACTTGTGATAATTGTCCCAATTAAGAGCCGTTTGACCGTTTTTTGCAAGAGGACAATACTCCGATTATAGGATTTTAGAGCAGGATTTTGCTCGGTTAATTGATAATTTTGCCAGTTAACTGTATCAACTGTCTGTTTAACATTGGCTATGAAAGCCTTGGTATCTGCAGATTTTTTCAAGGTATAGGTCGCTTCACTATAGAGCGTTTTTCCTGTTTCAAAACCAAATAATTCGCTAGCCAATGTCGTATCGGATAAGAGGGTATTGGAGACTAGTTCATCACTATAGTTGGGCCTATTGAAGGTTTTTCCTTTGAAAATCCCAATGATTTCTGCTTGAATCGGTGTCTTATCTGTCCCAATATAGCGAATCGGGTCACGACCAAGTGTCAACTGATCGCCTACTTTTAAATGGTTATGCTTGGCAAAATCTTCATGGACAATCACCTTATGCTTGTCTCCTGCAGTGATATGCCGACCACTGACAAGACTGAGCATGCCGGTTGTAAAACGGTTATCTTTCTCACTGGTCGAAATTCCCTCAACATTGACAACTGTTGCAAGATTTCCAGGACGATAATCCCCTTCGCGTGTCCCAATAGGAACAGGTTTTGCATTTTCTAAACTAGCAAAGGAAGAAACGGATGAGACAAAACTCTCTACATCTGGATGGTGGCTAATTTCTTGAAGCGCTTTTTCAGATAATTCTCCTGATCCATATCCGTCTCCAACAAAAATGTTGCTAGCCGATAGGGTAACTGTTTGGGCAATATTATTTTTTTCGATAATCTTTCCTGACATAGACTTAGATAGGGCCATGACCGCCACTAAGAAGCTAGCAACTGTGGCAAATAGGAAAAAGGTAACCAGATTTCTAACTATTTTTCGTCGTACATAATATAATGCTCTCGTAATAAATGACATGATTTCTCCTTTGTATCTTGATGTAACTTATGACATCATTGTAAATATTTTTTTAGGTGAATAATGAAGCAGTGACAAACAAGAGACAAGTACTGCTCCTACAGACAAGCCTAATACACTACCAATAATGAGCAGAATATCAAGAGAAGCAAGATGGATCGGACGAGAAAGTAAATCTTTTACATAGTGATGGTTGGCCAAGAAAACAGCCGGTAACCATTCACCATTGTCCGCATTCTCATAACTTGTTTTCAGCATATCGCTTAGCAAGACTTCTCTTAATTGAGGTAGGAAGATGCTTGTCACCACTAATCCAATCGCTAAGGTGATACTTGCAAGAATCAGCACTTCTAGTATGTACTGGAGCAGAATTTCCATCCGGCTCTTACCCAGTGATTGCAAAACCCCAATCTCCAATTGCCGACCTTTCATCCACAGATGAAGGAAAAAAAGTAGAACAAGATGACTGAGTACAATGGTCCCCCATAAGATCCATTTGAAAAGGCGTTGTTGACTATTCAAAGTCTTTAAAAGCGTTTGAACACTAGAATTTTGTGTTAATTGGTAGTCTTTTAGTTCAGATCCCGCCTGCAGGCAAGCTCTAGCCTGTGTCATATCGGCTTCATGGTTAGCATGATAAATACTGGTATGGTAGCTATACTGAGGATTCAATTGCTCAAGAGTCTTTCTTGTCGTTAAAATAGTATGTTCAAGTGTATCGCTTTCTCTATTCGCAAAGGGAGAACGATTAGTCTTAAATATGCCCGTAATTCGTAACGTGGACTTTTGACCAATTGAGGATTGGATTGAAATAGTATCTCCCACAGCAAGATGATAGCGATCAGCAAGATTGCGACTAATGAGAGCCGCATCACTGCTCTTTTCATTTAAAAAAGCTCCTGCTTCCAGTACCAATTCCTTATTGAATAACTGACTTTTTTCAAAGAAGTCTTGATTGACTAAGCTATAAACCCTCGTTTGTTCAGATTCAGTCTCTCCAATCGTCACTTCTTCTGAAATTAGATGATGGGCGTTCAGATGATTTTCAGACACAACATCTTCAAAATAGGCTCGGCTAGCAGGATTCACTTGTGCAGCCGGAACATCCCTCAATCTTGTCACAAGAGATTGGTGTAGTTGACTATCTAATAAACGCTTACTATCTTGAGTTAGTGAGGTATTGAGGCCAATCAGTAGGCTTAGGGCAATACTAATAAATAAAAGAAATGCGGTTAAAATAGCTGTTTTAACTGGATGACGTTTGAGATACAATTTCGCACGAGTAAAGGAATTCATCTCTTCTCCTTTCTGATTTAAGCAGTCCAAAATAGGTTCAATTCTTACACTATATGATGAAAATGGCAAAAGAAATAAGCGGGGGCAGGATTAAATCCACTTAACATTAGCTCAATCTATCATCTTCTTATCCATTTTTTATCCTAATCTCAGTATAGCAAACACCTATCTTCTTTCTCTAACGGTCATCTATCTTTTATCTGTGTTTTGATTGCGATTAACCTAATACCCTATTACTATCAACATTCGTATTTTTCGATACTTTATTAGATAGTGCGGACGCAAGCAACCTTGTATTTCCGACCTTCAACAGTCCACTGGACTGTTGAAGCAATATTGAGTCTAAGGTCTCAACATTTCCGTTATTCGGGAGTGGGACAAAAATCGTGATTTCATAGAAAGCGATTTTGTAGTCCCACTTCTGCAAGATCGACTAGGCTTATAGAATGTTGATTTATCAACGTTTTACCAACCAAACAACTACTACGCTAAGCTAATCAAACTATAAAAATGAGCAGTTTTGGTACTTTTTATCCAGCCTCGAATGATACCACTACTGCAAAAGTATCCTATAGTAAAACACCTTCGGCTTACTGTATTTCCAACCTGATATAATCACTATCTTAACCTTGTCAAGGTTGCAAATAGTGGATAAGTTGGTTATTCTCGAATTTCAATGAGTATAGCAATTTAGTGCCGCAAACAATCTAAATAAAATAAGAGACAGAAATCATGTTCTGCCTCTTACGTTTGAGTGAGAAAGTGCTTATTTTTTACGATTTTTAGCAAACAGGCCAGCTAATCCAGCTAAACCTACTCCGATAAAAGATAGGATACTTGGTACTGCATTGGTCTTTGGTAAACTCCGTCTAACTTTACCGTTACCTGCTAGCTTTTGCGTCTGTTTGGTACTAGGCATTTTGCCATTATCGTCTTTTTTATTTGATGCTTTACCTGACTTCTTACTAACTTCTTTTGTACCAATTTCCACTACTTTGTTCACCGCGGGTTTTGTCACCATATCTGAAACAACCTTACGTGATACCAGTTGATTACCACGCATGATTACTTCTTCGACAATGGTTCGAACACCTGCTTCGCCTTCTGTCACAATCCGTTGCTCGCCCTTTGGTAACTCTGGATTTTCTCGCGTAATGGTTTGGAATGGAACAGCTTCTTCATGCGTTTCTTGACGAGTGGTCAGTCCTGGTTCTTCTGACTGTTTTGAATCGTCTTTGGGAATTGGTTGCGCTGGAACAAGGGGTGTCAATGGCATTCCTGATAATGAACGATATAAATCAAGAAATTTCTTCTGACGTGGAGCAATCTCTCTATTGAAGAAGACTGAAAAACCGCCTGTCTTACTACCTGTTTCAACAGTCGCATACGTTGGATAGAACATTTCTTTCAACAACTGTCTCAACTCCTGATTGTCTGGAAAGTTTTGAAGCTTCTGATTCAAATCACGAGCAATGTATTCCATTTCTGTATATTGAATACCATCATACAAGCGATTATACCGCATGTGCAGTTCTTTATTGGTCAGGTTGGTATCTTTTTCAGAATCCAATTTTTCAAAAAATTGCATATAATCCCCTACAAGATTACCAACTTCCTTCCAAATCTCCATCTGACCCTTATACAAGCTCTCATCTGTCAATTCTGACATCTGTTTGATTGCCCTCAGCATCTCCTTACCTTTTTTTAGAATCTCTTCTTCCTCGTCTTTTAGAGCTTGGATATTAGCTTTTTTAGCTGCAAGTAAAATAGCTGCTAGTTCAGCCTCTGTTTTCAAATCCTCTAATTGATTCTTGAAATCCGCCTTTTGTTGTGAGCTTAAATAAGCTAGGGTATCAATCTCCTTACTGATAGCCTCCCTCTTTTGATAGATGACTTTATTGGTTGTTGCTGCCTGATCAGCTTCTGCTAGTATAGTGTCAATCTCAGTCTCTGTTCCGGCTTGCTCTAGTCGCTCTAAATAATTAGAGCGCTCATCTGGCTCTAAATAATCCTTTTTGGTGATGGTCTCTTTAGCTACCGCTTTTTTCGCTTCAATCTTTTGACGATTGGCGATATATTCCTTAGCTGCTTTTTTAGCTGCTTCAATCTCTTCTACAGTCTTTGCTTCATTAGCCATCGTACGGTATTTATTTTTAAGAGCATTTGGCAGATCATTCATCTTAGAAATCTCATCAATGGCTTGTTTCTTTGGCGCAGCCAATTTTGCTTGGTCTTTATTAGCTTGTAGCTCGGCTGCATACTCAGCGTATAAGCGTTCAAATAAAGCACGAATAGCATCAAGAGACTTAGTAGTATCCTTAACAGCACTTTCTAGTTTCTCAGCTCTTGCAGGATTCAATAGGTTCTTTGAGGAGGTGACATAGTTATTTCTAGTCTCCGTATAATCTTTCTCTACCTCAGCCTTAAAGGTCGCAAAATTTTTACCTATTGCTGCTTCTAACTGCAATTTAATCACAGTCGAATTTTCTCCTTTAGCTAAGGCTGTATAATAAGCCGCTCCTACTTGCTGCTGATAGTATGTCTTCTTGTCTGCTCTTACTTCATAATTGCTTAATTCCTTGATTTTCTGATAGAGACTTGTCAACTCCGCTTTTAATTGAGCATCTTGCTGTTGAATTCCTGTATTGGGAGCTGTTTGTTCAGCTTGTACAAGATGAGGAGTTACGGATACTAAGGCTACTGCGGCAGCAGCAACATATAATTGTTTTTTCATCATTTGACTACCTTTCTATACAATACAAGCACGGCTTGTATGTTCTCTGATTACCCCCATTATATAGAAAAAAATAGGTAGTGGCAAACACATACAAATTTCATAACTTATCGCTAAAAAACGAATGTTTTTTTCAAAAAAATGAATATTTTTCCTTTTTTCTTTATTTCCTCAACAAAACATAGAAGAAAATGAGATGGTTTCCGCAAAACAAAAACCTTTAAAAAACAAGCTTCTCTACACCTTCAACGCCTACAGACAAAACGTAGAAAGCCTTTACTTGGTCTACAAATCAACATAAAAAAATCCTCAATCTCTACTGAGGGAAGAAAAGCAAGCGATTATAAGAATTTCTTTTTAGAACCTTTCTTATGGAGGCTAACTAAGACGCTAGTAATTGAGCAAAGGTACTCTTATCTACGGTATACTTTGATTCTTTCTGTCGAAACTGCTTTTATACAATTCTTGTTTTCATGTGTCCCTTCCTTTGTCCTTGATAGAAATAGTGTCATCGAAAAACATACAAGAAAACTGGAAGTTTCATTAAAGAAATCTGAAACAGATTAGTTGGGTTCTACTGGTAAATATGGTATAGTCAAATAACGATACAGATTTTTATGAAATATGAAACCAAGAATGGAGTATGACATGTACGAATTTTGCCTAGAATACGGCTGTTTTCCTGTCAAGAAAATCGATGATTTTGCTGAACACCGCACAGAGCCCCCTCATTTTCTAAAAGACGATGAGGAATTGATTCCCCAGTTAGAACATATCAATGAGCTCTTTCACGAGTTATTTCTGACCATTGAATGCAAGTTCGACTATATCGGCAAGCAATTTCCAGAAAAAATCGCCGTCATCCACACCCTCTATGATGACATCGCAGAACAACTCCTTGCCAAATACGGTGACACAGAGCAAATTAAGATTGAATTATTTTTACTTTAATACAAGAAAAACTTGGGAAGTTCCCAAGTTTTTTGCTTATTTGAACAGAGAGTTGTCTGATTTGCTATCTGCCACTTCATCTGCTTGATAACGTTCTGCACCCCACCAGTAAGGCATGAGGTCTTTTAGAGTCACAGTCTCACGCGTCTCATAGTCGAGCATGATTTCCATGTCTTTGTTCTGAGACGATAGCTGCATGAGAAATTCCCGACAGGCACCACAGGGCATACCTGAGCCACCTCCATACGGAGGCTTGTCACGAAAAGCAAGCATGCGCTTAATGGTCGTTTGGCCTGACAATTGATACATATTAAAGGCAGCTGCACGCTCTGCACAAAGATGAAAAACGCCTGCTGTTCCCTCCATACAAAAGCCCGTGAAAATCTCTCCATTTTCTGCTTCAAAAGCAGCCACCACATGGTGGGCATAGACAAAAGGTGTAACTTCTACTGGAGCGTATTGATTTCGCGCCGTTTCATATAGTTTGGTCCAAATGTCCATTTTCCTCTCCTTTTGTTCTCTCTAATGCCAACGATTAGCGAATCTCCGCGCCGATTTCTTCGAGCGCTTTTGCAATTTTTTCCATATACTTAGCCACTTCCTCATCAGTCAAGCTATCGCTCGGATTTTGGAAGGTCAAGTTATAAGCCATTGATTTTTTGCCAGCTTCAATGTTAGTTCCAGTGTAGATATCAAAGAGGCTCACCTTGGTCAGACGCTTTACATTGGCTGATGAAATAGCATCCAAAATTGCTTGGTGCTGGGTCTCACGGTCGACCAAGAAGGCAATGTCACGACTAACTGCTGGGAATTTTGAAATGTCTGTAAAAGGCTTAGCTGGTTGAAGCACAGCTTCCAGCGCATCGACATTAACTTCTGCCACATAGGTTTCTGGAATACCGTAGTCTTTCGCCAGCTGCGGATGCACCTGCCCCACAAACCCAATCACTTGACCATCTAGCTCAAGCTGGGCTGTCCGTCCAGGGTGAAGAGCCCCTAGGCTACTAGTTGCTACATAATGGACTTCAAGCGAATACTTGGCAAAGAGGGCTTCTAATACCCCTTTTGCATGGAAGAAATCTACTGGCACTGCTACTGTTTGGAAATCTTTTTCTGCTACTAATCCTGTCAAAGCAAAGGCAAATTTCGTAATTTCTTGTGGTAAATCTTCTGCCGGATTACCTGTTTGTTCAAAGACTTTTCCGATTTCATACAAGGCCAAGTCTTTATTTCTACGGGCTACATTATAGGCTACTGTTTCTAGCATACCTGAAATCATATTCTGACGAAGAGCAGAACGATCTACTGTCATTGGCCACATCAATTCTGTTACATTTGTTGGTGTCAAGCTAAATTCAACTGCTTTTTCGGGAGTCGTCAGTGCATAGGTAATAACTTCACTCAAACCAGCTCCCTCAGCAACCTGACGTATCTGACGGCGGAATTTTTGGCTCCTTGTCAATTCACCAGCTGTTCCATCTTCTTTTGGCAGAGTTGTCGGAAGATTGTCATAGCCATAAATCCGCGCAATTTCTTCAACCAAGTCTGCTGGAATACGGATATCCCAACGGCGACGGGGCACTTGAACGGTAAAGGTTTCCTCATCACCTGCAATTTCCATACCCAAACGACGGAAGATATCAGCAATATCGCTATAGACAAGACTAGTTCCCAAGGAACGATTGACATACTCTAGACTAGCAGAAACAGCTACTGGACTGGTCTCAACCTCACCTGCAGACACAACACCTGAAAGAACCTGACCACCTGCTAAGTCTGCAATCATACTAGCTGCTGTATCCATAGCCGCTGCAATATCAGCCACGTTGATCCCTTTTTCAAAACGGGAAGACGATTCAGATCGTAGGTTTAATCGACCAGATGTTTTCCGAATAGATTTTCCATCAAAAAGTGCTGCTTCTAACACCACATTTGTCGATTGATGATCAATCTCAGTTGCAACGCCACCCATGACACCACCAAGGGCAACCGCCTTATCAGCAACGGAAATGACAATATCATCTGCTACTAATTCACGCTCGACTTCATCCAAGGTCACCAAGCTTTCCCCATCTCGTGCATCACGCGCCACAATGGTTTTGCTTTCAAATTTATCTAGGTCAAAAGCGTGCATAGGTTGTCCGAAATAGAGCAAGATATAGTTGGTCACATCGACCACATTGTTAATCGGGCGAATCCCTGCATTCATCAAGAGATTTTGCAACCACTGAGGACTCGGTGCGATTGTCACATTTTCAATCACACGCGCACGATAGGTTGCAACCTTTTCAGATTCAATCGCTACCTCAATCACATCGCTCGCTTTTTTCTCTACTTCTACAAGGGGAAAATCCTTAAACTGAACAGCCTGATCATAGATTGCCGCAACTTCATGGGCTACTCCACGCATGGAAAGGGCATCCGCACGGTTTGGCGTGATAGATAGTTCAATCACTTCATCATCCAAATCAAGATAAGAAAAGACTTCGTCTCCGTTAACTGCATCTGCTGACAAAATCTGAATCCCGTCCGCAAACTCTTTTGGCACCACCGAGTCTGAAATACCGAGTTCTCCGAGAGAACAAATCATGCCGAGCGATTCCAAGCCACGGATTTTTCCTTTTTTTATCTTATAATTATCGGCAATACGTGCCCCAGGAAGAGCCACCATGACCTTGATACCTGCACGGACATTCGGTGCTCCACAGACGATTTGGCGAGGAGCTTCTTCACCCACATCCACTTGGCAGACGTGAAGGTGCGTTTCTGGAACATCTTCGCAAGACAGGACTTCGCCGACCACTATTTTTGACAGACCTGCTGCAGGAGAAGCCACACCTTCTACCTCAATTCCCGTTGTTGACATTTTTTCAGCCAATTCCTTACTCGGCACGTCAATATTTACTAATTCTTTTAACCATTTGTAACTTACTAACATCTTACTTCCTCATTTTTCTTCATTTATCCGCTTTTTCAAGAGCCAGTCAATATCCACCGTATCTCCTGTTACATATTCATGCTCACTAAAGCGTTCAAATCCATACTTGAAATAAAAATTTTGTGCCTTAAAATTCTTCTCCCAAACTCCTAGCCAAGCCCAGGTAAACTGACCTGCTACTGCCTTTTCAAGAGCAAATTCGAATAAGGCCTTTCCCAAACCATAACCTTGGTGGGACTGCAAAATATACAAACGTTGAATTTCAAACGCATCTTCTAGTTCATGCTCGGTCTGGGCCTCTCCCCAGTTCACCTTCAAAAATCCAACTGGCTGCCCTTCATGAAGGACAAAGTAATGGGCTGATTCTGGATTTTCCCATTCTTTTTCCAAGGTTTCAAGTGCTAAATCATGGGTATAAAAATACTCCAAATCAGCTTCTTTGATAAAGGCACCAAAGGTTTCACGAAAGGTTTGCATGGCCATTTCACGAAGTAAGGGTAGATCTTTTTTCTCAACTACACTAATCATATAAACACCTTACTTGAATTGTTCAGCAAAACGGCTATCCCCTTGGTAGAAGCCACGAATATCATTGATTCCATAGCGCAACATGGCAATCCGTTCTTGACCTAAACCAAAGGCAAAACCAGAATATTCTGTTGGATCAATGCCACTCATTTCTAACACGTGTGGGTGAACCATTCCTGCCCCTAAAATCTCAATCCAACCAGTCTTTTTGCAGACATTACAGCCATCTCCGCCACACTTAAAGCAGGATACATCGACTTCAACAGATGGTTCGGTAAATGGGAAATACGAAGGACGTAAGCGAATCTGACGATCCTCACCAAACATTTTTTTGATAATCATCTCAAGTGTACCTTTTAAGTCACCCATTGAGACATTTTTCCCAACAACCAAGCCCTCAATTTGGTGGAATTGATGACTGTGTGTTGCATCATCTGTATCGCGGCGGAAAACACGCCCTGGAGAAATCATTTTGAGAGCACCCTTTGAAAAATCATGCTGGTCCATGGTCCGTGCTTGTACAGGACTGGTGTGGGTCCGCATTAAAATTTCCTCAGTAATATAGAAAGTATCTTGCATATCACGAGCTGGGTGATCTTTTGGCAAGTTCATCCGCTCAAAGTTGTAATAGTCTTTTTCTACTTCAAAACCATCGACAATCTGGAAGCCCATCCCTAAGAAAATATCTTCGATTTCTTCACTCGTTTGGGTCAAGACATGACGATAGCCTTGTTTGACACTTCGTCCTGGTAAGGTTACATCAATTGATTCTTGAGCTAATTGCGCCTTGATTTTTTCTGCTTCGACAAGAACTGCCGTTTCTTCAAAAGCCTTGGTCAAGACATCACGAACTTCATTGACCTGTTTTCCAATAATCGGCTTCATATCATTTGAGAGATCCTTGAGTCCTTTCAATAAGTCTGTCAAAGATCCTTTTTTCCCTAATACGGCAACCCGTAAGTCTTGTAATTCCTTGGCATTTTCATAGCGAATCTTTTTCAATTCATCTAGTGTTGATTGTCTTAATTCAGCTAATTGTTGTTCAATTGTTGACATATTTCCTCCAAAATAAAAACGCATGACCACACCCAATCGGAGCGTTGTCACGCGGTACCATCCGTTTTCATTTGCTGCATTGCAAACCTTTATTTGTAAGTCCGTACGCAAGTGAATTCGACCTATTTTCACTGAATGAGCTTCCAGTCACGGCTCATCTCCCTAGACAGTTTCCCTAGATGTACTAGTCTTGCAGACTTCTATTCAATTTGATAGTCGTTTCGTTTTCATTTATTACGGCGTTAACGCGTCTTGTCCAACCTAAGTTATACCTGCGACTCCTTGCCTAGTACTGAATCAAAACGAAACCACTATACCCCATGAAAACCAGCAGACAAGCTGTTAATTTCCCCTGAGCACTACTTTCATTCTAGCAGAATTAGGAAGATTTGGCAAGGACTTATCCCAAGTCTCGTCTATACGAATAACCTTTTTCTGTCTCCCTTTGAATCTCAAATCCGCAAGCAGTAAAACATTTCTGGGAAGCGTAGTTCCCCTTATAGATTTCCCTGACATGTAGTGCAGAATAGCCTCGTTTTTTAGCCTCTGCGACTAGAGCTTGAACAATCTTTTTCCCAAGCCCTTGTCCCCGGTAGGCTGGATCCCCAATCACAATTGGTATATCATTCTGTGAAAAGGTGACATCGCCAATTGCCTTCCAGCCCGTTTCCTCTTGAACTTCAATCGTATAGAGTTCACCTACCTGATCCAAGTAAGCATACATTCGCTGTAATTTTTCAAGACTGTAGCTTTCCCTCACTCCATCTACAAGATAAACCACTTCTTGATCCTGATACCAAGTAAGAGCTTCGCTATCATTTGGTTTACCACGCCTTAGGCGCAGTTTTTCTTCAATCTCAATCATCACATCTCCTACTGGTTAAGATGAATCTTCCCACTATAATAATCAATAACTAAGCCCTGCTGGACATTTGGGACAAAAACATTAAACTCCAGACTGCCGTCTCCTGCTTTCGCTTCCAAATGACTTCCTACTGGCACTAAATCTTCCTGCGATTGATAGATCAATGTCACTCGATACCGTACCCGCTTATTTTGATCTAAGGCTCTACGTACCTGTGTTTCAAAATAATTTTGACCTGTCGCATCTGGGCGATTGGATTGGTTGGACCACGCAGTCTGGACCGCTATATTTTTAGGGTTACTGGTTGAAGCATCGTACCCTTTTAGCCCACCAACTAAGGAATAAGCTAACAAGTGCCCCCTGTCAATGGCATGGTTATATTCCCCTTCTAAATTTCTCACTTGATGCCAGCCAGCCGGTTTCCAGCTGGTCGAGCCATTTCCTGTCTCCTCCCGCTTTTGATACTGACGGGTCGCCTTACTTAAAAGAGCATTTGCGACAGTTGGTACCAGTTTCCCCTGCGCAGTCTTGGTTCGATTATCTGCATAAGGAGCGCTCGCTACAGAGGCGTCCAGATCAGTCTGATTGCCATTGACAATGAAAGCACCTGCTCCGTTGTAGACAAGGTCAGATCCCAACTGAGCCCGTACCGTGTCCGTCAAAACGGAATGTGCTAGCTCCTCTGATGGCCTAGATGTAGCGGTTTCTATTCTAGTAACTGGTCGGTGAGATACGGTCGAAGGTTCTTCTGCCCAAAAATAACCACCAGCCACCAGTAAGAGTGTGATCACTAGGCTAGCTAGACTCATACTCTGCTTTTTTGTTTTTTTCCTTGCCATATTACTCCTAACAAAATCCACAGTGAAAGAGGCTGAACCATCGTACTCAGCCTACTCATCTTCTTAACTTGAACTGTTTTCTATTCTAATGACTGGACGAAACCAGCTCATCATAAAACATTACAGTCACTGCCCGATTGCTACTTTCCTGTAAATTTGCCAATCAATTCCTGCCATTTTTCGGGGGATAAAATAGCCCAAATATTGCTACCATCTCCAATCACACCATAGCCAACCATGAGTCCAATTGCAAAAAGAATCAATGCCAGGAGAATGACAAAAAGAATCAATAGTATCTGATTGCCAACAAAACGTAGATTTTCTTTCTGATCCATCTATTCTTCTCCATTAATGCGTTCAATATCTGCCCCTAAAGCAGCCAATTTCTCATGGAAGCGGTAATACCCACGATCCAAATGTGTTAATTTTCCAACAGTTGTCACACCTTCTGCTACTAGCCCTATCAGAATAAGAGCAGCACTGGCTCTCAAGTCTGTTGACATAACTTCTGCACCTTGAAGCGGTGTCCCCCCTGTGATAATAGCTGTGTCACGCAGAATATCTGAATGTAAGTCCATCCGTCGCAATTCTTCCAAATGCTGGAAACGATTCTCAAAGACCGTCTCAATCATGGTTGACTCACCCTTTGCTACCGCCATAAGAGCTGTAAATTGAGCCTGCATATCGGTCGGAAAACCTGGATGTGGCAAGGTTTTTACCGTCACAGGTTTCAATTGTTCCACGTATGACCGAACTCGAATCCCCTCGTCTTCCTCCCTAACATCAACACCCATTTCCTGCATTTTAGAAATCAAGGGACGATTGTGCTCCCAAATCGCATCTTTAACTAAGACATCGCCACCGGTCATAGCAGCTGCAACCATAAAGGTTCCTGCTTCGATACGGTCTTGAACCACTTGGTGATCTGCACCATGAAGAGCAGAAACTCCCTTAATTGTAATCGTTTCTGTACCTGCACCTTTAACTTTGGCCCCCATTTTATTGAGGAAAATCGCCAAGTCCACAATTTCTGGCTCGCGCGCCGCATTTTCAATCACGGTTGTACCCTCAGCTAAGGTCGCTGCCATCATCAAGTTTTGGGTCGCACCCACACTCGGGAAATCCATGTAGAAATGCGCTCCCTGCAAGCGGTCTGCTCGCGCCTCAATATAACCTGCCCGCTGGTGAATCCTAGCCCCCATAGCCTCAAGTCCTTTGAGGTGCAAATCAATCGGACGGCTGCCAATCGTGCAACCACCAGGCATCGATACCTTGGCATAGCCATTTCGCGCCAAGATTGGACCTAAAACAACGATAGAAGCCCGCATTTGATTGACATATTTATAGGGTGCTTCGCTACCAAGCTCACCTCTAGCATCAACGACAATTTCATTTTCATCTTGCTGGAAAACTACCTGAGCCCCCAAGCCAGCTACCACATGATTCATGGTAAATACATCTGATAAAATCGGCACATTGGAAAGGCGCGACTGGCCTTCATTTGCTAAAATCGTAGCGGCTAAGAGAGGCAATACTGCATTTTTTGCCCCTTCAATCGTGACTTGACCTTCCAAGCGTGTCTTTCCGCCTCTGACAATAATTTGATCCATTTTTTCTTCCCTTCATTCGATTTTTTGATTGGCTTCTCTTTCAAAACAAGCCTAAGGTTGGCTCATCAATAACCCTAGCGAAAGGCTTCTGACAAGTTTCGACCAATGGATAAGATATCCAAAAAGAAAGCCGAGACCATATATCCCAAGGCAATCGCTAAAAACACGATGAAGAGCTGAATTTTCTTCTGATTTTCTGCTGTCCCTTTTAGCCATTTTGACCAATCCACTACCGATAATAGTAAATGATGCGCCAGATAGATAAACAAAAGATGACTACAGACATTTAATAATGATAAAACCATAACTCTATTATACCAAAAATTTCAAAAATCTCGCGTTTTAAAGACAAACGCAAAAAGAGACTGGGATTCCCGCCTCTTTTGATTATCGTTTATCTAAGTAGTCTACTACCCTTAAGGCCTGTATTCACAGCTCAGCAACTCTATTCAGGGCTTATTTTACGCTACTCATCGTTTCTTTTTTTCGAAATACAGTCAGTATTTCTTAGATGTTAGCTTTTCATCTACCCACTACAGTTGACAAAGAGCTAAAAAGCACCTTGATTATCGTTAAATAAGCTTCCGATTAGAACTACTTCGCTTATGAATACAGGTTCTTATTTATTTCCAACACGGATACGGTTAATCGCCCGTTGCAAGGCAATGGCTGCTCGTTTTTCCATGTCAATATTGTGGGCGCTTTGTGCTTCTTCAAGCTCTTTTTCCGCACGCAGTTTCGCACGTTCCGCACGACTGACATCAATATCACGCGATCGTTCTGCCGAATCTGAAACAATGGTAATCAAATCTTTAGAGATTTCAATAATCCCACCATTGACCGCAATCCAGTCTACGTGATTTTCATCGTCAATTCGACGCACCTTAATTTCATCAATGGCCAAAACGGCAATCAACTCGACGTGACCGGGATAAATTCCCAGCTCACCTTCTGTTGTCCGAACTAGTACGAAAGCCGCATGGTGATCATAACGAATACCGTCTGGCGTTACAATTTGTACGGTCATTTGTGCCATAAAACACCTCTAAAATCCCATTTTGGCTGCTTTAGCAATCACATCATCAATGGAACCAACATTACGGAAGGCATCTTCTGGTAACTTGTCATGCTTACCATCCAAGATTTCCTTAAAGCCACGTACTGTTTCTGCAACAGGTACATAAGAACCTGGCATACCAGTGAATTGCTCAGCAACATTGAAGTTTTGTGACAAGAAGAATTGAATCCGACGCGCACGGCCCACCAAGGTCTTTTCATCATCAGACAATTCATCCATTCCCAAGATGGCAATGATATCTTGCAATTCTTGGTAGCGTTGCAAGACACGTTTTACTTCCATCGCTACTGCATAATGCTTTTCTCCAACAACTTCAGGTGCAAGGGCACGAGAGCTAGAAGCAAGTGGATCAACGGCTGGGTAAATCCCCAACTGAGTTAATTTCCGCTCCAAGTTGGTTGTCGAATCCAAATGCGCAAAGGCAGTTGCTGGTGCTGGGTCTGTATAGTCATCGGCTGGGACGTAAATCGCTTGGATAGAGGTTACCGAACCTTTCTTGGTTGACGTAATCCGCTCTTGTAATTGTCCCATTTCAGTTGCTAGCGTTGGTTGGTATCCTACGGCTGACGGCATACGTCCCAAAAGAGCAGAAACTTCTGAACCAGCCTGTGTGAAACGGAAGATGTTATCGATAAATAGAAGCACGTCCTGACCTTCAACATCGCGGAAATATTCTGCAATGGTCAAGCCAGTCAAGGCAACCCGCATCCGCGCTCCTGGCGGCTCATTCATCTGACCAAAGACCATGGCTGTCTTTTCAATAACACCTGATTCTTTCATCTCCCAGTAAAGGTCATTTCCTTCACGAGTCCGTTCTCCAACACCCGTAAACACCGAAATACCACCGTGTTCTTGAGCGATATTGTGAATCAATTCTTGGATAAGAACTGTTTTACCAACCCCGGCACCACCAAAGAGACCGACCTTCCCACCTTTCAAATAGGGAGCTAAAAGGTCAATAACCTTAATTCCTGTTTCTAAAATTTCTGTCGCAGTTGACAATTCATCAAAGGTAGGAGCTTTTTTATGAATCGGCTGGCGTTCTACCATCTCGTCAAATGGTGTTTCCAAGTCAATGGTATCCCCTAGAACATTGAAGACACGACCGAGCGTTTCTTTCCCAACTGGGACAGAAATCGGACGTCCAGTGTCTAACACTTCCATTCCACGAGTCAAGCCGTCTGTAGATTCCATAGCAATGGTCCGAACGACACCATCTCCTAGCTCCAAAGCAACTTCAAGCACGACTTTTTGTTTTGATTCATCGTTCTTATAAACGACAAGTGCATTGTTAATCTCAGGAAGTTTATCATCAGCCGAAAATGCCACATCGACAACCGGCCCAACAACCTGAGTGATTTTGCCTGAACTCATTTTTTCTCCTTTATTAAGATATGAGAGCGTTTAAAGCACACAGTGAAAATAGGAAATCTGACGAAGAGTTAGAAAACTCTAGGAAGATTTATCTTTTTCACACAGTGCTTAGCCCGAATTCAATTACACAAGATACAAGGGCGTCAAACAACTCCTAGACAAAATAGGAAATCGAAGCAGGTTGCCTTGCAACCAAGGAGATTTATCTTTTTGTCAGCGAGTTGTAGCCCGAATTCAATTACGCAAGATACGAGAGCGTTTAAAGCACACAGTGAAAATAGGAAATCTGACGAAGAGTTAGAAAACTCTAGGAAGATTTATCTTTTTCACACAGTGCTTAGCCCGAATTCAATTACGCAAGATACGAGGGCGTTTAAAAAGCGAATGAAAATTAGGAAACATGACGAAGAAGCAGAACTTCTAGGAATGTTTATCCCTAAAGGGAGCCTCAGCTGGAACCAACTAAAGTTGGAACACCTGCGCCTCTGTTTGACGCTTTTTACCCACTACTTGTCTAATCAAGAGCACTTGCTCCTGCTACAATCTCGGTAATTTCTTGCGTAATGGCTGCCTGACGAGCACGATTGTAACGAATGGTCAAATCATCAATGACCGATTTGGCATTATCTGTCGCTGTCTGCATGGCAATCATACCTGCCGCATTTTCAGCCGTCTTGGCATCCAAAATCGCACCGTAAATTGTAGACTCCGCATACTGGGTCAAGAGTTGCCCCAGAATCGCTTCCCGACTTGGCTCTAGCTCAAAGGTAGCCGTATATCCGTCTGCCTCATTGTGGTCCAAGTCTTCTACAGGTAGCATCTGTTGCACACGAACCTTACGGCTCAAACTATTGATATGGTGATTGTAGCAGACATATAGCTCGTCAAAAATTTCATTCTTGTACATCTCAACAGATTTGGAGATGATTTTCTGAACATCATCAAAGCTTGGATTATCCGCTAAACCGCGCAATTCAAATATTGGCTGAATGCCTCGCGCCCGAAAGAAGTCTGCCCCCATGCCACCAATCGCAATGATTTCATACTCATCCTTGCTCGCATGATCTTGTTCAATCATTTCCATAACGGCTTTTAGAATCATAGCATTGTAGCTACCTTTTAGACCACTATCAGAGGTAATCACGATGTAACCTGATTTTTGAATCGGACGGCGAATCAACATTGGATTAGTCGAACCTTCCATCAATTCTCCACGGAGCAAATCTGTCGTGATTTTCCGTACCTTGCTAGCATAAATCTGAAACGATTTAGCTAACTGTTCTGACTTGGCTAGCTTGGCAGCTGATACCATTTGCATAGCACCCGTGATCTGACTGGTTTTCTTTGTAGAGGCAATCTTTGTTTTTATTTCATTGAGAGAACCTGCCATAACACTTCTCCTTTACTTAAAGACAGACTGGTCTTTGAATTCCTGAATAGCAGCATTCAATTCATCTGTATCTGGCAAGTCTTTTGTGATCCGAATGGTATCCAAAAGACCATCATGGTGCAAGTCAAAGTAGGCATAGAGCTCTTCTTCAAAGGTCAAAACATCATCGATTGGAACAGAGTCTAAGAAACCATTTGTCAGAGCGTAGAGAATCAAGACCTGTTTCTCAACTGGCAATGGCTTATGAAGCGGCTGTTTCAATACTTCAACAGTCCGACGTCCGCGATTCAATTTCGCCTGTGTTGCAGCATCAAGGTCCGAACCAAACTGAGTAAAGGCTTCTAATTCACGGTAAGACGCTAAGTCAATCCGAAGCGTTCCCGCTACTTTTTTCATTGCCTTGATTTGTGCTGAACCACCGACACGAGAAACGGATGACCCGGCATCAATCGCTGGTCGAATCCCTGAGTTGAACAAATCATCTTTCAAGAAAATTTGTCCATCAGTAATGGAAATCACATTGGTTGCGATATATGCTGAAATATCTCCTGCCTGAGTTTCGATAAATGGTAGGGCCGTAATCGATCCGCCACCTAATTCGTCTGACACCTTTGCAGAGCGCTCTAACAAGCGACTATGAAGGTAGAAGACATCTCCCGGGTAGGCTTCACGTCCTGGTGGACGACGAAGGAGGAGTGATAATTCACGGTAGGCAACCGCCTGTTTTGATAAATCATCGTAGACAATCAAGACATGCTTGCCTTCATACATGAATTCTTCTGCCATAGCAACACCCGCATATGGTGCTAAAAAGAGCAAAGGCGAAGGCTGAGAGGCCGAAGCCGTTACTACAATTGTATAATCAAGCGCGCCATACTGGCGAAGTGTTTCTACTTGGGTACGAACTGTTGATTCTTTCTGTCCAATTGCGACATAGATACAAATCATGTCTTGATCTTTCTGATTCAAGATTGTATCAATGGCAATCGAGGTTTTCCCTGTCTGACGGTCACCGATGATCAACTCCCGCTGACCACGACCGATTGGCACGAGGGCATCAATTGCTTTCAATCCTGTTTGAAGAGGTTCGTTAACGGATTTCCGTTGCATAACGCCTGGTGCAGGATACTCAATTGGTCTTGTTTTACTAGTCCGAATTTCACCGAGTCCATCTACTGGTTGTCCAAGTGGATTGACCACGCGACCAATCAAGGCTTGACCAACTGGCACTTCCATGATTTTTCCTGTACGGCGAACGACAGATCCTTCGCGAATATCGGTAAAGGGACCTAAGATAATAATCCCCACATCCACTGTTTCCAGATTCTGAGCCATTCCGATTGTGCCATTTTCAAAGATGAGTAGCTCACCACTCATGGCATTATCAAGACCGTGGGCACGCGCGATTCCGTCACCGATATAGGTCACGACCCCTGTCTCTGTATAGTCAAAATCAGGTTGAAACCCTTCAATTTGTTGTTTTAGTAAAGCGCTAATTTCTTGTGCATTAATCACCAAAAGAACACCACTTTCTATTTTCTAAAGTCTATTTCGAATTTCTTTCAATTGCGTCCGCACACTGGCATCCAGCACTTTGTGATTGACCGTAATGATAAAACCACCGAGCACTTCTTTGTCAATTTCTTCTACAATATTGCGAACCTTCAATGAAAAACGGCTCTCCACTAGCTGACGCACTCTTTCTTTTTGTTCTCCTGTCAATGGATAAACCGACACGACATGCGCATCAAACTCTTGTTTGCTCTTGCTAATCAAGACCAAGGCTGCTTGTAGTGTGTCAACGAGCAAATCAGCATGACCATCTCGAGCTACAGCTTCAATCAGGTCATTGACTTCGCGGTAGGTCGATTGACGAATGGCGTGAACAAATTCTGCCTTTTCAGCCTGAGAAACCGTTGCGGATAAGAGAATCCGATTTAATTTACTATCATGAATAACCGTGAGAATAGCTGAAATTTGGTCATAAATCGTCCAGACATCCTCGCGATCGTATACCTTATCAACGAATGATTGAGCATATTTTTGCACTAAGGCAGTTTCTCTAGCATTCATTATTCTTCTCCTAGCCTATCGAGATAGCGGTTAATCAACTCGCTATGCGCCTGCTGATCCAAATCTTCCAAGATGATTTTTCCTGCCAAGTCAACAGCTAAATCTGCGACCTGCACATGCAATTTCTCTTGAGCTTCACGCTTCTCAGCTTCAATTTCCAAATCTGCTTTCTTTTTCAAAGCCTCGATTTCTACTTCAGCTTGTTCTAGAATGCGTTTTTTCTCTAATTTGGCTCGATCAACCGCATCTTGAACAATCTTTTGTCCTTCTACACGACCTTGTACCAACTCTTGTTCTCTTTGGTCAACAAGGCTTGAGGCTTCTGCTAATTTTTCTTCAGCAGCGTCAATGTCACTTGAAATTTTTGCAGCACGTTCTTCAAAAATACCTGTAATCTTATCCCAAGCAAAGAGGCGAATTGCCACAATCAATACGGCAAACGAAGCCGTTACTAGAATAAAATTACCAAGCATGGTACTGTTTATACTTTGTCCTGTAATCATGAATACCTAATCCTTTCCTATTCACCTTCACCTTGAATTTTTTTGTTCAAATACATCGAAACCAGCATGACAAACACATAGGCTTGCAAGCAGGAAATAAAGACTGAAAAACCAGTCCAGATGACATTTAGTAGGAAGGCGATGGGATAAGCAAATGCACTTTTTTGCGACATCTGTACCAACAAGGTGACCAGAATTTCACCGGCAAAGATATTTCCGTACAAACGAAGTGCAAGAGAAGCTACGTTGGTCACTTCTTCTAAAATATTCATCGGAGCCATGGCCCAAGGAGTGACAAATGCTTTTAAGTAATTTTTCAATCCTTGGCGACGAATGCCTTCTACGTGACAGAACACAACCGCCATAATGGCCAGCCCGAAGTCGTAGGCCATATTAGAAGTAGGCGATGTCCAGAAGTTTACACCTTCTGACGACTCTAACTTGGTCATCAAGCCGAGGTTATTGGCCACCAAGAGGAATAGGAACAGAACAAAGAAATAAAGAGCGTATCTTTTTGACTCTTCATCACCCAAATTTCCCTTGGTAAAGTTCATGGTAAGCTCATAGACATATTCCAAAACATTTTGCTTTCCTTTTGGCTTCAATGTCATTCTGCGACTTGCCCAAAATACAAGTAAAAATATAATGGTAATGGTAACCATTGTGACAATGACCATGGTTACATCAAAGGTTACAGGACCTAGAGTAATAGTTGGAGCTGCGGTTCCTTCCACGATTACTCCCCCTTTCTAATGATTCTGAGGCATTCCTTATCCACGCAAGAACAATGTCATCGCAAGAGTTACGAAGAAAGTACCTTCGATGAAGGCAACGCCCATGAATACCCCTGTCATTAGTTTGCTTTGTAGTTCAGGTTGACGTGCTGTTGAGCTAAGGTAGCTTGCAACCAGTAATCCCTCACCAACACTAACACCTAAACAGGCAACACCTAAAGCTAATGCAGATACATCCATTTTGAAATTCTCCTTTAAAATTTTTATACCATGATAGCATACTCCTAAAAAATGCTTTTGTCAAGAAAAGACAGTGTTTGAAAGCGTTTTCTAAAAAGGGTGCGTAGAAAAAAGAAAAGACAAGATATCTTTTCTTCCTATTTATATTGTCTCTTCCAAATGGTCTGCTTCTTCGATAAAGCGTTTGGCCATATCTTCGCGGCTCATATCTTCCGTATCAAGTGTAATGGCCTCATCCGCTACCTTATCAGTATCTGCGAAAAATTCGATATGGTTAGCAAGGTTGAGCAGCTTAACCGGAGCATCGCCGCCGTACTCACCATCCAGATTCAACATCATCCGATTGTTGCTGTCTAGGGATTCAACCGTGAGCTGGCGTGTCTTGATATACTCAATCTTATCGCTATCAACATGCTTCCCACCGTCAATCACCAAGCGAATCAAATGCAGAATTTCAAAGAGATTTCCGGTCTTAACCATGATTAATGTAAACATGCCATCATCTAGCTTGGCATCTGGAACAATTTGCTCAAACCCACCAATGGAATTGGTCAAAGCAACGAAAATCATGGAGATTTTCCCTTCAAAAACCCCCTCATCATGGGTTACACGAACGGGTGTAAACTGGACTTGTGGCAATAATTCCGCCCCCTTGACCACGTAGGCAAGATAGCCAAAAATTGTCTTGAGCTGGCTCGGAACACTATAGGTCAATTCTGTCAAGGTTCCAGCTGCGGCAATATTGATGAAATAGTTATCTCCGACCGCTTCATTTTTCGCCAGACCAATGTCCATGAGAATCGTCTGCCCTTTGCCAATCACCTTGGCGGCTTCAATCGGATTCCCCCGTGGAATCTTCAAAGCCCGAGCATAATCATTGGTCGTTCCAGTTGGGATAATCGCCATTTGCGGGCGCTTGGGGAGAAAGGCAAGACCATTGACCACTTCGTTAATAGTCCCGTCGCCACCTGCTGCAATAATCAAGTCAAAACCTGCCCCGGCTGCTCTGGTTGCTTCATTTTTCGCAGAATCTTTTTCAGGACTCGTTTGAAAGGCAGAAGTTTCATACCCAAAACCTTCTAAGATCTGTAAGACTTCTGCTACATTTTTCTTCATGATTTCCTGTCCAGAAACAGGATTGTAAATCAATCGCGCTCGTTTTCTTTGTTCCATACATGCACCTATAGACTTTCTAGCCAAGCCTCATCTCGTACTTCAATGCCCAAGGTCTGGGCCTTCTCTAACTTGCTTCCTGCATCACTTCCTGCAACGACAAGATCTGTTTTTTTCGAGACTGAACCTGCTACATTGGCTCCCAAATTCTCAAGCTTAGCCTTGGCCTCGCTCCGCTTGAGACGCTCTAATTTCCCTGTCAATACAATGGTCATACCTGATAGTAGGGCGTCTGCGGAAGCCACCTGACCTAGGTAAGAAAGATTGACTCCTGAGGCTTCTAGTTCTGCTACTAGCATTTTAGCGCCCTCGCTTCCAAAATAGGTCGTCAAGGATTCTGCAATCACCGTACCAAGACCGTCCAGAGAGGCAATCTCCTCAAGACTAGCCTCAGCAAGACCTGGAATGGTCATGAATTTCTCAAGGACAATCTTACTAGCCTTGCTACCGACATGACGAATCCCTAAGCCAAACAAGAGACGTTCAGCGGAGTTGTTTTTGGAGTCTTGAATGGCCTGATAAAGCTTGGTGGCAGATTTTTCTTTGACCCCTTCCAAGGTCAACAAATCCTCAACTGACAAACGATAGATATCTGCCACATCGTGGACGAGATTAGCTGAAAAGAGTTTTTCGACAATCGAACTACCAAGCCCTGCAATATTCATGGCATCACGGCTAGCAAAATGCTCTAACTTGCTCTTTAGCTGAGCAGAACAGAGAGGATTGATACAGCGCAGGGCTACCTCATCCTCATAATGGCGTAATGGACTATCACAGCTTGGACATCTTGTCGGAATTACCAAAGGTTCTTGATGATTGCGCTTAGCTTCCACAACCGATAAAACCGCTGGGATAATATCTCCTGCCTTGTAGACGATGACTGTATCATGCAGGCGAATATCTTTTTCAGCAATGTAGTCGACATTGTGCAAGGTTGCACGGCTCACCGTTGTTCCTGCAAGCTGAACAGGTGTTAGATTAGCTGTCGGGGTCACCACTCCTGTCCGACCGACTGTCCAATCGACAGATAGAATTTCTGCTTCTTTTTCCTCTGCTGGGAATTTATAGGCAATGGCCCAACGCGGTGCCTTAACAGTAAAACCAAGCTCTTCTTGAACTGCCAGATTGTTGACCTTAATTACTACACCGTCAATGTCATAGGGCAAATTCTGCCTACGACCTGCCAAATCTTCAATAAAGTTCCAGACATCTTCAATCGTGTCTGCCAAATGGTAATCGTGATTGGTCACAAAGCCTAGCTTGGTCAATTTATCAAGAACATGGGACTGACTATCTGCTTCTGTCGGACTAGCTTCTTGATATAAAAAGGTCGCAAGACCACGTTTAGCAACAATCCGTGTGTCCAGCTGGCGTAAGGTCCCTGCTGCCGCATTTCGTGGATTGGCAAATTCGACCTCACCTGCTTCCTGACGAATTTGATTGACTCGATCAAAGGAGGCCCTTGGCATATAGCATTCACCGCGAACCGTAATATCAATGGCTTCAGGAAGGGTCAGCGGAATATCCTGAACCCGCTTGAGGTTTTCTGTAATATTTTCACCGATACTGCCGTCACCACGGGTTGCTCCTACGACCAACTGACCTGCTTCATAGATCAGAGAAATCGATAGACCGTCAATCTTTAGTTCACAAATGTAGGTCACATGGGGAAATTCCTTGCGAACACGGCGGTCAAAGGCTTCTAATTCTTCAAAAGAAAAAGCGTCCTGCAAGCTGTATAAGGGGTACTCATGCTGGTACTTGCTAAAGCCGTCCAAGACCTTCCCGCCGACACGGTGACTGGGACTATTGGGTAAGACTAAATCAGGGTGCGCAGTTTCTAGCTCCACCAACTCGCGGTAGAGCTTGTCATATTCCGGATCTGAGACCAGTGGGCGGTCCAAACGGTAATAAGCATCCGCATATTGATTGAGCTGTTCTACTAGTTCATTCATTCTATCTTTCATATCCTTATTATATCATGATTTTCACGAGAACGAAGGTAGAAACTCTTGTTTTTCTCTGACTGAAAATGGCTGATTTCTGCTTTTTTTCCAAAGAAAGAGTATAATAGAGATATTGATACATGATACGGAGGTGCCTTATGGCTGTTACATACAAACGCAAAGATGATTTAGAAAAAATGTTGGAAGAATTTGCTTCTTTTGATGCGCTCGAAAACGTTGAATTTCCGGATCCAAAGGCAAAAAAAGAAACTCCTGAGAAAGTAAACTCAGAAAAGTAGGGTGTGCCATGTTAGGATTACAAAACTTACCAGCTTCTGTCTTACAAGCAGGAGCGATTTTTCTTTCTATTATCATTGAGGCCCTGCCCTTTGTGCTGATTGGTTCACTGATTTCAGGCTTTATCGAAGTCTATGTCACGCCAGACCGTGTACATCAGGCTCTGCCCCAAAATCGCTTTTTGCGCATCCTATTTGGAACCTTCATTGGCTTTATTTTCCCTTCCTGCGAATGCGGGATTGTCCCGATTGTGAATCGGCTATTGGAGAAGAAAGTGCCGACTTATACGGCCATTCCCTTTCTCGCTACGGCTCCTGTCATCAATCCCATCGTCCTTTTTGCGACCTTTACCGCCTTTGGAAATTCTGTCAAATTCGCATTTTACCGTGCGCTGGGCTCTATTCTAGTCGCACTTGTGTTGGGAATTTTCCTAGGTTTTATCCAGACAGGTTCTATTTTAAAAGAGCAGGCTACACCCTTACATACGCATGATTTTTCTCATTTGAGTGGTTGGAAAAAAGTAGGGCAGGCCTTGATACAAAGTATCGATGAATTTTTTGATACGGGGCGCTATCTAGTCTTTGGAAGCCTATTTGCTAGCTTTGTTCAGGTCTACATTCCAACTAGCATCTTGACCCGTATCGGGCACAATCCCTTTACAGCAATCCTCTTGATGATGCTACTTGCCTTTTTGCTCTCGCTCTGCTCAGAAGCCGATGCCTTTATCGGGGCGTCTTTACTGACAACCTTTGGCTTTGCACCAATCATGGCTTTTCTTGTGATTGGTCCCATGATTGATATTAAAAATCTTATCATGATGAAGCATTCCTTTAAGACCAGTTTTATCCTACAATTTACAGGTATTATCTCTGTCGTCATCGCCCTGTATTGTCTCGCGCTAGGAGGTCTCTAGTATGATTCGTTTCTTAATTTTAGCGGGTTATTTTGAAATGACTCTCTATCTCTACATCTCAGGAAAACTTGACCAGTACATCAATCTCCACTATTCTTATCTGGCCTATCTCTCTATGGTTCTGACCTTTATTTTGGCCTTGATTCAACTCTATATATGGGTCAAACAATTGGAGACCCATAGCCATTTGTCGACCAAGGTAGCCAAGTTGAGCAGTATCGCCCTTCTCTTGATTCCCTTGATTGTGGCATGGGGCTTTCCAACGGTACATCTGGACTCCACAACAGTTGCTGCTAAAGGCTACCATTTCCCACTTGCGGCAGGAACGGATACAGAAATTCAAGAACAAGAAGGTACCACTGTCCAATACTTGAAACCAGACACCTCGGCCTACTTCACCAAGTCGAGCTATCAAAGCGAAATGCGCAAGGTCGCGGAGCGCTATCTAGATCAAGAGACCATCTCCGTGACCAGCGAAAATTACATGGAAGTCATGGAAGCCATCTATGACTATCCCAATGAATTTGTCGGAAAAACCATTGAAATGGTAGGCTTTATCTACAATGACCCTGAAAATACCAACCAGCAATTTCTCTTTCGTTTTGGAATTATCCACTGCATTGCTGACTCGGGTGTCTACGGTCTTCTTTCAACCGGACAGACCAGCCATTTCCCAGACAATACCTGGGTTTCAGCCAAGGGACGCATCAAACTGTCCTATCATAATTCCCTCCAACAAGCTCTTCCAACGCTTGAATTGACCGAATACAACAAGATTGAACAACCAAAAAATCCCTATGTCTACCGTGTCTTTTAGTCAGAAAACAGCTCTTATACTCATCAAAAATCAAACTCTGACGTCATTAACTCGCCTTGCTTCAACAGTCTGGGAGACTGTTGAAGGTGGGAAATAGGGATTATATAATAATCCTCAGCTAACATCAGTCTGGGAGACTGTTGAAGGTGGGAAATAGGGATTATATAATAATCCTCAGCTAACATCAGTCTGGGAGACTGTTGAAGGTGGGAAATAGGGATTATGAAATAATCCTCAGCTAACATCAGTCCGAGGGACTGTTGAAGGTGGGAAATAAGGATTATATAATAATCCTTAGCTAACATCAGTCCAAACTAGTGGTTCAGTGGAGACGAGCCTTTCTCGTTCTATTTCCAACCTTGCACAATCGATTTTTGACGAGTAGGAGGTGAATTTTCTGACAATTTATGATATACTACTATTAAATTCTACAGATTGGAACTTATCTATGTCATCACACGTATTATTTACTATTTTTGGAGCGAGCGGGGATCTTGCCAAGCGCAAACTTTATCCCTCACTTTTTCGATTGTATAAGGCTGGGCATATCGGTCAACACTTTGCTGTGATTGGTACAGCGCGTCGCCCTTGGACCAAGGAATATTTTGAACAAGTCGTGATTGAATCGCTCGGAGATTTACCAGACAATACGCGTCAGGCGCATGAATTTGCCAGCCATTTTTACTACCAGAGCCACGATGTCAACGATACCGAACATTACATTGCTCTGAAACAATTGCAGGAAGAATTAGGAGTAAAATACGAAACTAGGCATAACAAGGTTTTCTTCCTATCAATGGCGCCTGAATTTTTCGGAACCATTGCCAAACACTTGAAATCCGAACAAATTGTTGATGGAAAAGGCTTTGAGCGCCTCATCATCGAAAAACCATTCGGAACAAGCTTAAAGACAGCCGAAAAGCTCAATCAGGAATTGTCAGAAACCTTTGAAGAAGAGCAGATTTACCGCATCGACCATTACCTTGGTAAAGAAATGGTGCAAAATATCTTTGCCGTGCGGTTTGCCAATATTATTTTTGAACATATTTGGAATCGTGATTATATCGAATCTGTCCAAATCAACTTCGCAGAATCGATCGGCGTTGAAGACCGTGGGGGGTACTACGACCATTCGGGTGCCTTAAAAGACATGATTCAAAATCATGCCCTACAGGTTCTCTCACTTCTTGCTATGGATAAGCCGAGAAGTTTCAACGAAGCAGACGTACGAGCAGAGAAAATCAAGGTCTTCCAACATCTGAAACAGCAGACAGAAGAAGAAATCAAACGCAATTTCATCAGAGGACAATACACTGCAGGACACATTGACGGAAACGACTATGTTGGCTATCTGGAAGAGCCAAATATCGCAGAAAATTCTCAGACAGAAACCTTTGCGAGTGGAGTCTTCTTCGTCGACACTGATGCCTTTCGTGATGTACCATTCTTCTTCCGTACCGGTAAACGCTTGACGGAAAAAGGAACTCGGATTACCATTGTCTTTAAGCATGCGCAGGATATCTTTGGGCAGCACGCCGAAAAGAATATCTTGACTATTTACATTCAGCCAACCGAAGGATTCTCCCTCACCATCAACGGAAAAGAAGTCGGTTCCCACTTTGCACTCACACCTGCTAAGCTCAACTTCCGCCACAATGCGACTGCTCTTGGCAATTCACCAGAAGCCTACGAAAAACTCTTCTTTGATGTTTTACACGGAGATTCAACCAACTTTAGCCATTGGGAAGAAGTCAAGGCCAGCTGGCAATTTATCGACCAGGTGGTTCGTATCTGGCAGGACAACCAAGTACCACTCCACTACTACCCAGCAGGAAGCATGGGACCCCAAGCCGCATTTGATCTATTAGAAAGCTACGGCAGTAAATGGGTGTGGACACCAGATGTCTGGTATCGCGAACGAGGTTTGTTGTAACATAATATACAATTGAATAAAGATTAAGGCATCGTTAGGTCACTTTGATGGACGCCAGTTCTATCTGCAACTCCTTGCCTTGTCCTATCCCTTTCTCAATCCATTACACAAGAAAAATCGGCTCTTTGTCAACTGTAGTGGGTAGATGTCAGCTAACATCTAGAGAGGATCAGCTTGGTCTTCTCTTTTTTGATGTTGATGGCAATCAAAATCCGCTTTTTGAAGTTTTCAAAGTTCCGAAATCCAAAGGCATTGCGTTTGATGACTTTGATGAGATTATTCGTCGCCTCAAGTTTGGCATTTGAGTAAGGCAATTCCATGGCGTTGAGAATCTTCTCCTTGTCCTTCAAAAAGGTATTAAATACGGTCTGGAAAATCGGGTCGACAGTCTGCCGAGCGTCTTGGATAAGTCCAAAAAACTGGTCAGCTTGCTTCTCCTGGAAGTGAAAAAGCAGTAGTTGATAGAGCTCGTAGTGTTCTCTCAGTTCTTGAGAATAGCCGAGCAGTTTAGCGACAATCTCCTGGTTGGTTAAGTGCATGCGAAAAGTCGGGCGATAGAACCGCTTATAACTGAGTTTACGGCTATCCTGTTGTATCAATTTCCAGTAGCGTTTCAAGGCTCGATACTCAAGAGATTTTCTATCGAATTGATTCATGATTTGTATGCGGACACGATTCATAGCACGGCTGAGATGTTGCACAATGTGGAAACGATCAAGTACGATTTTGGCATGTGGGAGTGAAACAGTCTGGGAATAGACTGTTTCAGCCTGAGCTTAGAAATTGGAGAGCGAAGGGTCTGGCCAATTTGTAGTAGGGGCTAAACATATCCATGGTAATGACTTTGACGCGGTTTCTAACCTGTCTAGGGTATCTCAGAAAGTGATTTCGGATGACCGCCTGCGTCCGCCCATCAAGGATAGCGATGATGTTATTTGTGTCAAAATCTTGAACAATAAAGCTCATTTTCCCTTTCTTGAAGGCATACTCATCCCAGGACATGACTTCTGGGAGCTTACCCCACTCCGTTTCAAACTTAAACTCATTTAGCTTTCGACTTACAGATGAAGCTGAAATGGAGAGTCTGTGTGCGATATGTGTCATTGCTTGATTTTCGATGAGTAATTGTGCGATTTTCTGGTTGACAGCGACAGATATTTGATGGTTCTTCTTAACAAGAGGAGATTCAGCGACCGCCATTTTCCCACATTCCTTGCACTTGAAACGACGCTTTCGAAGGCGGATAAGTAGCGGGTAGCCAGCAGTTTCTAAGTAGGGGATTTTAGAGGCTTTCTGGAAATCGTACTTAGCCATTTGTCCCTTGCAGGAAGGGCATTTAGGGGCTGTATAATCCAAGTGACCGTAGAGTTCTAAGTGAGTTCCCATGTCGGATTCATTAGTGATAGTGATATTTTTGTCTTTCATTCTGAGAAAATTTGTGATAAGATTTAGTTGTTCCATATGAGTCTTTCTAAAATGATAGTTTTGTCGCTTTTCATTATAGGTCATATGGGACTTTTTTTCTACACTCTAAAAGGCTCCATAATCTCTGCGGCGGGCGTACCCACTACAGATATTATAGAGCCGAAAAATCCAATCAATTGATTGGATTTTTCTTGTGTAATCTTTTCATTTGAATTGCCTACTCAGCAATACGAGTTAAGATAGATAAAAATGAAATGACTATACTAAACCTTCTAACAAACCTCGCATAAAGGATTCGGAATTAAATTCACCGATGTCGTCAATCTTTTCCCCAAATCCGATGAGCTTCACCGGAATATCCAATTCTTGGCGAATGGCAAGCACAACTCCACCACGTGCGGTCCCGTCCAATTTGGTCAAGACTAAACCTGTCAGTGGGGTGATTTTTGAAAATTCCTTGGCTTGAACAAGAGCATTTTGACCAGTTGAAGCATCGAGGGCTAACAGGGTCTCATGCGGTGCATTAGGAAGACTACGCTTGATGATCCGGCCAATCTTTTCTAACTCTGCCATGAGGTTATCCTTATTTTGCAAACGACCTGCTGTATCAATCATGAGGATATCTACCTGCTCTGCCATCGCTCTTTCCATACCGTCAAAGACGACGCTAGCTGGGTCTGATTTCTCAGGTCCTGTCACAACAGGTACGCCCACTCGACGTCCCCACTCCACCAACTGAGCTACTGCACCCGCACGGAAAGTGTCTGCTGCAACTAACATCACTTTCTTGCCTGCCTGTTTGTAACGATAGGCTAGTTTCCCGATAGAAGTTGTTTTCCCGACACCATTAACCCCGACAAAGAGCATGACTGTCAAATCATCTTGAAAGGCTATTTGCTCGCTGAATCGACCGTCTTTTTCGTAAATCTCAACTAGCTTTTCAATAATCAAACGGCGCAAAGCTTCTGGCTTTTTCGCATTTTCTAGGCGAGCTTCGTAGCGCAGCTCTTCGGTCAAGTTAGAAGCCACTTGTACACCTACGTCACTCGTAATCAGCAACTCTTCTAATTCTTCAAAGAAGTCCTCATCTACCGAGCGGAAATTAGCAAAGAATTCATTGAGCTTGGCACCAAAACCAGTCCGCGTTTTTTTCAAAGTACGCTGATATTTTGCTTCCTCGCTCTCAGCTACTGGCTGTGGTGCTGGCTCTTCTTCTGCTGGCCCCTGTTTGGTCTGAGGAGCTTCTCCGTTTTCTTTTGATTCTTTTACACGCGCGGCAGCCGCTTCCTTGACTGCATAGTAGTCCGCCATGAAGTCCAAGGTTTGCTGTTTCTTCGCATCCAATTCTACTTCAGCAACTTCAGTAGAATCCTCTTCTACAACTACCGCTTCTTCAGCAGCCTCAGTAGAAAAGCCTTCTATCGTTACAGTCTCTTCAGTGATGTCCTCTGCTGCCTTTTCAGCTACATCTCCGCTTTCTTCATGTGCTTGAAGGCGCTCCTCTGTCAGAACGGAAACTTCTTCTTCTAGCTCAACCTGGTCTTCCACCACCTGCTCTGCATGACTTTCGTCCAGAACAGGCACTTCTTCTTTGTCTTTGCGTCCAAATAATCGATCAAATAGCCCCATCCTATTCCTCACTTACTACGTATTGTTCAATCGCCCAAGCGATTCCATGCTCATCATTGGTCAATGGCAAGACCACCTTGGCAACTTCTTTTAATGTTGAACTTGCATTTGCCATCGCAACACCTAGACCAGCCCATTTAACCATGCTCAAATCATTTTCTTCATCACCACAGGCCATGACTTCCGACTGATCAATTCCCAAGTGCTGAATCAATTTGGCAAGCCCATTAGCTTTATGAACGCCCTTAGGGCTCCATTCTAAGAGAATATCCCGCGATTTAAAAATCTCAAATCGATCATATAAAGCTGCCGGCAATTTAGCAATCTGTTGATCCAAAAAGCTAGCATCAATCGCGGTCACGGCTTTATTGTAAGTCAATCCCTCTGGTAGACTAGCATCTGTCGTTGGAATAATGTGTAACAGCGGATTGCAGCTTGAATATAGCGATTCATGAGCGGCATCTAAGGAATAGACGTCTCCCTCATGAATCGCATCAAGCGGCAATTCAAGTTGATTGGTCACCTCACGAATCGCCCGAACATCGTCTACGGAAAAGCCTGTTTGTTCTAAGATACGACCAGTGTTTTCTTGGACGAGTCCACCATTAAAGGTAATAGAATACTGACCTTCTCCAAGCAAGTCCAACTCCTCTAGGAACTGTTCAATTGCTTTTAAGGGACGTCCTGTCGTCAAAACGACATAAACTCCCTTATCGCGCGCTGCTTGAAGTGCTTTTTTATTTTCTGCTGAAATCCGCTTGTCAGATGTCAGCAAAGTCCCGTCCAAGTCAAGGGCAATCAATTTAATACTCATTTAGCATTTCCTCCATATACGCCAAAACCGCTTCATCATTACAGTGACCGATGACTGCATCTGCTACTGCTTTAACTTCTGGCTTGGCATTGCTTGTCGCAAGAGCAGTTCCTGCAAAATCAAGCATTTCCAAGTCATTTTGATTGTCGCCAAAGGCGACAACATTCTCAACATCCACGCCAAAATGCTCGCACAAATGATACAAACCTACTGCCTTATGGCTGTCTGATAAGATGATATCTACTGATTCAAATCCGGTTGTCACAGCAGTCACACTATCAAATTGCTCATTCAACCACTCCTGACCAGCTTCTAACTTCCCATCTGGAAAAGTTGCAATGACTTTGACAATATCTTCTGTCACTTCAGAAAAGTCCGACACCAAGTAGGTATTCAAATAAAACTGCGAAATCATATCAATATAGGATTGCTCTGCGCTCGTTAATAAATAGGCACCATTACGTCCTGACAAGACAACAAAGCTACTGCTACCGTATGGACCTTCTTCTACCTTGCGAACAATATCCATATAGACCTCAGGAGCAATCGGCTGATCTTCAAAAATAACCTCTCCCTTATAGGATACAAAGGAGCCATTTTCAGCGATAAAAGCCATCTCGTCTTCAAAGCCTTGAAAGACATCTTGTAAACTCAGTAACGACCGCCCACTTGCTGCCGCAAATAGATAACCTTTTTCATGAAATTGATTCAAAATCTTGCAAAAACGTTCTCGGTTGAACTGATGGTCTTCTCTGAGGAATGTCCCATCCATATCGGTTGCAATTATTTTCTTTATCATCTATATGTAGACCTCCTTGTATCGTGAAATCGAGAACATCTTTTCAAATCTTTTCCTTTCAAGAGGACGCGAAATCCCAGAAGGGTATGCAAAGTATCCCAAAATATCTTCTTTTATTATATCACAGATAAACAAAAAAGGCGTATCCTTTTGACACACCCTTCCTTTTTATAAAACAGTCTGAACTCCATTTTTGAAGGTTATTGCACTCTTTTATATCCACCTTTTCAACACTGATTCGCCATAACTCTTGATTACAAGTTCCCTTTTTCATGAGTGAGTCCTTTACCTCATCCTCATTTTTTCTGGAATTTTCGTAAGGCTAGTAGCGGTTCTAAATGGACAATCGGTTGTTTGATCATAAGGGAAGCCTCCAGTTATGGCGTTACCTAAAGAAATAGGGCAGGCGTATAAATAACTTGTTATGGATTATGGACGCCTATAATAGCTAGTTGCTTAAAAATATCTGCCTACTCTAGAAAGAAATCTAAAGCGTTAATTTACATTATACTTTTTAAATAATATTCCAACTACTAATGATAACATAGTAATACACACACCAATAATAAAAAGATTAAAGGTATTGCTAGGATTTAATACCACTGAGAAAAAGCCAGTCCCGACGGGCATAAAAAGAATAGCTACTGTAAAGATAATACCAAATACTCTTCCTAAAAACTCACTATCAACATCTCTCTGGACAATAGAGAAAAACTGGATGTTAAAGATAGAGAGAAATAAACTAAATAATGCTGGAGAAAAAGCTAAAATAATTACATTACGAAACATAATATAGAATGGTGTAGCAAGCATTAACATTAGCCCTGATAACGATAAAAATAACATTAATCTCTTACTTGATAACTCTTTATTCACAAAACCACTTAATATCGCTCCAATAAATCCACCGATTGCTTCCGCTGTTAGAAATGTTCCATAAAGTCCAGATGAAATTTCTCCAAACATTTGATTGCTATAAGGCAACAATAAATTATAAGCTGCTAGAAAAAAATTAACGAGGGCAGAAAGAACTATAATAATAAAGATTGACTTATGGCTATAAACATACTTGAAGCCTACTTTTAAGTCATTAAAGACCCCACTTATTGTCACTTTCTCCTTTGTGACTATTTCTTCATTAACAGGTACAATAAAGAAAATCAGTAACGCAGCAATTAGAAATGATAATCCGTCCAATAATAATACACCATGTATGCCTAGTATATTATATAAGAAAATTGCTACCATAGGTATTGTTACTTTAATTATAGTACTTGTTGTTTCAAGTAGTGAATTTAATTGGGCAATATGATCTTTCTTTACAATTTCCTTAGTAAAAGCCTTATAGGATGGTCCAGAAAAGGCACTCATAAATGCCAAGATGATATTCGTTAATACAATGGCATAAACCAGCCACTGTTCTTGAGATATGAATGAAAGAGTTATGCAAGCAATACCACATAAGATATTTGTAGTAATAATAATTTTTTTCCGCTTGAAACTATCTGCAATAACTCCACCAAATAAATTAAATAGAACACCTATCATACTTTCTAATGATTGATAAATTGCAACCATTGATAGAGATGTTGGATTAAGACCAGCAAGAAAGGTATTATTGGCAAAATCAAACATGATATCTCCAATCTTAGATATACATTTACTTGCAACAATAAATAATAAGTTATGGCGTCCTTTCATATTAAAATTTCCTCTTTAACCTATAAATATTTTTAATTATTAATTTTTGAAACAATCCTAATTACAATCGTTTTGCCTAATTATTCATTTGTATATCATATTCTTAAATTCAGTAATCCCATTGATGGCTGAACACCTCAAAGTTTATATTTTTTTATAGATTCAAGAATTATCTGCTCGCATAATTTTTCGTAAGAAATTCCAACAGCTGCTGCTTCCTGAGGTAGTAAACTATACTCTGTCATACCCGGTAAGGAATTAGCTTCAATAACATATATATCATTATTTTTATCAACTATACAATCTATTCTGGAATATGCATCTAAACGTAATATTTTATGAACTTTTTTTGAAATCTCTTTAATTTTTGTTTCTAATTCTTTTGAAATAAGGGCAGGTACAACTTCCTTAGTGCTACCATTATATTTATGTTCAAAATCATAAAAACCATCTTCAACAATAATTTCAATAGGTGGTAAAGTCATATCACCTACAATACCTACAGAAAATTCACGCCCCTCTATCTTTTCTTCTATTAGAAAACTCTGTCCAAATTTTGTCACATTCTCTTTAATATCGTAGAATTCATCAATTGAATTAAAAATTTCAACACCAAAACTAGAACCATTATTATTAGGTTTTATGATTAAAGGACATTCCAAATTATGTTCCGTAACACTGAAACTTTCTAACTCTTCTTTAGATAGTAATATCCCATTAGGAGTTTTAATTCCATGGTAATTCAATAGAGCTTTTGTTATATGTTTATCCATAGCTAACACGCTACCTATATAACCTGAACCAGTGTATCTTATCCCAAAAGCATCTAAGATACTTTGTAATTGTCCATTTTCACCAACTCCACCATGTAACGCTATGAATACAATATCTACTTTCTTATATTGTTCAATGTTAGATATAAGAAAAGACCCTATATCACTATTAGTTACTAAGGAAGGGATTTGTTGAATTACTACTTCATGTCCTAATCTTTTTAAAGCTTTACATATACTCTGACCTGAAAGCATTGAAATTTTATTTTCGTCACTGTTTCCACCAGAAATAATCATTATCTTCATAATACTTCCTCCGTACTAAAAAAATTATTCAATTCACTGAAAAGAGTTTCCATATTAGCTATTATGTCAAATACTTCTAGAATAATTCTTTTTCTTTTTCTATATTCTAGTAAGTCACTTCATTTTAGAACTTTCGAACTTTCTTCATATTTAGACTTCCTTTCAAGTTTTATTTATTGTACAATAAATAAAACTAAGTCATCTTTTTGTTGGGAAAATGGGAAAAATCATGAAATCAAAACTTGGCATCACACTTAGAAAAGTTCGTAAAGGCAAACAAATCAGTCTATGTTCTGTAGCTGATGAGCATCTTTCAAAATCGCAAATATCCCGATTTGAGCGTGGAGAATCAGAAATATCATGTATACGACTGATCAATATTTTAGACAAATTACACATTACGTTAGATGAATTTCTTATTTTACATGATCAGGACTATACCAAAACCGAGTCATTCGTTAATTTGGTTCAGTATATTCGTAAGCAATATTCATCACAAAACATCAATAATATACAATCTCTACTTTCTGATTCCTCAAATTACACTTTAGATTCTTTTGAAAAAACAATGGTAAAATCCATTTTACACACAATGGATTCAAGCATCATTCCATCAGATGATGAATTGCTTCAGTTAACAGATTATCTCTTTAAAGTTGAAAAATGGGGATACTATGAAATCATTTTATTAGGTAACTGTGTACGAACAATTAACTATAACTCCTACTTTCTATTGACGAAAGAAATGTTAAACAATTACATATACCCTTCATTGAATAAAACTAATAAACGAGCTGTCACTCAGCTTGCTATCAATTGTTTAATCCTTAGCATAGATATGGAAGAATTTACTAACTGCTTCTATTTAATTGATGAGATAAAAGTATTGTTAGATAACGAATTAAACTTTTATGAACAGACAGTTTTTCTCTATGCAATTGGTTACTTTGAATTTAAACGTTGCCAATCAACTAGTGGAACTGAAAAAATGAAACAGGCTATACAAGTACTTGATATTTTAGGAGAGGATAAATTAAAATTACACTACACTAGCCATTTTGATAAACTAGTCAACAAAGAATAAGGGGAATCATTCTCTACCTTTTAACGATATACCAATCAAGGGTGTCTCAATAAAAAACATCTACTCTTACAACTTTTCTCTTTTACTATAGGTAGCTAAAAAGCCTTGGAAACTGCTATTTCCAAGGCTTTCTTTGTATTCTATTGTATCAATTTCCTTATTCCGATTTCGGTGGCAATTATCTTCTTTATCATCTATCCACCTACACACTTTCTATATCTTTCAACTTAACAGAGACAATCTTTGATACGCCTGACTCTTGCATGGTCACCCCATACATGGCATCTGCTGCTGCCATTGTCCCCTTACGGTGGGTAACGACAATAAATTGGCTGGACTTATCAAATCGATTGAGATAATCCCCAAAACGTTTGACATTGGCCTCATCAAGCGCGGCTTCCACCTCATCCAAAATAACAAACGGAATGGTCTTCACGCGGATAATTGAAAAGAGAAGAGCAAGGGCTGACAAGGCTTTTTCACCACCAGACATCAAATTCAGAGACTGGATTTTCTTACCCGGCGGCTGAACGGAAATCTCTACGCCTGCAGTCAAAATATCTGGACTAGTCAAAATTAAATCTGCTGACCCGCCACCAAACATTTGCTTAAAAGTCCGCTTAAAGCTCTCGCGAATGGCTTCAAAGGTCTGTTTAAAGCGTTCCTTGACCTCGTCATCCATTTCATGAATGGTATCGAGCAAGAGATTACGGGCTGATAAGATATCCTCACGCTGTTCATTTAAGAAGGTCAAGCGCTGATACACTTCTTCGTACTGGGCAATCGCTTCTAAGTTGACAGGCCCCAACGCACGAATGGCACGTTCTAAGTCTTTGAGGGTCTGCTCTGCACGAGTCAAATCTTCTAGGACTTCAGCCTTTGTCTGCGCTTCTTCAAAACTCATTTTATAATGCTCTGTCAAATTAGCCAGCAAGGTCTTGAGCCGACCAGCTTCTTGCTCATAATCTGCCTCGAGCTTGGCTTGCTTGCGAATCAACTCGTCATTTTTCAAGCGCATTTGCTCTAACCGTGACTGAATATCTTCGAATTGCCCCTCAATATCTTCAAGTTCTAACTTGAGGCGGATGAGAAGCTGATTGGTCTCGGTCTGCTTGCTTTTAGCTGCCAGCAATTGCTCTTCTAACATCTCTAAGCTCGTATCATCCTGCGCTTCTACTTTCTGATCAATGACAGCCTGCAAAAGCTCCATTTCATGCACAACACTTGCTTCTTCTTCTTGCAGGCGCGTGATGTCTGTCTGCTCAAAGCGTACTTCACTGATCCGCTCGCTCTGAGTGACTTTCAGGCTTGATAGACTTTCTTGCAAGGTCTGCACCTGCTCTTGAATGGCATAGCGATTGGTCTTCATCTCCTCAATCTGCTCTGTCAACTTAGCCTTTTTCTCACTAAAATCAGCAAGCTGTGTCTGGTAATTACTTGCCAAATCCTGCAAGTCAGATAAGATGCTTTGACCTGCCTGTCCTACTTGCACATCGTACAAGGTCTGTAATTCCCCAAGCTTATCGGCTAGCTGTTCATAAGAGAAGCGAATCCGTTGCTCAACAAGGCGCGCCTCCTCACCAAATTCTTTTGTTTCTTCCAGAGATTGACGAATGGCTTCTGCTTCTTCTTTTTTCCCAGCTACTAGCTGTTCTTGCTCCTGCAATTCCTTGCTTAAAACTGCTATTTCTTCTGCTAGCAGGTCTAATTCTGGCTTAACAAAAGTGGTATTATTGGTACGATTGCTTCCTCCTGCAAAAGCTCCACCAGGGCGAATTTCGGTACCGTCTAAGGTTACCAGACGCACTTGGAATTTGGTCGCCCGCGCAGCCTGATTGGCATGCTCTATCGTATCAAAAATGGCTATCGTTCCCAGTAAATTTTGGAAAATAGGTTCTAACCGAACATCAAAGCTAACCAAATCACTTGCTAAGCCTAAAAATCCTGTCGCAGATTGCAATTGGCTCAAGAGATGACTTGCTAAATGGCGCGGTTTAATCGTGGTCAACGGCAAAAAGGTAGCCCGACCTTGCCGATGTTGTTTCAAGAAAGCAATGGCGGACTTGGCTGTTGCCTCATCTTCGACAATCACATGCTGACTCGCTCCACCAAGCGCAATTTCAAGAGCCGTCTGATACTCTATATCAAAGGTTAAATTGGCACTGACTGCTCCTACAATTCCACCGATTCGATCAGCCTGTTGCAAGACAGCCTTGACACCCGCATAGAAATTTGAATGATTCTGCAAAATCGCTTCCAGACTGGATTGACGGGCTTTTTTCGTCTTTAATTGATCCAACAAGTCAAACATCTTAGACTGGCTGGCCTGATAATCCTTGTCCAAGGCAACTAGGACTTTTTGCTTATCCTGATAGTCTTCTAGCAAGTGCTGTAAATGCGCTTCTGCCTCGGTGAGATTTTTCTCTAGCTGGGCTAATTCTGCTTGACTGGTCTTGATTTCCGACTGCAGGCGGGCTAATTCTTCTGACTGGCTCTCTGTTAAACGATGTTGATTGGCAATATCTTGCTCTACTTTGGCAAGACTATTAGATACTTCAGCCTCATCTTGTAGCAATTTGACATACTGCTCTCTCAGATGATCGAGCACTTGATCTGGATCTTCTGAAAAATAGCCTAGTTCTACTTCTTTTTCTGCAATCGCTATTTTCATCTTTTCCAATTCTTCCTGTAACTGGGTCAGATGAGCAGTTTTCTCAACTAGTAGTTCGCTTGTTTTCGCACGTTTTTCGTCCAAATCGAGCAACCGAGCTTGCGCTTCTTGGCGACTGGTTTCGTTCTGACTGGACTCCAATTGATGCACTTCAATCTTGCGCTCTAAATCACTGATAAGCTTGGTCACATCGAGTAAAACAGCCTGTTCATGCTCTAATTTGATATTCAACTGCTGGCGCTGCTGTTTCAAAGCCTGATTTTTAAGTTCAAACTGATCGCGTTGCTCATAATACTGGGCCAAGTCAGCCTTCACTTGATTTAAACCCGCCTCTTTTTGCTGAATGCTCTTGTGTCCTCTGGTAATCTGAGCCACTAAGACATTCAGATACAAATCTTTACGTTCTTCGTCTAATATCAAGTATTTCTGAGCTACTTGAGCCTGTTTTTCAAGCGGTTTGACTTGGTTGTCTAACTCATAAATAATATCTTCAAGACGATCCAGATTGTCCTGAGCCTGTGATAATTTACTCTCTGTTTCTTTCTTACGAGTTTTGTATTTCAGAACACCTGCGGCCTCTTCAAAAATCGCACGGCGTTCCTCTGGCTTAGAGTTAAAAATCGCTTCAACCCGACCTTGGGAAATAATCGAAAAGGAATCTCGACCGAGACCTGTATCCATAAACAAATCATGAATATCTCGTAAGCGAACTTTCTGACCATCAATCAGATACTCGCTGTCTCCTGAACGGTAAATATGGCGCTCGACCTTGATTTCTTTCTGACGACCTGCAATGAAACCTGTACTATTATCCAAGGTAACGATAACAGAGGCATAATTGAGTGCCTTGCGACTTTCAGTTCCTGCAAAAATGACGTCTGGCATTTTCCCACCACGGAGACTTTTTGCAGACGATTCACCCAAGGCCCAACGAAGACTTTCTGTGATATTGGACTTACCTGAACCATTTGGACCAACAACTGCCGTTACCCCTCGGTCAAAGATAACCTTTGTTTTATCTGCAAAGGACTTGAAGCCCTGCATTTCAATTGATTTGAGATACATACCTACCCTCTTGCCTCCACTGCATTCTTCGCAGCAGCTTGTTCAGCTTGTTTTTTGGAGCGTCCTTGACCTCTGCCTATAGCTTGACCATTTACCAATACTTCAACCTCAAACACTTTATCGTGGGCTGGGCCATCTTCTGCTACAACTTGGTATTGAATCATGATTTCGCCGTTCACCTGCAATAGTTCCTGCAAACTTGTCTTGTAATCTGTCACACGTTCAAAATTCCCGACTTCAAGTTGCGGAATCATGACTTGGTAGAGAAACGCTTCAACCGCCTCTACCCCCTTATCTAAGAGAAGAGCACCTAAAAAGGCTTCAAATAAATCTCCTAAAATCGTATCACGATTGCGACCGCCAGACTTTTCTTCCCCTTTACCAAGACGAAGAAAAGCTTCAAAACCACAAGCACGTGTAAACCCTGCTAAACTTTCCTCTCGCACGAAAGTTGAGCGCAGCTTGGACATTTCTCCTTCTGGAAAATGGGGGTATTTCTGGTACAAATAACGAGAAATAATCAATTGTAGAACAGCGTCTCCTAAAAATTCCAAACGCTCATTATGTGAAATTTTTAGAAGGCGGTGCTCATTGGCATAAGATGTGTGTGTAAAAGCTGTCTCAAGTAAGGTCAAATCTGAAAAATCAATCCCAAACTCGGCAGCCAATTTCCTTTGTAATCGTTGCATAATCTCTCCTTTTTGTCTGTCCCTATTATTATACCATATTCCCAGCTGTTTTCAGTAAAACAACGAGCATCAAGCCCCCGGTTTCTACACTACATTCGTCTATTCGTAAAAAGTGTCCTAGAATGAACATCAACAAAAAAATCTAAAAAAACTAGCTCGCGCTAGCTCCCATCTCCAACTTAAAACAAGACATGAGCCTCTGAATAGAAGAAAACCGCTTACCAGCGGTTCCTATCTCCAACTTAAAAAGGTCCACTGGACCTTTTTAACCACCTAGATATGCTTTTTTGACTTCTTCTGAGGTGAGGAGTTCTTTTCCTGTTCCTGAGAGGACGATTTTTCCTGTTTCAAGGACGTAACCTCGGTCTGCAATTGAAAGGGCCTTGTTGGCGTTTTGTTCAATTAGGAGAACGGTTGTTCCTTGTTTTTGGATATCTTGGATGATATCGAAAATTTCTTGAATAAAGATTGGCGCAAGCCCCATAGACGGTTCATCAAGAAGTAGCAATTTAGGTTGACTCATAAGAGCTCGTCCCATCGCAAGCATTTGCTGCTCTCCCCCTGAAAGGGTTGCCGCATCTTGGTTTTTCCGTTCTTCCAAACGCGGGAAGCGGGCAAAGATTTTTTTCAGATTTGCTTGGTTTTCTTCTCGATTATTGCGCAAGAATGCACCCATTTCCAAGTTTTCCATAACGGTCAAGCCTGCAAAAACATGGCGTCCTTCTGGCACTTGAGACAAGCCGTCTGCTACAATTTTACGAGCCGGAACACGTTGGATTTCATTTCCTAAAAAGCTGATTTTCCCAGAAGAGGGACGTACCAATCCTGAAATGGTCCGCAAGATAGAAGTTTTTCCTGCACCGTTTGCCCCAATCAAGGTGACAACTTCTCCTTCATTGACTTCAAAGGATACATTTTTCACCGCTTCGATGACACCGTAATGGACGGATAAGTCTTCTACTTTTAACATTGACATTAGGCCTCACCTCCAAGATAAGCTTCGATAACACGTTTATTAGTCTTAATTTCCTCTGGTGTACCATGGGCAATCAGGCGACCGTATTCTAGAACATAGATACGCTCTGTTACTTCCATAACTAAGCTCATATCATGTTCAATCAGCATAATCGTAATATTAAATTCGTTTTTGATTTTACGGATTAACTGCGTCAATTCCGCTGTTTCCTGTGGATTCATCCCCGCAGCTGGTTCATCAAGAAAGAGAATTTTTGGCTCCGTCGCTAAGGCACGAACGATTTCCAGACGGCGTTGTTGTCCATAGGGAAGATTTTTAGCCAAGGTATCAGCATCCTTATCTAAATCAAAGATTTTCAAGAGTTCAATTGCTTTTTCACGGAGAGTCATTTCATTCTTGTAAAAGGCAGGGAGACGGAAAAAACTTGCAAAAACATGATTTTTCCCGTGGTTGCTTAAGCCAATCAACACATTTTCCAAGACAGTCATATCTTTGAACAAACGGATATTTTGGAAGGTCCGCCCCAATCCGAGAGCAGCAATTTTAGACGGAGCTTTGCCGTTTAAGAGAGTTCCTGCTAGGGTAATCGTTCCCTCACTTGGCTCATAGACGCCGGTCAAGAGATTAAAAAGAGTCGTCTTTCCTGCACCATTTGGTCCAATCAAACCGACCAATTCGCCTTCGTGCAACTCCATGGTCACATCACCAACGGCGGTCAGACCACCGAAGTTTTTGGTTAATTTTTTTACATCAAGAAGCGCCATTAGTTTGCATCCTCCTTCTTCTTGAAGAATCGAGCAAAGGATAATTCCTTCGTTCCTAAAAGACCACCTGGACGGAAAATCATGAGCAAGATAAGGGCAAGTGAGTAGATAATCATGCTGACACTTGCATAGCTCTTGAGGTAAACGTTTAAGACGCCTAGGACAATCGCTGCTACAAAGGTGCCCGTGATTGAGCCAAGTCCACCCAATACAATGATAATCAAAATGTTCACAGAGGTCATAAATGCAAAGTCTTTTGGCACAATCGTACCAACATAGCCTGCATGAAGACCGCCCGCAATAGCTGCTGTCATGGCACCAAAGACAAAGGCAATAACCTTCATTTTGGTTGGATTAACCCCGACAGATTCTGCTGCAATTTCGTCTTCACGGACAGAAATAACCGTCCGTCCCATAGGACTACGTAGGAAGTTCACAGTGAAAATCGTTGTAATCACCACAAAAGCATAGACCAATTGCCAGTTGGTAAAAAGAGGAATCCCCATGATACCTGCTGCACCGTTGGTTAATTTGCCTCCATTGATGATAAAGATACGGATAATTTCAGCCACACCAAGCGTTGCAATGGCGAGGTAGTCTCCTTTTAAACGGAGCGTTGGAAGACCGACCAAGAGGGCAACACCACCTGCAAGTACCATTCCCACAAGGAGCGATACTGCAAATCCGCCATAGCTTGGCATCATTTTTCCAAGGACGCCGACAGAATAGGCACCAATTGCCATAAATCCTGCGTGGCCGAGCGAGAATTGACCTGAAAAACCAACAATCAAATTCAAGCCAACAGCCATGATGATATTAATACCAATTTGTTGAACAATCTGAATATAGTAGAAATTCAAAATACCTGTTGCAACAAGACCTTGAAGCACTCCAAAACCTGCTACTAAGACAAGGAGCCAGATTGCATTTACTTTTAGATTTCTTTCCATGACTACACCTTCTCTTTCACGTTTTTCCCAAGAATACCACTTGGTCTTACCAATAAAATGATAATCAAGACGATATAGACAATCGCATCGCGGAAGGTATCTAAACCAATCACATAGGTAAAGGTTTCAATGACCCCGATGACAAAACCACCTAGAGCTGCACCAGGAATGATTCCGATTCCACCTAAAACCGCAGCAACAAAGGCTTTCAAACCAGGTGTCATCCCCATGAGGGGCTCGATTTGGTTGTAGTACAAGCCCAGTAAGACACCAGCTGCACCTGCCAAGGCTGACCCAAGGGCAAAGGTAAAGCTAATCGTACGATTGACATTGATTCCCATTAGTTGTGCGGCATCGCTATCTACGGACACAGCGCGCATAGCTTTCCCCATTTTTGTCTTCTTGACAATAAGCTGCAAGGCCACCATGAGAAAGAGAGAAACTCCTAAGATAATCAATTGGATACTGTCTACCGTAACAGGACCAAGGTTAAATTTAGTCGCATCTAAGACCTGCGGAAAAGGTTTGACATCCGCAGTGAAGAAATAAACCATGATGTATTCCAAGAAGAAGGAAACACCAATCGCTGTAATCAAGGCTGCGATACGGGTTGAATTCCGTAAAGGTCGATAGGCTAAAAACTCAATCACAACCCCTAAAATCGCTGTCCCAATCATAGTAGCAATCAAGGCAACGAATAAGCGAAGACCTCCATTTGAAATAAAGGTTAGCTTATTTAAAAAATAATATCCCATAAAGGCTCCCATCATATAGAGATCCCCGTGGGCAAAGTTAATCAGTTTGATAATTCCATATACCATTGTATAACCCAAGGCCAACAAGGCATACACAGAACCTAGAATCAAACCATTGACCAGCTGTTGAAGCATGTGTTCACCAAACTTTCTAAAAGATTAATACTAGCCGATTTCCTAATCGCAGGCTATTTTTTGACTGTCTATACATGGCAATGGAGTCTGGGACAACCGTCCTAGACTCCTTGCTTGTATCAGTAAATAATAATGACTATTATTGATTATTTAGCTGCTTCTGTAAGAGATACTGTATCAACTGTATCTGCTTTACCGTCTTTCAAGCTCACCACATAAACAGATTTTACAACGTTGTGGTCTTTGTCGATAGACATTTTACCAGTTACTCCGTCAAAGTCTTTCAAAGCAGCCAATTTATCTTTTACTTCTACAGAGTTTTTTGCTCCTTTTGATGCTTCTGCTGCCATATAAACTGAGTCATAAGCAAGTGCTGAGAACATAGAAGGTTCTTCGCCATATTCTTTCATATACGCATCATGGAATTCTTTTGCACGGTCGCTTGCTGATGGTACAAAGGCAGATAGGTAATACACTTTATTTGCTGCTGAAGCGGTTGCCAATTCTGCAAACAATGGTGAGTCAAATCCGTCTGAACCAAGGATTGGTTTGTCAATGCCAAGACCACGTGCTTGTTTGACGATTGTTCCTGTTTCGTTGTAGTAACCTGGCATGATGATGGCATCAAAGTCAAGACCTTTTAATTTTGTAAGGGCTGCTTGGAAATCTTTATCACCTGAAGCAAAGGTAATCGTTGAAACAATTTCACCCTTGTATGCATTTTGGAAGGATTCTGCAACACCTTTACCATAATCTGAAGAATTATCATAGTAAAGGACAACTTTCTTAGCATTCAAGTTCTTTGTTGCATATTCTGCCATAATTTCACCTTGGTATCCGTCCGTAAAGGTTGTACGGAAGAAGAAATCTTGTACTTTTCCTTCGCTATTCACGACAAGGTCTGTTTGCGTTCCTGAAGGAGTAATCATTGGTACACCTGCAGCTGTTACGTTTGCGATAGACGCACCTGACGCACCTGACGTTGCGGGACCGATGATGACGTTCACACCTTCACTTGCAAGACTTGTTGCAACAGTCGCTGCTTCAGCTGTTTCTGATTTGTTGTCTTTCGCAACCACTTCGATTTTCTTACCGTCAACACCACCTGCTGCATTGATTTCTTTTACTGCAAGATCTGCACCATTTTTCTCAGTTTGACCATAAGATGAAACAGCACCTGACAATTCCAAATTGTAACCGATTTTGACTGTATCGCCTAATTCGGTACCAGTCGCAGATGAGTTGGTACTTGATACATTTCCACAAGCTGCAAGAAGCGCTGCAGAAGCAAAACTAACTAAGGCTAATTTGAATTTATTTGTTTTCATAAAAACTCCTTAAAACTTTCATAATTTTTGCGATGTATCTAATATACTGAATTATCAGAAAATTGTCAACAAAAAAAGAAAAATAATTTTAAATACTATTTTTCTCTTCTTGACGCCATAAACTTCCCACAAAATTGGTATCCAATTCCTTCACATGAGAGGGAAGGACCTTCTTGACAAACTTTTCTTTTTTCAAAGTGGTCATCAGATTGTCCACGTTTTCCTGATTGACATATAGCAATAAATAACGCAATCGGCGAGAATGGTAGATGATATCCCCATACTGATTTAATTTTCTCGCATCGCGGTTGTAATGTAGATAAACTGCTAAACTCACTCGTTCTTGTTTTTCAAATGCCATACTAGTCCTCTTTCATTTCTTCTATTTCCTATTATAGCAAAAAATTTGAAAAAGCTCTCAGATGGTACTTACTTAAACGTTAAAGAATAAGCGATACTGCTAACGCCTGAGGAGCACCCTCTAAAGCTTGCTTCCATCCTTCTTTATCCGTGACGCTACCGATTTTGGTATATGACCATGTATTGCTGCCGTAAAATAAGACAAGTTGTCGGCTGTTATAGAGGACAATATCCCCGTTTTGAGTTGTCATTTTTTGGTCACTACTGGTTAGAAGCCTACCAAGACTTCCTACTTTTTCAAAGCCAGCATAATCAGACACATCAATAGTCATAGGAGCCTCTGTCAACAAGGCTACCAATTCTCGAGTCGCTTGATTGCCTTCCAAGGAAACACGAAATTGCTCCCTTCCAATCTGAATAGTGATGTCTCTTATCGCCTGCTCTACCATATCTATCTCCGTTTGATGTTTTGAACTGCTTCCTGTGTAGGAAGAATCTGTTGGGTGAGCGCTCTCGCAAGCTGCTAATCGACTGATAGATATCAGCCAGCAAATAGCGAAAAAATTTTTTATCGCTCTACACTCTGTTGCCATTCTCTTTTTTCTGACCATATTTTTTCTATTTTTCAGGCTCAATCTCTTTGAGAACCTTGGCAGGAACGCCACCGACCACTGTTCCAGGAGCTACATCCTTGGTTACAACCGCGCCTGCAGCAATCACTGCTCCGTCCCCAATCTTTACTCCTGGGCAAATGGTCGCATTCGCTCCAATCCAGACATCTTGACCAATCGAGACAGCGGCTGGCACTAAATTGCCACGTTTTGCTACCTCAAAAGAATGGTTGAGGGTTGCTATCACGACATTATGACCAACCAAGGTCCGATCCCCAATCGTGATACCCCCTTGATCCTGAAATTTACAACCTGCATTGATAAAAACATTATTACCAATGACAATATTGCGACCGCAATCTGTCGAAAAGGGCGGAAAAAGAGTAAAGTTAGCCCCAATCTGCTCTCCTGTTAATTCCTGCATCAAGGCTACCACTTCAGCTGGGCTATGATAGCTGTTGTTTAAGGTCATGGTGATTTGCAAAGCTCTCTGAGACAAGGCGTGCATGATTTCATGATTCTCCGAACCTGCAAGAACCTCCTGACCCGTTTTCATCTTTTCAAGAAATGTCTGAATATCCATATCGTCCTCCTTTTTTCATCAGTATACTTTTGATCAGCAGAAATAGCAAATACCTATCCACTATAGTTTGATATGCTTTTTAGTCATACCTGTGGTATACTAGAAAAATAGAATAGTAAAGGAGAACAAATGGAAATCAGGGTCTTACGGTATTTTCTAGAAGCTGCCAGAAAGCAAAATATGAGCAAAGCAGCCGCACAGCTCCACGTCACACAGCCTACTCTCTCCCGGCAAATCAAGGACTTGGAAGAAGAAATGGGGCACCTCCTCTTTCATCGAGGCAATCACTCTATTTCTCTAACTCCCGAAGGGGAAATCTTCTACCAACGTGCTCTTGCCATTGTCGGCATGGTCGATCGAACACTTGCTGAATTCGAGGCGATGCAAGATTTTCAAGGCGGAGATATCTCTATCGGCTGCGCAGAATCAGAAGGAATGCACCTGATTGCAAAGACAGCCAAACACCTACGCCAAGCCTACCCTCATACCACTTTTCATCTCTACAGTGGGAATTTTGAGCTGGTCACCGATCATCTAAACAAAGGCTTGCTTGATTTTGCGCTGGTTGTCCAGGAAATGGATACCTCTTCCTATCAGATTCTCGAAGTCCCTTATCAGGATACCTGGGGCTTGCTTATGCCTGCCCATGACGCTTTAGCCGAAAAAGAGAGCCTTGAGATTACCGATTTACTTGACCTTCCCTTAATTGTATCTAGGCAAGGATTCACCGATGAAATGCCCAACCCAATCAAGGAGCAAGAGGAACAGTTGCAGATTGTCGCAACCTATGATTTGATTTATAATGCCTCCCTCTTTGTCAAAGAAGGACTAGGTTACGCCCTTACCTTTGATAAATTGGTGCATACAGGCCCCGAAAACGGTCTGGTTTTTCGCCCTATCTTGCCTCAGATCAGCTCACCTATGAAACTCATCTGGAGCAAACAACAGCCCCTATCGCAAGCTGCTCAGGTCTTTCTCAGTACCTTTCAAGACTTGCTTGTATCCTTACATAACACAAAAATTCCAATTAAATGATTGGATTTTTGCAAAACGTAGACAAACCCGAAATTTATTTAAACAGAATCAAAAGCTCTGCTAACTGAACATTTGATTTTCCGATTTTCGCGAGAAGAGCGAGCCTCATCAGATATTTTTCGCTGTGGTAAAAGTAGGGAGTGGGACTCAATCGTGATTTTTTTTAAATCGATTATCCTCGCTCCTTTGTTTCTGGGCTCGGGCTAAAATAATCCACTGGATTATTTCTACCGTCCGCACCACCTAAGAAAAGTATCTCAAAAAAATTTTTTATTCAAAGAAAAAAAGACAAATTAGAAATGCTAACTTGTCTTTTTCAACGTGAGAATGTCTCACTCCTTACTTCAACTGATTATTTTCCATAATTTGGTCAATAAAGCCATAATCAAGAGTTTCTTTAGCACTCATCCAGTAATCACGCTCAGCATCTTTGTGGATTTGTTTGACAGTTTTTCCTGAATTATCCGCAAGGATTTTCTCAAGAGTGTTACGAGTTTTGAGCAAGTGCTCGGCTGCAATGGCCATATCGGTCTGTTGCGTACCGCCACCAGTACCACCCATTGGCTGGTGAATCATGTATTCTGCGTGTGGTAACATGAAGCGTTTACCCTTAGCACCGCTTGAAGCGATAATCGTTCCCATGCTGGCAGCCATTCCCATAACAATGGTTTGGACATCTGCCTTAATAAAGTTCATAGTGTCCACAATGGCAAGACCTGCTGAGACAGAACCACCAGGAGTATTGACATAGAGATAAATATCCTTGGTTGGGTCTTGCGCATCAAGGAAAAGCAACTGGGCAATGACAGAGTTTGCCATATTGTCCTCAACTGGACCTGTCAACATGATAATACGATCTTTTAAGAGGCGTGAGTAAATATCATACGAGCGTTCCCCACGGCTGGTTTGTTCAATAACTACAGGAATCATAGTATTCTCCTTTTCGATTTTGAGATTATTATACTTAAATAGTCAAAAAAGGTCAAATAAAAAACTTGAGAGGGAGCGAGATTGTTTCATCAGAAATCAAATGCCAATATTATCTACAAAAAAAGAAAGGAGACGAGTCCTTTCCTTCGTAATGGCTTATTTTGTACCGAACAGACGGTCTCCAGCATCTCCCAATCCTGGAACGATATAGCCTTTTTCATTTAATTTTTCATCTAAGGCTGCGGTGAAAATATCCACATCTGGATGAGCGGCTTGAAGGGCTTTAACGCCTTCTGGTGCTGCAACAAGGCAGACAAATTTGATATTGGTTGCACCACGTTTTTTCAGTGAATCAATCGCCAAAATCGCAGAACCACCTGTCGCAAGCATCGGGTCAACAACAAAAATTTGACGTTGGTCAATGTCTTCTGGTAATTTGACCAAGTATTCAACTGGTTGCAAGGTTTCCTCATCGCGGTACATACCGATGTGCCCAACTTTGGCAGCTGGTACAAGACTTAATAGACCGTCCACCATACCGATTCCGGCACGTAAGATTGGAACAATGGCCAATTTTTTACCAGCGATTTGTTTTTGGACAGTTTTGGTAATTGGAGTTTCAATTTCAACATCTTCTAATGGTAAGTCGCGTAGCACTTCATACCCCATTAGCATAGCGATTTCATCCACCAACTCACGAAAAGCCTTAGTAGGCGTATCTGTACGACGCAAGATGGATAATTTATGCTGAATAAGTGGATGTGCAATAACTTGGAATTTCTCCATGATATAACCTCTTCTATTTGTTTTTTCTATTTTACCAAAAAATATCAAAAAAAGCTTGCCAAAATGGCAAACTTTTTGCTCTATAATTTATTTAGTGGGGAATTTCCCTATCAAAGATGATGAAGCTTTTTATATCAGCCAAAAACACTAAACTACGGTTCATCATTATTCATTGGTTTCTTGACTATCATCTAATTGCTCCATAAAGTGTTGAAGCTTTGCAAATGTATCTATATTTAAATTACTGGATAAATCAATGCTATTGCGATTATCAACAGCTACTTTCATTTTCTCTCGACCAGCCTTTTTATCTTCTTTTTTTAACTCACTCTTATCGTTTGTAATAGTTTTAACAACATCATTCGTTTTTCTTTTTGGTTTTTCTAGACGACCGTCTTCAAAGCTTATTATCGGGGAACTATAAGGCTCTTGGGTGAATGTTCTACCTAACAATTTATCGATTACACGCCGTACTATGGAACGATTTTGATACTCAATTCTTTCCTGGATTCGTCGCCTAATGCAGTAACGCTCTTGGTTTTCTATTTTTGTCAATTTACTACTTCTTTTGAAAATGACAGACGGTAGATGAACGATATGCCATTTAATCAGACGACGATCCTTCTCCCAGAAAACTTTATAACGGCTGTCAAGATATTTAATAACTGATCGTCCTGCTGTCGTCACATAGACTTCGCAACCTCCCTTAAGGGGTTTTAAGATAGAGATAAATCCATAACGATAAAGTGTCTCCATAAAAGTTGTAAGTTTTTTGTCAATGCTTAACCAATCTATCCGACTCCCTCGGGAGTTACGTTCAACATAAAAAATTGGAGGTAAACTCTCCTCTTTAAAAGTATTATAGCTATCATCCACATAGAAAGTAAGACGATGAGACTTAGCTTCTAAAAGCAGTTGTAGCGTGGCATAAAGAAAATAGTGCATCTTTTTTCGCTTCGCTCTTAGAACACTCTTGGATAATCTTTCTTCACACTCTGGTAACCTAACATCAATCTTAGGGAGAAGTTGATAATTTTTTACCATGGGATGATTCGAAAGTCTGATGACTGAAAATCCATTTGGTGGACGAAAAATGGTCGCATATAGCGAGGAACCATTCTGAGAAAGGTAAAAGTCAGCCAGTTCTTCCTCCTCAATCAGCTGCTTTTGAATCAGTTCCTTATAATACATTTGTTCTTTCTTGTTAAACATTTAATTTACCCGTTGTACTAGTTCATTTTCTTTATTTTGTTGGCACTTATCCTAATCTAGTGTGGGCAATGGCAACCTCCTACGGAGTTCTCCCCCTTTTTGACAAGCCTAGGTCTAGCTACCCCCTCACACACTACAATTTATCATTTTTGGTGTTTTCACCACTGCGAAAAGTGCAAAAAGCATATCACTATACCATTTCTGGGAAATCCCCCTACGACAAATAATAGCACTAACAAAGAGATTTCACAATAGTAATAAAATGGCCATTCAAATGACCATTTCATTTATTACAGACTTTTTATACTTGTATAGTGGCTTGAGAAAAGAATAGGACAAGGCAAGGAGTTGCAGATAGAACTGGCGTTCATCAAAGCGACTTAACGATGCCCTAACCTTTATTCAATTCGCTATATAATCAACTAGATAGAAAGTAGCTCTACTCCCTTCCCTTGCAAGACTATTCAACACTGATACTATTTGTCCAATTGTTTCTGTTGGTGGGCACGGGACAAGCGCATCATTTCTGTATAGAGTTCTTTCAAAGGATCACGCAACGAGGGGTCTTCAAGGTAGCTACATACCTTTTTAATCACCTGCGCTTCACGGCTACTATCAAGCACTGGTAAACCATGCTCTTTTTTAATCGCAACCACCTCTAGAGCCGTCTGCATCCGCTCTTCAAACAAGCGTACGATTTCTCTATCAATTCGGTCGATGGTTTCTCTTTGTTTTGATAACATGTGATATTCCTCCTATTGTAAAACAAGTACCCCAAGCGGGTAGAAAATAGCAATGGCTGACAGGATACTCCACAGCAACATCCAGCAACCAAATAGAAATGTATCGCGACTATTGGTCCACTCTGAACCAATTGAAATCGCAACATAAGGCATGGCTGGTGCTGTTACAAAGGCAAGTGAAGCCATGTAGCCAATGGCACAAGAGATAACAGCAATATTAGCTGAAAATTGAGTGCCAGCTGATTGGTAAATAGTTAGAGCCATGGTGGTCACGACAGAGACCGTCACTAGATTCGAGGTAAAATTGGTCTGAACACCCGCCCAAACTACGAAGAAGATTACCATTAACACTGGACTAAGCCCCACCACAAATGGAGACAACTGCTCATTTAAGAGGGTAACAACTCCGACTTTTTCATTGGATAAAATCGTCCCCAAAGCCAAGGTCGATCCCACCAAGAGCATACTAGGCCAGTGCACACCTTTGGAAATAGCTTCTGAAATGTTCAATAGCGGCTTACCTTCTACATGCAATAAGGCAAGAACAGCTGTCATCAGAAGCGGTGGAAACATGATTCCAGCCTGTTTAAAGAACGCTGCAAAAGCTGGGAGACCACCTGCTAAAATTTCAGGAACCAGCCACATAGCCACCATGCCCAAAAAGATTCCAACAATCCATTTTTCCCGCTTATCAACTGGCGCTAAGTCCGTCAAACTATCTAATTCTTTGATTTGAATGTCTTTAGTATCAATTTTAAACAAAAGACGAACAGAAAAGAGCAAGACAAGAAAGAGGGCTAGCCCTGCTGGTACAGCAAATTGCATATACTGCAGGTTACTGATTGCCACTTTTGACATGGCTGCATACAGCCCCATAGCTGTAATGGCAAAGACATGGTTAATCGGTGTGATGGCGGTCCCGATGGCAATAGTGATAAACACCGCAATCAAGAGATGTGAAGCCGACTTATCGCCTTTTTTCCAGCCAAATTGTAGGCAGATTTCCTCAAACAAGGGGAGCAAGAACATGAAAATCACAGTCGGTGAAATTACACTACTCAAGATAAGAACCACTCCTAAAAAAGCTGTAATAAAGCGGGACGGTCGACTCATAGCAAAGCGACTATGAACCACTTTTGATGTCACCCGTTTCAAAAACGAAGTTTGATTCAAAGCGTAGGTCATGACAAAGGTAAACAACAAGAAAACAAAAGTCGTGTTTCCAAAAGACCACTGGGAAACCTGACCATAGGTCATCTCCGGAATCAAGCCCAGACTCACTAAGGTCAATAAACTCGGCCAATCCGTTGCTACAAATAGCCACAATATCAAGCTCCCCACCAAGGTTGCAAGGGCTGCAAAGGCCTGACTAGGTAAGCCAAATAAGTTCCACCCAAGCGACGTATTAAAAAAGGCAAGTAGGAGAACTCCTACTCCTAAAATTGTTGCCAATCCTTTCTTTTTCCAATTCATATCCATATCTCCTTATCCTAACATACTAATCCTTTTCAAAGACACGCGCAATCCGCTCACAGGCTTCTTGAACCGTCTCAAAAGGTGTTGCCGCATTAAAACGAGCATGACAAGTCCCCTCTCCTCCAAAGGTCATACCGTCATTTAAAACGACACGCGCTTCGTTGCGCAATTTTTCATGGATTTCCTCATGGCTCAGTCCGTAAGCTGAAAAATCCAGCCAGACGAGATAGGTGCCTTCAGGCTTCATCACATCAATCTTGGTATGTGAGCCAAGATAGTCTACAATATAGTCGATATTCTGCTCTAAGACTGCTTTCAGCTCCTCCAACCAGGGCTTACCGTACGAAAAGGCAGCTTCAGTAGCTAATAGACCAACCGTTGAAACTTCATGGTGATTATTAGCCAACTGTCGTCTAGCAAAGCGCTTCTTCAGATTTTTATTTTCAATAATGGCAAAACTATTCTTCGTCCCTGCAATATTAAAAGTTTTTGTAGCTGACGACAATATAATGGTGAAATTCTTAAAATCTGGCTGCAAGGTATTAAAACTATGGTGCTTGTGACCAAACAAGGTCAAGTCCTGATGAATCTCATCTGATACCAAGAGGACACCGTGCTTTTGGCACAAGCGGCCAACCGCTTCCAACTCATCCCTGCTCCAGACACGACCACCAGGATTGTGGGGACTGCAAAGAATGTACAATTTTACATCCTGCTCGACCAAGTCCTTTTCCAACTGCTTGAGGTCCAGCTCAAAACGACCATTTTTCTTGACAAGAGAATTGGTGACCAATTTGCGCTGATTGAGCTTGACCGTACGAGCAAAAGGAGGATAGACTGGCGTATTGATCAGCACCGCATCTCCTTCATTTGTCAAGGCTTGAACCGCAATCGAAATCGCAGGCACGACACCTTCAATCAAGACAATATCTTCTCGAGTAATAGCATAGCCATGCTCAAATTTTTCCCAGTCAACGATACTCTGGTAGAGCGCATCACTGGCATAGGTGTAGCCAAAGATATAGTCATTCGCATAGCGCTTGATTGCTTCCCGTATCTCTTCAAACGGGATAAAGTCCATGTCCGCTACCCACATCTGGAGCAAATCAGGCTCACGTTCACTCGTCTTCCATTTTTCAGAATGTTGCGCTAAGCGATTAGGCCGTGTTGTAAAATCAAAGTGTCCCATACTAGCCCTCCAATGCCTGTCTCAAGTCTGCAATCAAGTCGTCTACATCCTCGATTCCAATCGATAAGCGTAGCAAATCATCTGTCAAACCATAGGAATGACGAACGTCCGCAGGAATATCCGCATGCGTTTGCGTCGCAGGATAGGTAATCAAGCTCTCCACACCACCAAGACTTTCCGCAAACGTAAAGACTTTGAGGTGGTTTAAAATTCTTGGTATTTTCTTCTCATCAGCCACCTTAACTGACACCATACCACCTTTTCCAGTGTAGTAAACTTCTCGCACCGCACTTGATTGGCGTAAAAAATCCACCACTTTCTGAGCATTTTTTGTGGAGCGTTCCATACGTAGAGCAAGAGTTTTCAAGCCCCGCATCAATAAGTAAGCATCAAAAGGAGACAAGGTTGGTCCTGTCGTATTTTGGTCATAAAAGAGTTTGTCGTACAAGTCCCTGTCATTGGTCATCAAGACACCCGCTAGGACATCGTTATGCCCTGATAGATACTTAGTAGCAGAATGGAGTACCACATCCGCTCCCAAAGGGAGGGGATTTTGATAAATAGGACTGTAAAAGGTGTTATCTACGATGACCTTAGCATCATAAGTATGAGCGACTTCTGCTACTCTTGCAATATCAAACTCCACCATTAAAGGATTGGTCGGCGTTTCGATAAAAACATAGTCTGTTTCAGTCGTAATCTGAGCGAGCAATTCTGCTTCTGAATTGGCATAGGTAAAATGAAAACGTCCCTGTTCTTCCTGCTCATTGAACCAACGAAAACTACCGCCGTATAAATCACGCGCAGCAACAATTCGACTACCAACTGGAAAGCCACTAAAGAGCAAGACCAAGGCTGCCATTCCAGAACTGGTCACCAAGGCGTAGTCCGCCTTTTCAATCGCAGCCAAGGTCGCCTCCAGATTCAAACGGGTCGGATTCTTGGTCCGTGTATAATCAAAACCTGTCGATTGACCAAACTCTGGGTGCTGATAGGTCGTGGATAGATGAATCGGCGACACCAAGGCCCCTGTTTTTTCATCTGCATTAATCCCAGCGTGTGCTAATAAGGTATCAACTTTATAATCTGCCATACAATCCTCCTTTATGAGACTTATAGTTATTTTAGCATTTATTGTCAGAATTTTCATGAAAATATACAAAAATTCCATAGTCTTTTATTAAAACAAGATATAGTTTTTCACTATACCCTATTCTTTTGTTTTAGAACCTGTATCCATAAGCGAAGTAATTCTAACCGGGAGCTTATTTTACAATAATCAAGGCGCTTTTTTGAAGGAATACTGACTGTATTTCGAAAAAAAGCAACGATGGGTAGCGTAAAATAAGACCTGAATAGTGCTGCTGAGCTGTGAATACAGGTTCTTACTTGTCAATCTCTGCCAATCAGTTTACAATAGAAGTATGATTAGATTAGACACTGTATTAACCATTTTAAAAAATGACCATAATTTCCGTGAGATGATAGATAACGGAATTTACAGCTACAACTGGTCAGACGAAGAAGTCTTTGACCAGATTAGCTATGACAGCCGCAAGGTCGACAGCAAGACCCTCTTTTTCGTCAAGGGAGCCAATTTCAAAACTGAGTTTCTCATGACTGCCATTGCAGCTGGACTACGCTTTTATATCGCTGAAAAAGACTACGAAGTCGGCATTCCAGCAATCATCGTAACAGACATCAAGCAAGCTATGAGTCTGATTGCCATGGAATTTTACGGTCACCCACAGGACAAATTAAAACTGCTTGCTTTCACAGGCACTAAAGGAAAGACCACTGCTGCCTACTTTGCCTACACCATTCTAGAACAGAGCCACAAGCCAGCCATGCTATCCACCATGAACACCACGCTGGACGGACGAACCTTTTTCAAGTCTACACTGACCACACCTGAAAGTATCGACCTCTTTGCTATGATGGCAGAAGCCGTTTCAAATGGTCGCACTCACTTGATTATGGAGGTGTCTAGTCAAGCCTATCTGGTCAAGCGAGTCTACGGCCTCACCTTTGATGTCGGCGTTTTTCTCAACATCAGCCCTGATCATATCGGTCCGATTGAACACCCTAGCTTTGAAGATTACTTTTACCATAAGCGGCTGTTAATGGAAAATAGCAGAGCAGTTATCCTAAATAGCGGAATGGACCATTTTGAAGTTATAAAAGACCAAGTGTCAACTACTCCGCATGATATCTACGGCCCACATTCTAACAACTGCATCATCCATTCCCAAGCCTTTCACTTTGAAGCAGGTGGCATTCTTGCAGGCGACTACGATATTCAGTTGATTGGCCACTTCAACCAAGAAAATGCCCTTGCAGCAGGCCTTGCCTGCTTGCGTCTGGGAGCAAGCCCCGCAGATATTCAAGCAGGAATTGCTGCAACCAGTGTCCCTGGTCGCATGGAGGTTCTCACCCAAAAAAATGGAGCTAAGGTCTTTGTCGACTATGCCCACAACGGCGATAGCGTCGGCAAGCTCATTGATGTTGTCCTCACACATCAGACAGGGAAAACCATTCTCGTACTTGGTGCAACAGGTAATAAAGGAGAAAGCCGCCGCAAGGATTTCGGACTTCTGCTGAACCGCTATCCCGACGTCTATGTGATTCTGACTGCAGACGATCCAAATCGTGAAGATCCTGCGGCTATTGCAAAAGAAATCCAGTCCTACATGAAAGGACCAAGCCAGATTATCGTAGACCGCGAAACAGCTATTCAAGCAGCCCTTTCCATGACCAAGTCCGCACATGATGCTGTCATCATTGCAGGAAAAGGCGCAGACCAATACCAGATTATCAACGACACAAAAGTTCCCTATGCAGGTGACTTGACCATTGCCAAACGCTACTTATAGTGCATTGAATAAAGGTTAGGACATCGTTAACTCACCTTGTTCTATTCCTTCATAAGCCACAAAGGACGTCAAGAGCAAAGCATACCCCTAGGCACCCATATCTGTAAAACGAGCAAGCTCGTAACAGCTACGGTAAGATAGGAGAATGACGATGTGTTCGATGAACACAAGGCAATCTATCCCTAAAGGGAGCCTCTGTTGTAACCAGCTAAAGCTGGAACATCTGCGTCCCTTTTTTACACTGCTTTTAGTCCGTGCTCAGTTCTCAATCCTCTATATAATAAACAAAAAGACTGGGAAACCAGCCTTTTTCATATACTTTCTAATCTAAATACCGCTTTAAGATTTCCTTTTCCGCACTCGTTAATGTCCGATAGCTACCTGCTGGCACATCATCTTCTAAGACAAAGTCGCCAAAGGCAATCCGCTTGAGATAGGTCACCTTTACCCCGTAAGCCAGAAACATCTTCTTGACCTGATGGAATTTCCCTTCTGAAATCCGAATTCTTGCTCGACTGAGGCTTTCTTCTGCTGATACAATCTCTAAAAACGCAGGCTGGCAGACAGTCCCGTCTAAGAACTGGACTCCCTCACGAAAAAAACTCACCGCTTCGTCAGCAAGCAGACCATTGACCTCCACATAGTAGACCTTTTCCACATGATACTTGGGGTGTAGCATCCGAAATCCTAGAGGACCATTATTGGTAATGAGCAAGAGCCCTTCTGTATCCCTATCGAGACGACCAATCGGATAAAGCCCTGAACGCCTATCATCTTCTGCAATGAGGTCAATCACCGTCTGATGTTTGTCATCCGATACTGCTGATACCACACCTACGGGCTTATTGAGCAGATAGTAGACAGGGGCTTCAAGTATCACCTGTTTGCCACAGACTTCAATCACCTGTAAACCAGGATCCACAATCTGACGACCAGACCTTGCAAGTCTCCCGTCCACCGTCACTTGCTGGCTCTTCAAGAATTTCTTCACCTGATTCCGCGAGCCTACACTCGCCTTTTCCAAACACTTATCTAATCGCATAGAGCTATTGTAACACAAAGACTAACTATCCACATCAATAGTTAGTCTTTTTTGATTGTAATTATTTGAATGCGAGCTAAAATCTCGGAAAATAGACGCGCCTCCCTTGAAATACGATTTCTGCGGCTGTCCCCCTAATTTTCTGTCGATTTTTTTACGCTCTTATATCATAATTTTTGTCCCGCAGCCTCATCTACAATCACATAAACATTTGTATGATTTTGTAAGACACTTGCTGGCACATCTTCCGTCACCGGACCATTGACCATACCATAGACAGCATCTGCTTTTTCTTCACCATAAGCCATAAGCACCAAGGTCTTTGATGCCATGATAGAGGCAATTCCCATCGAAATCGCTTGTGTTGGCACATCTTCTTCCTTTTCAAAGAAACGACTATTCGCTTCAATAGTAGACGGTGTTAAATCAACCACACGTGTCAAACCGTCGAACGGTGAACCAGGTTCATTGAAACCGATATGACCGTTGCGCCCAATTCCTAAGATTTGGAAATCAACGGGATTCTCAGCTAAGAGAGTATTGTAGCGCTCCACTTCTGCGTCCAAATCCTCAGCCAAACCATTTGGCAAATAGGATACCTTAAACGGTTTCTTATCAAACAAATGCTCACTCATGAAGTAGATATAAGACTGATCACTTTCACTGCCAAGACCCACATACTCGTCTAAATTAACCGATACGAGGTCTGAAAAATCAAGATCACTTGCAACGACTTGCTTATAAAATTCAATAGGAGTCGAACCTGTCGCAAGTCCTAAAACTTTAGCCCCTGCTTTCAACTCTTCTTTTAGTAATTCAAAAGCAGCAAGACCGCCTTCGATTTGATCTTTAACACGAATAACTTTCATGTGGATCTCCTTTTCTTTTTCGTTTTTTTGGTATAGACCATTTTGTCTTTATTATATTGTATAGACCAATTTTTGTCAAGACCTGACTGCCGATTTGTGGTATAATTAGTGGAAATACCCTCAGAGGAGCGAGATTGTATGACCCTTCTATTATTTATCCTATTTATCGTTGGAATTCTCTTCGATGTCCTAGCCTACTTGATTAAGGAGAGAACCTGGTTCTGGATTCCATTATTTGTATTTGGAAGCGTACTCGTTGTCCTTCCTCTACTCGTATTAATTTATTTCTTAACTCTACCATCAATGAACTAAGGAGACCTATGAATACTGCTGATTTCGATTTTCACTTACCCGAACACCTGATTGCCCAAGTACCGCTCGAACAGCGTGACGCTTCCCGACTCTTAATCCTCGACCGTGAGAAACAAACTCTGGCGGATGAGCATTTTGACCACATTATCGATGAATTAGAAGCTGGCGATGCCCTTGTGATGAACAACACCCGCGTTCTACCAGCCCGTCTCTACGGGGAAAAACCTGATACCGGTGGACACGTGGAATTGCTCCTTCTCAAAAATACTCAGGGTGACCAGTGGGAAGTTCTTGCCAAACCAGCCAAGCGCCTCAAAGTCGGAAGTCAGATTTCCTTTGGGGATGGTCGCTTAACCGCAACCATTATCCAAGAATTGGATCACGGTGGTCGTATCGTTGAATTTGCCTACGATGGTATTTTCCTTGAGGTCTTGGAAAGCCTTGGAGAAATGCCACTCCCGCCTTATATTCACGAAAAACTCGATGACCGCGAACGCTATCAGACCGTTTATGCTAAGGAAAATGGCTCAGCTGCTGCACCGACAGCAGGGCTCCATTTCACCCAAGAATTGCTGAAAAAAATTGAAGCAAAAGGAGTTAAACTGGTCTACCTGACTCTACATGTCGGCTTGGGCACCTTCCGCCCCGTTTCTGTTGACAATCTAGATGAGCATGAAATGCACTCAGAATTTTATAGCCTATCAAAAGAGGCTGCCAGTACCCTGCGGGAAGTCAGAGCATCTGGTCACCGCATCATCGCAGTCGGCACCACTTCTATCCGCACCTTGGAAACGATTGGCAATAAATTTAATGGAGAGATTCAGGCTGATTCCGGCTGGACCAATATCTTCATCAAACCAGGCTACCAATTTAAGCTAGTTGATGCCTTTTCAACCAACTTCCACTTACCAAAATCAACCTTGGTCATGCTGGTATCTGCTTTTGCAGGACGCGAATTTGTCCTTGAAGCCTACCAACATGCGATTGAAAATGAGTACCGCTTCTTTAGTTTTGGTGATGCCATGTTCATCAAATAGCTAATAACCTCCCTCGCAAGCCTGCAAGGGAGGTTCATTTTATCTTCAAAGACAATTAATCATACTGCCTTAAACATTCTGATAGCAAAGCCAAGCCCTTTTTCAGGGTCACAGTCTGTGTACAGTAGCCTAAACGCGCATAGCCTGGACGGTCAAAGCGATTGCCCGGTACCAGCAAGACTCCTTTTTCCTCTAATAAGCGTAGGCAAAACGTCTCTGTCTCTTCGGGAATATCCAATTTGATAAAGGACACAGGAACCGCACTTGGCTCAATCAAGGACACCCGTGGCTCGTGTTCCACCCAATCTTTGACTACACTCAGATTTTCAGCAACGATTGCCCGATTTCGCTCCAAAACTACTTCCTTATGTTGCAAGACATAGGTCGCAAGAGCATCATCTATCACTCCAGCACAAATCATGGTGTAATCGCGGTATTTCCGAAAGAGATTGGACAGCTCATCATTTGCCACAATCCAGCCAACTCGCACACCAGCAATCGAATAGGTCTTTGACATGCTATTGACCGAAATACCTTTTTCGTACAAATCCACTATAGCCGGCACATCAAAATGATCATCTAGAGGCTTATACACTTCATCGGATAAAATATAAGCGCCAACTTCTCTCGCAATCGCCACTAGCTCTTTCAAGAAAGGTCGCTCCATCACCGCACCTGTTGGATTATTAGCATTGTTAATGCAAATAATCTTGGTATCAGGACGAATCATGGCTCGCAATTCATCCAAGGATGGCAACCATGAATCCTCCTCATGAATCTGCCAAAGTGAGACTTCTGCACCCAAAGAGCGCGGAATATCGTACAGCTGCTGATAGCTAGGGTAGAGGGAGATAACATGGTCCCCTTTTTCAATCAAGGCATAGAGCGCCAAATGATTAGCCCCCGTTGCTCCATTGGTCTGGAGAATTTGACTGACTTCTACATTCTGATAGAGTTTTCGTACCTCTTCCTTAAAAGCAGGCGAACCCTCAATCCAGCCATAATTCATCTTCTTGTCCCACAAATCCTCTAAAAAGGCTGACTGAGAAATCCCTCCCAAGGCTAGAATCTCCCCCAAAATCAGCGAATCAATTGAGCTCCCTGCAATATCATAGACCGCCTTCGTTTCCCATTCGTTCAACCACTCTTCCACACCAAACGCTGCAATTTCCATAGCATTCTCCTATCAGACCTATCTTTGTCTCTCTAGTGTATCATATTTATTCATTAAAGTGGATAAAAAAACAGTCCAGTGGACTGTTTTTCTCGAGCTTGTAAATAAGAAAGCGAGGACTGACCACTGGACTGTTTTTCTCGAGCTTGTAAATAAGAAAGCGAGGATTGGCCACTGGACTGTTTTTCTCGAGCTTGTAAACAAGAAAGCGAGGATTGCCCACTGGACTGTTTTTCACTTGCTATTCTTATTTAGCTGCTTGGTATAATTCGTTTACTTTGTTCCAATTGATGATTTCAAAGAATGCTTTGATGTAGTTTGGACGAACATTGCGGTAGTTTAAGTAGTAGGCATGTTCCCACACATCGAGCGCCAAGATTGGTGTCAAACCATTCATGATTGGCGTATCTTGGTTAGCAGTTGAGACGATTTCAAGCTTGCCTTCTTTATTCACTACCAAGAAAGCCCATCCTGAGCCAAAACGAGTGGTTGCTGCTGTTGTAAAGGCTGCTTGGAAATCATCAAATGAACCAAATGTAGTAGCAATCTCTGCTGCCAATTCAGCTGGAACTTCTGTTTTTTCTGGTGACAATAATTCCCAAAAAAGAGCATGGTTCAAATGGCCACCACCATTGTTAATCAAGGCTTGACGAATATCTGCTGGGATGTTTTCCACATTTGACAGCAATGATACCAAGTCTTCACCAATTTCAGGGTGTTTTTCAAGGGCTGCATTTGCATTCGCAACATAGGTTGCATGGTGCTTATCATGATGCAATGTCATTGTTTCTGCATCAATATGCGGTTCAAGAGCGTCATAAGCGTATGGTAAATCTGGTAAAATAATTGCCATATTCGGCCTCCTTTAATCTTCTATACTACTCATTTTACCGCAATTTGAGAGCCTTTTCAATTTTTTTGTCTGAAATTATGCACTAGCAATCTTCAGGAGAGCAATGTCAAAAAGATAATCCTTGTCAAACTGTCCCCGCTTAATCTGATAATCTGTCTCGATCAGAACCAGCACAACTTTTTTAAGAAAAGAAAGCGACAACCTACGAGAATCCCGTAAAGCAAACTTGACTTGAAAAGGATTGATTTTCCGTCCCATAATATCTGACAATTCAGCAACCATTTGTTGCTCACTCAATCCTTCCTTATACAAGAGTTGCACCTGTAAAAATAGTCGAAATTGGTTGAGCAAAATCGCAATCAACTTAATCTCGTCTTCTCCCTGCAAACGCAAGTCGCGTACGAGGCTTCTAGCCTGATCAATCTTGCCCTGTAAGAGAAGTTGGCTCATATCAAAAAGATTATCCTGTAAGGTCTTAGGAATAGCCTGCTCAATATCTTCAAGCCCAATCTGACGATCCCCCTTATAGGACTGCAAAAAAAACAGATTTTTATGGATTTCAGCAAAATCAAAATTCGACTTAACCAAGAGATGATCCATGGCCATGTTGTCTATATTTAGCCCCATTTTCGCAATTTCTTGCTTGAAAAATTGTCGCAATTCTGCTTCTTTGAGGCTATTTGCTTCTAACACCAGTCCGTCCCGCTTCAAGAGCTTAACCAGACGGCGCTTGCTATCTAATTTCCCACCTGCAATAACAATCAGCCTCGTCGTTTCAACAGGTTGATTCAGATAATCCTCAAATTTCTTTAGCTCTTCATCGCTCAAATACCGTTTTTTATCGGTCGTTATATCGGCAAAATAATCCAAAATAACAATTTTTTCATCCGAGAAAAAGGGTAGGGAAACCAAATCAAGCTCCACTTGGGCATAATCAGACTCGGACATATCAAAATAAGCATAGGTCAAGTCACTGCTATCAAAACCAATTTGTTTGAGAAGTCTTTCCTTGGCTAGTTGAAACTGTCCAACATCCTCACCAGCTAGCACTGTAAGCGGCCCCAAGTTCTCCTTCTTTACTTTCTGAATTTCATCAATAATGGTCATAATTTCCTCACAATTCTTCACTATCATTATAACAAAAAAACTGTCACACGACAGTTTTTCAATGAGAAATCCATTCATTAGAGATTCTTTAGTTTCATCTCTGCTTCCATTTTTAAGCGCTGCACTTTCATCGTTGCGGTCCGTGGAATATCCTCATAGGCCATTAAAATAGGCTCTTTGAGTAGGGGAAGATCCACCACCTGATGCCACCACGCATCCCAATCCATCACTGCACCTTCTGCAAGAGCAATAATCGGTTGCGGAGCGCCATTTGTATCACGAATAATGACAACCTCTGATAAAAAGTCCAACTGATCCAACAAGAAATCTTCCAAGGCGAGATTGCTATCAATTGATTCGATCACATCCACCTGACGGTCTTTCAAGAGTAAAGTGCCCTCCTCAGTCATACAACCATAGTCACCGCTATCCCACCAGTCTCCGTAGACATTTTCTTGGAAACGAGCATCTTCTTTATAATAGGTTACTGCACGCCCACGGGATAGGAGTTGAATATGACCATTTTGACCAGTTGATAAAGGATGACCATGCTCATCCGTAATCCTCGCTTCTGTATAACCAGAAAGCCCTACCCCCATATCTCGACCACTTGTGCTACCAAGAGTTTCCAAGCGATGATAGCGCAGAATCATTGGCCCGCATTCACTCTGACCATAGACCTGCATAAAGACAGGGGCATTTTCCTTAGAAGCCTCTAAAAAAACTCGTAAAGTCCCGATATTAATAGCATCGAAAGTCGAATGATAGTAACGGATGCTTGAAAAAACAGATGGATTATTCTTAGCAAGCAGCGCCCATTGCACAAAATTATTCGGGTGCGTTTCAAGCGCCATGGGTTGATAGCGTTTCAAGGTCTCTGCGACATCTTGAGTCCTAGCAGACGATAAGGGAAGTAAGGGAAAACCAAGCCCAATGGCAGACGAAACCCCAATATTGTAGCGTGAGTGAACAGGAGAAATATGAAAAGCTAACACATTACGCTCTGTCATCTTTTCAAAGATTGTCTGCTGCCAAGCCACGCGCCAACCCATGGTCTGCGCCGTGTGGCAGATAAGTTTGGGAATCCCTGTCGTTCCAGAGGTGTGAGTCATATACTGAATCACATCTTCAGGAAGTAGATTTTCAGCAACAGGATGAGCAGGAAAAGTCAACAAATCCGAAACTGCAAGAGTCGTCACCAGATCCTTGCGTTTCATCGCTGCAACTCGTTCTGCCGTTTCCTCATCAAAGACAATAAAGGCGCGCTCCAAGCGTTCGGCAAAGACATCCATGGTACTTGCTGGCAAGTGATAAGACGGCATTACTGGAACCGCTCCCAAGGCTGTCGCAGCAACCGCTAATAAATAGGTATCAAAAGCAGGACTTTTATAAAACATGACTTTGTCTCCATAAGCAACTCCTGCTTCCGCTAGCTGATAAGCCCTCTGTTGAATAGCAGCAAAAACCTGAGTGTAGGTATTTTCAAATCCCAATTCAGGAAAAGACGGATAAACCTTGTCAAAGACAATAGCAACTTCTGGAAACCGCTCTGCTGCTTCCTTGAACTGACGGTATAAATTTAATGGTTGATAGGAGATCATCTTACATTCCTAACCTTTCTAAGTTTGTGAAAAACCAAACATAACTTCTACCATTATACCACTTCGAAAACTCTTCCACAAATGAGAATAGCATATCCCTTTCCACCGATTTCACCGTCTCAATCTGCCACATCTTCCAGCCTCGGAAACGAATAGCACCTTGTTCATCCGTCCGAAATACCTGCATCTGCCGCTCTTGAAATCGTTGAAGAGCTTCCTGATGCGGATGCTGGTAACGATTGTGTTTTCCCGCTGAAATCAGGGCTATCCTTGGAGAAATAGCATCCAAAAATTCTGGATAAGAAGAGCCTCTTGAACCATGATGTCCTGCCTTTAAAACATCAACAGACAAGCGAGGATATCGCTTAATCAACTCCAATTCACCGTCTTCCAAATCCCCTGTAAATAGAAAACGGGTCTGCAATAGCTCACCGTATAACACCACCGAGTCATTATTGCCACCATTCCCCTTTTGATAAGGATAGAGCACACGTAAAAAGCCGTCGCATATCGGAATAGCGTCTCCTACTTTTACTAGGTGAGGCGGTGTCTTTATTGTCTGTAACATCTTTATCAGCTCTTTGCTAGTTGTGCTCCCCTCAGAAATGTAGATACTGCCAATATCCATTTCTCTAGCCATCTCCATTAAATCCCCCATATGGTCCGCATGTGCATGAGTCAAGACCAAATAATCAATCTTACTCACACCACGACTATGAAGATAGGGAATCAAGGTTCGCTCCGCATTCACCTGACTAGATTGTTCTTGCCAAGGCTCTTTTGATCCAACACTCACTTTGCCACCCACATCAATCAGCACCGTCCGCCCTCGCATATCTCGCAAAAAGATGCTATCTCCCTGACCAACATCCACTACTGTCACCTCGTTTTCCAAAGGGTGTTTGGTGATAAAAAATAGCAGAGCAGCTAGGCTAAGGAGGGCTATGCAGCATTTAGGATTCTGATACAGATCGTACACTAAGAGCAAAACGCCCAACAAGACCAAGAGGCAAACAGCTGTTGGCTTGCCAAAAATCCATGGTTTCAAGCCCAGACCTGCTACCCACTGAATAGAGGATTCTAGCCAGACAAAAAGAAAATTGACCGGCGTGATTTTGACGAGTGGAGAAAGAAGAAAGATAAGACTTAACCCCGGTAACAAGACCATATCAAAAAGAAAGGAAAAGAGGAAGGTCAAGAGAATCGACAAGGGTTGAAAACTATAAAAATAGTAAATTAAGAGGGGGAAAATCCCGAGTGAAATCGCTACACTTTCTACAACTACCCGTTTATACGATACAAAATCTTCGAAATCAAAAACAGTCAGTAAAAAGGCATAGGAAAAGCTCAACACACCATCTGCTGTTAATAAAAAATGAGGCATGAGTAGAAAAGAAATCATCATCGTACAAGCTATATTATCCAGCTTAGTGATGCCCATATTAGCAAAGATCTTTTGTACGAGAGAACGAGTGACTGAGACGGAAAAACCTGTCAAACCCGCATAAATAAAAGAAAAGGGAACTTGGAGCCAATCGACAACTTCCTTTCGAATCCCAAGGCGCAAGAAAAGAGAACGGAACTTATCTACAAAAAAACCGACCTGCATCCCCGAAAGCGCAAATAAATGGATAATCCCTAAGCTAGAGTAAAGGTCGCTCATCTGGTCAAATTCCTTGTCCAAGTCACCAAACAAGAGTCCTGTCATATAATGCCGCATCGGACTTGGAAAATGCTCCTTGATGTAGACCAAAGCCTTGCGTCGAACGAGAAAAAGCCAGTCCAAAGGATTCCAAGCTACCCGCTTTTCTATCTTCTCAATCTTGCTAATCTTGATCGTCTTATAAATCCCATGAGTTCTCAAATAATCCCGATAATCAAAGCCATTGAAATTCCGTTGTCCCTCTGGCTCAGACACCGTTGCTTCCACCTCCAATCTGGCTAGACTGGATAAACTTTTAAAATAACGCTGCTCTTCTTGACTTTTCAATTGGTAAAAAACAGTGTACAGATGCCCTGATGATGTCGCCCGAAAAGAAAGACTATCACCATTGACTTGAATGCTGTCTGGCTTAACAGTCAACGAACTGACCTCCGTCGGAGTAGCAGACTCGTCCAGAGTAGACTTTACACATTGGAAGCCAAAGAAAAGGAAAAAGCAAGCTAAAATCGGTAAAATTTGATAGCAAACTTTTTTCCCTTGACGAACCCAGAGCAGAATCAATAAGCCCACCAAAATCAGACCTGATAAGACAGATAGGCGGTACATGACAAAATAGAGGGCTAGTAGTAAAACGATTAGATGAATAGGAGCAAGAGGAAGCTTTTTAATCAACTGTGACATAGGAACGAATATTCTCCAAACTCTTGCCACCAATTCCAGGTACATTCTTCAAATCATCAACCGATTGAAAACGGCCATTACTCTCACGGTAGGCAATAATATCTGCCGCACGCTTGGCACCGATACCTGAAATGGTTTGCAATTCCGCTTCGGTAGCCGTATTGAGATTGACAAGACCTGTCGTTGCTCCCTTGTCTCCGCTTACTTGGACTGGATTGGCAGCAGGCACAACCGAGACCGCTTCCTCCTTGGTCGCGACATAAACAACGCCCTCATCGTTCACTTTCTGTGCCAGATTAACTGACTTAGAATCCGCAGCATCTGTCAAACCTCCCGCTGCTTCTACCGCATCCTGGACACGACTTCCTGCTGATAGATGATAAATGCCTGGCTTCTTGACAGCACCCTTGACATCCACTACTAGCTTCTCAGTTGGCTGCGAATCCGTTGGTGTCTCTACCACCTGCTCGCTACTAGTTGAAAAGTCTGTCAGACTAATCGCTTCTTCTGTCTGCCCCTTTTGTCCCACTAAAAAGACGGTCACAAGAATAACACCAAGCCCTACTCCTGCCACAATAAACCACTTATAATCACGCAAAACTTGTATCCACTTTTCAAGCATATTCTGACCTCCACCTTATCTATTCGCAAAACCTATCAAAAAAACTCGCCCAAAACGAGTTTTTTAGAACATAGAATTTTTTATATAAATAAAGATTAATCATCTCCATAGATTCCTTTAACCAAGGCTATAATAAAAATAACTATAATTCCTATCAGAATTACAGCCCATACCAGTCCTAATAAAGGAGCAACAAATTGCCAAAGTGCGTATATCATATTTTTCTCCTAATTTTTCGTACAAGAAAAGCACCTAGATTGTCCTAAGTGCTTGATTAGTAAATTGGGCGACCTTCTTTATAAGCTACTTTAGCTTCTGCTAAAGTCATTTTATTAGGTCCCCCGTCAATATTTGTTTCACCAGTATTCTGCCATTTGCATGTGTCGCAAATGTCATAAACTGCTGTGAGCGTGCCACAAACAGGGCAGTGGACATACTCGTAGTCGTCAATCATCACCAAATTCTCTTTTCCAATCTGACTCATAGTAACTCACCCCCTCCTTTGGTTTCAACATGGTTGTTAGTCGAATTCGTTTATTATCTCCCAGCGCAAATATATTATTGGCAACATCATAGCGAACTCTTCGATATTCGGTATCATAGCCTAGAATGTTTTTGTTGGTAGGACTACCTAACAACCTAGCAGCCTCTTCTCTGTATCTTTCTTTTGAAACATTCGGAAACTCTGTGCTATGTTTTTCAAAATGTCCGTTAAATGACTTCTCGCTAGGAAATTCTGCTTTCAACCATTTTTTATAGTCGCGAACGTTTTGTTTTAACCGCTCATATTCGTTAAGATTATTATACTTCAAATCAATAAATTTTTCTAGTGATTTGGGAACATTTTCAACCCCAAGAATGCCTTTATAACGCTCGTATTGCTCGCTTACTCTGTTGAGTTTCCAAACATCCAGATTATCAACTTTATAGCGTGGCTTCACATACTTCTCATACCACTCATCGTAGTTCATATCTGCTGGAACGAGTACGCTCTTCCCTGTTTTAGGGTCAATCGCTCTGCGTTTCATTTCGTTTAGCCATTCTTCATCGTCTGCTGCAACAGTCGTTGACCTACACCACGGATGGAGTGGCGGATAGTTCTTGCCTACCTTTCGCTCAGACACCTTAAAGACTTTTCCATCCAGAGGGCGACAAAAGCTAGAAGTCCGCAAGTCCAGCGTTGCTACAAAGCGATATTTCTCAACATCCGCCTCTTCATAGGCTCGTGCTTCCATTTCATTATGGAGATGCGCACTCTCTGTACGAATCAGTCTCCGTGCATTGTTCTTGCCTTTCTTGTTCGACCTCCACATCATAGCCATTAACCTAAGCAGACATATAGATATCAATCATGTTTATCCTTTCCCTCTCATTTTCTTAATCGGGATATAGGCTCATCAATTAGAAGAAATGAAAGATAAAAAATAATAAGATTAGAAGTATTTTCCAAAAATTTGTGGCAGAAATAGTAAAAACCCTTGACACACAAGGGTTTTTACTTCATTATTTTTATGCTAGTTGCCGGGATTGAACCGGCGACCTCATCCTTACCATGGATGCGCTCTACCGACTGAGCTAAACCAGCAATACTGTAACAGTATACCAAGAAACCAAGCATTTGTCAAACGTTCTCGTAAATTTATTTTTATCTTTTTGTTACCTTACAATAGATGTGAGACCTGAGTACAAAAAAGAAGAAACCTGATATGATAAAAGTAACCACACTTCTCATAAAGGAATCTTCTCATGACTAGTATACCACAAAACCTTCGTTATTTGCCACACACGCTCGACACACGTTACCACGCGGTGAAAACGTATCGTGGTGGGGCTTCTGTCGCATTCATCTGCAGGCGGTATAAGGTCTCAAAAGCCTCTCTCATGCGCTGGAATAAGCGATTTGACGGAACCAAGGACTCTCTCAAAGATAAGTCCCACAGACCACACAAAACTCACCCCAAAGCTCATACTGAGCAAGAAATCAGGTGGATTAAAAACTGTATCCGCAGAAATCCAAATGCAACCCTCATCGAGATTTTCTACAAGCTAAGAGCCAACAAGGGATACGACAGACACCCTTGCTCTCTCTTTCGGGTCTTGAGAAAAATGGGATTCTTCAAGGCGGCTGAAACCAAGAAAGAGGCCTATGTTCCTAAACCCTATGATACACCCACGAAATTAGGAATCAAGTGGCAAATGGACGTGAAGTACGTCCCTAAGCACTGTTACACTGGCACGATGCCTGAAAAATTTTACCAGTACACTGTCATTGACGAAGCAAGCAGAGAGCGATTTATCTATCCCTTCAAGGAACAGTCCTCTTACTCCACTGTCCAGTTTGTCAAAATGGCCATTAAACACTTTCGCTACAAGCCACAAATTATTCAGACCGACAATGGATTTGAGTTTACTCACTTCAAGGAAACCAAGCAGATTCACCCCTTGGATGTGCTTTGTAAAGAGCTGGGCATGGTGCACAAGCTCATTCGACCGCGAACACCTAGACACAACGGCAAAGTGGAACGCAGCCACAGAAACGATAACAGACGCTTTTACCAACACTTGCGATTCTACTCCTACGATGACCTCATCAGGCAGATGAAACGATACCTCTACACCTCTAACAGACTCCCCATGCAGAGCCTAGGTTGGAAATCCCCTATTGAAACAAGAAAATTTCTCCAAGGAGCTAGCTCCTTGGAGATAGAATAGCATATCATGGTTTCTAAAAATTAAAGTTTGGTCTCACATCATTGACAAAGGTACATCTCGTAAATTTATTTTTATCTTTTGAAAACCATCAAAGTTTCCTGAAAGAGTGCAAAAAAGGGCTAAACAATCCACTTTTCTTAGCTTACTGGAGGAAGCCTTATTCTTTTGTTGATTATCATTCTAAAACGGTTGATCTAGCTCCTGCTTGCCACTCTTCTCATATTCCTGTTTTTTCTTTGACAGGCGCTGTTCAATCTGTTTGAATTTCTGACTCATCATTTCTCCTTTTCTTCCGTCTTGCCAATAACTGCTTTTGCGGTTTCGCCTACAGATAACTCGGATCCATCTGAGAGGATGATCGGCTCTATGTTGTTCACAAGAAATTTCTCTTCTGTCTCACTATAGTTCAAACGAAGAGTCGCATTGCCTTCCTCGTTGTAGGACTTCCCGTTCCGATTGTCCTTTTCTTCTAAAATCGTTTGAGAATAGCGGATTTGTGCAATCACTTCCTTATTCTCGCTATCGATATAGATAGTGGCGTTTTGATAGATACGATCCACCACATAGCCTTTGTAGGTCTTCTGAAGCGGCGTATCCTCGTCAGAAACGGTTGCGTTGTACAAACCTTCTGTCATAAAAGGTTTGTAGCGCTTGCGATTTTCTCCCAAGTCTTTTCTGGTGTAGTAAGCAATCAAGAAGTCCTCGACTTCTTGTCGCTTCAACTCATGAGCTTTTTCCTCCTTCTTTTTAACCGTTTGGCTTGTTGGAGCTTCCTTTTTAGTCATTTTTGATTGGACAGAAGCTGTTCCATAGCCCAGTGTGAAGATGAAAACTACCAAAAGTATGGTCACTCCTATCTTCAGTCCTTTCACTAATCGTTCATTATACATCGTCTCTTCTTATTTCCTTTCTTTATTTTGGTGTCATGAAATAAATTCCTGCTTGAGGTCGCAAGACTCTCCATGCTAGCTCATAGGTTGTCCCCATCCCATTCATCTCACTCACGAGGAACGACCCGTCGTCATTGACAAACTCACAGAAAGCAACGTGACCATAGACAACGTGACTCCCCAGTACTCCTGCGCTAAATACCACCGCAGAGCCTACCTTAGGCTCCGTTGAGATTTCATAACCATGAAGCTGGCCAGAGGTTGACCAGTTCGTCGCATTTCCTAAATACGGATCAATATGCTTGCCAATTTGGTAGAAGCGGTTATACACGTACCATGTACAGTTACCTAAAGCGTAGGCATTGCCTGGGTAGCCTTGGCCTTGTGTGACCGCTTGATCACTTGGTAAACCGTAGGGGAGCTTATCCTTGTATTCTGCTGGAACCGTCTTACTTGATGTTCCTGTACTCGTGTTTGTTCCACCCCTCAAATAGGCTTCCCATTGTCTTGCGGACTGTCTTCTAGCCTCTAGTTTGTTTCCTGGGTTTCCCTCCCACTTGACGAGAAATGCGAGGGTCAGCTCATCTGTAGAAGCATCGCTCGTTAAGATATCTCGCACAACCGCTTTATGATAGGCTGTATCCCCATGAAGCATAAAATCCAGCTGTAATTCCAACTCATACCACTTCTTGTTTCTGCTCTTGGCATAATCTAATAACATGGTATGTCTGACAGAGCCATCGCCTGTATCCGTCCATTGACCAAGGCCTAATCCACGATGGATAATATTGGGATACTGGCCATTGTAAATAGTTGGTCCATTCATGGATAACCAGTTTGGATCATCCCACGAGTTACTACTAGCGCCAACTGGAGGGGATAAGTAATCTCCTTCAGCTCGCTTCGGAGTGATACTACTTTCAATGTCAAAGTTCCCCAAAATCCCAGCTAGTCCCTTGATAGATAGTTTCTTTCCTTCTTTCTGAAGTTCTTTACTCAAGTAGTTCCTAATAAAATGGATTTTCTTTGCCTGGTCACTATCGACATTGATGGATTTGAGATAGGTCTCTTCTAAATACTTGACCGATTTGAAATAGAAGCCTGGGTTGACATAGAACCAGTCCTCTCGTGGTTCAGGATTCCAGTTCGTAAGAGTAGACTTAGGCGTATAGCTCAATTTCTTTTGATAGGAAATGGTTTGTCCTCCTGCCCCATTGGTCTTTCCAATTTGACTGCCAGTCTCCACCTCTTGCCCATCCTTGACTCTGATTTCAGAGACTTCATAAAAAGTGAATTTGGCGTCAAGGGTCTCAATGGTGATGGTGCTGTCTTTGACCGTCACTTTTCCTGCCAAGGGAGCGTATAGGGGATGGTGACCCTTAATCTCCAGCGTTGTGGTGTCTGAGCGCTTGTCTTTTTGGACATAGCCAAATCGCTTCTTAATCGTAAGTGGTTCTTCTGCCTCTTTTTTATCATCGGGGTAAAAGGGATTTTCGAGTTCTAAGATACTCGCAAATTTGCCTATTTCCTTCGATTGCTCCATCAGCTCCTCAAATTCTTCTTGTTCGTCTTTAGAGAGACTAAACTTACTCTTCTTTTGTGTGTAGAGGTCTTTGATGGTCTTTAAAGCAGTTGGCTCACTATTCAATCCCTTCCACAAGTCCTCGACATAGGTACGACCTGCATGTTGATCCATAAAGTGGTAATTCCCATCAAGCCGTGAGTCTTCATGAATGGTGTCATAGTGAAAGTGAATGTAAAGGAGCGGGTCTTCCCAATTTGTATAGTACTCCACTGTATCAGTTGACTTCTTGCGGTCTAGTTGAGTCATATAGAGATAGGTTTCGTTCAAGTCATATTCACTCTGGATGGGAATCGCTTGGCTAAACACTCCTACAATCACTAGAAACAATAATAGGACTCCTCCGCCCGCAAATAGAGTCCTTTTCCCCACACTAGTGGATAGAACACTCTTAACAGAGCTCATCCATGTCCTTCGAGCATATTGGGAATATTTCTGTGCTTTCTTTTGTTTCGAGGGAGAGATAGGACTTTTCTTTGGAATTTTATTTGTTCTACTAGAGGTTGATAAAGAGTGTGATTTGGCGATAGTAGCCAGCGTTGATTTGACATAAGTCAGACTAGTTTGGACGCGACGTAACCCCTCTCTTCTTTCTTCTATCTGTCGCTTCAGCTCTACAATCTCTTGTAAATCATCATTCTGAGCTAATAGGTCGTCTGTCATGCGACTAGATTCCAATCTCAATCGTTGCCCCAACGCTGAACGAAACAACCCTGTTTTTTTAGTCGGAGAAGGCTTCTTTACTTCATCCTTTGGCTCTACATTATTTTTTGCTGTTTCTTTCTTAGAGGAAGCCTTAGAAGAGGGTGGCTTTAACTTAGGATAGGGAGATATTTGCTTTGTATTTTTCTTCCGAAGTCGCTCTACTGCTCTCTTTACATCATCTACCGATACCTTTTTCAGAAGAGAAGCTTTCGTAGTTGTCCCCATCCTCTTCCAGTTACGATGAGATAAAGAGGTCTTTTTGCGCTCTGATGACGGACTAGTGAGTTGAGATTTAGCTATTTCAAGTTCAATCGTTTTTTTCTCATCCATATCCTCTCCTCTCTATTCATTAGGCATCTGTCGCAATGAGACGGTATAGTTTTGACTCCTTTGAAATAGGATTTTCAAAGGGGACTACGATGTCGCCTGCCACAATCAAGCCGGTCCCCTTAGCCTTTGGTCGCTCAATATAGCGAGCTTGTTGTTCTGTTAATTTGACCACTTTCTTTACTTCCCTGAGAGCTAAGCCCTCTAATTTAAGTAATATCTTAAAGTGACTATTTCCTAATAGTTTCCGTCCTTGTGGTGAACCTGTTAGAGTTTCGGGCATCTGAGTAATACCTGTTGGGATACAACCGTATTTACGTATACGTGACCACAAATGATTGAAATAAGTAGCCTGATAGTCCTCTTCAAAGTAAAGCTGGAGCTCATCGAAGTAGAACCAAATCTTCTCTCCTTTTGCTCGTGCTTCAACAACCTGATTCCAAATGAAATCTTGAATGACCAACAAAGCAAAATGCTTGAGCTGACCTGATAAGCGCTGCAAGTTAAAGATAATAAAGCGGTTGTCTAGATTCACAGAAGTTGCCTTTGAAAAAATGTCGTAGCTTCCGAGTGTGTAAATTTCCAACTTTAAAGCTAACCGTTTGGCCTCTACTTCTTCCTGTTCTCTGAGGACTCTGTGCCATTCTTTGAGAGTCGGCTGTTCAAACCGCTTGTAGGTGAGTCGCGTCACTCGGTCGATGAGAGAAATCGTCTCATCTCTAAAATCCGATAGGAGACTAGTAAACAAAGTAACAAGAAAGTTGGATTTTGCGCCTTCAGGATCTCTGTCTTCTTCAAGGAGCTTCTCCTCATCAGGAAGATCCATGAGGTTGAAAGAGGTTTCTGTCCCTACAGAAATATCAATGATTTCAGCCCCAAACTCCCGACCAATATCCAGATACTCTGCTTCTGGATCGATGACAATCACCTTATCCCTCTTGTATTTTAAGAGGGTAGAGATGATTTCATTTTTAGCAACTACCGACTTCCCTGAACCTGTAGCTCCTACAATCACACCACTTGCAGAATAGAGATCATTCTTTCGGTCTATTGAAATGATATTGTGTGTGACTTGATTTTGACCATAATAGCGAGCATTGAGACTTTTTGAGATAAAATCGACAGATGAAAAAGGAATTTGGGTGGCAAGATTGGCAGTCGTCATGCTCCTGGGAAACACCTTCTTGATTCGGACATTCTGATGAAGATCAAGATAGTTTTTTCCGATTGGAAGAACCGTATTGAGGGCTTCTTCTTGATGATAGTAGATTTCTCCAAAACGAACTCCCACCTTGCGCCCGACTCGTTCAATCTTACTTTGATGTAAGGCTAACTCCTCATGACTACCTGCCTTAAAATGAACCAGAATCAAACCTCTAAAAATGTTTTGATCCCGCTCTTTGACTTCTTTGCGCCAGTTTCCAGCTTCCTCAAAATCATCTGAAGCTTGAGAACCTAGCACCAGTTCCGTTGGAATATAGGAGGTTGCGGCACGTTTCACAGACCGAATCTGTTCTACATTGGCCTCAGCTTGTGCCTCTTCAATATCCTCAATAATCTCTTCGGTATCATAAGCGGTCGCATGAATCGAGATGGCTAGTTCAATCCCTACAGAGGTTAATTCTTTGATTAGGTCATCTTCCATGGACTTGGGATAGTATTTGATATATAAGGTCTTTGAAACCATCTCATTGATTTTGATATCTTTTCGATCGAACTCAATCACATCTGGTGCGATTAAATCCTTACTAGTGAGACCTGAAATTCGTAAGTCATGATACGTGTAAGGTAAGGTCTCTACTCCATTTAGAATCTCTGAAAACACGGAGAGGCGCTCCATCTCTGTCAGTAGCTGAAACGACACATCAATCGACTTATAAATATTTTCAAGTGTCACGCCTACATCTTGTAACGCCAACTGGGCTTGTTTTTTCTCAATTGCATTTTGAGAAATTGTCATGTATTTCCGAATTTCAAAATTATTACTTGTAATATCAAAGCGTTCTTGGATTTGCGCATTGAGTTCAGCTCGATAGCTATCATTGCTATCATTGTTTTTTTCGTAGAGAACTTGATGCAATACATCTTCACTCACTCGTTTATTGAGAATGAGAAGCTGTAGACTAGAACCTGCATCAATCGCATTAAAAGCTTTGGCATGTGCCTCTCCAATGGTCAATTGTTGTTCATATTCAGCCGCAAGATATGAAGCCTCACCTAGACGGAAAGTGGTTGAATAGCTATCCCCCACAATATGCATGAGCCCTCCTTGAAACAGGCTCGTATAGGCTAAGGTGTTTTGAGTAGTTGGCTTAAGTTGGCGTTTCAAACGCTCTGCTCTTGCCAATTCAGATTTGGTCAGTTTCTCTGACATTTTTTGCTTGAATAAAGTCACTAGAATGATACTCCTTTCTATTCTGGTCTTCTATTTGATAAATTCTACGTTTGATCAACAGAAAAAAATGAAAACGTTCCGAAAAGGACAAGCGTTTGTCAATACTCAGCCCAATAATCATCGTCGGACACAATAGACTTGCTGCAACAACAAAAACCAACCAATCTGGGTAATCAAAGAAAAATAATAAGGTTGTCACACCAAGAGTCAAAATACCCCCGAATATCAACAATAAACCTCTTCCTGTTAATTGAAAAAGAATTGGCTTTTCTTCTTTGATAAAGTCGTCTAAAAAGATTGATCCTAATTTATTCATCTTATACCCCCAGTAATTGTCTCATTCTTCGTCCAACACTAACAATCGTAATGATATAAATACTCCCTTGGAAAATAGAAGCAAGAGCTGCTCCATACGGGATTTCTTCCACCTCTACAATAGCCGTAAAGAAGTTTGCGGGGGATAGGGCTGCATAGATGACCGAGATAATACTTAATCCCAAAGCAATGAGGACATAGGATGAAAAATATTTCAAAAAGGTAATGGCAATCGGACGAACTGTTTCATTGATCAAGCAGGCCAGTAAGACAGGCGCTAGAGCCTTTAAGAAATAGAGTTCGATATAGCGCATAAAATTCAACAATCCTACAATTCCATTCGCAATGAGCGACACGGTTCCGCCAATCAAATTTAAGATAATCTTTGCGACTCCTTTTGTGTGTCCAATATCAAATGCATAGCTATAATCTTTTATCTTGACAACCTTAGAAATCATATGGGCACCGCTATCGAAGAGCCACATCAGCCCATCTAAGATACTCGCAGAGTGTTGAATCAGCAACCAGCAGGCTAGATATTTAAAGGCAATTTCAAGCCATAGTTTTTGTGGCAGCTTCTTCCCCGTATTTCCTACTAACTCATACCATCTCATCATTTCAATGAGTAAAAAGATAGACAAGAGGATATTACTTAGAACAAGGAGCGCCTTGTTCATCGCAATAGCTGATTGATTGACAGTAGGACTGTACTCTGCAAGTGTCTTAGTGAGGTCTGAAACATTTAGTTTCATATCAGCCCTCCTTATTTAAAATTTGATTGCTCGAATCGCAGCTACAATTGCAGCTGTAATGGTCGCAGAAAAGGCAGCTAAGGCAAAACCATTGATAATCCCTTCTTGTCCTTCATCACGTTGTTCAGGTCGTTTATTCTTACGTCCTGCAAATACTTCGTACACTCCAAATAACATCCAAAAAAGGCCTGATATAGACATCAAACCTCCAATTAGTGTCACAATTTTAATTGCCATATCCATGTATCGTTTCTCCTTTTTTAATTTCTAATGTTTGTAAGGCTTCTTGTAAAGCTGTTAGTTCTTCATTTTTGAGGATAATTCCTCGACTCATTTTGCCGTTTGGACTCCATTTTCGAATATCCCAAACAGCGGACTTCTCATTGTAGGAAATGGAATTCAATTCCTTTGTCCAGCCTTTCGAATCGGTGGACAAGACCGCAACTCGATCGAAAACCTAGAATGTAAAGTGATTGGTTTCTTCTGTCATCTTGTCTTACTCCTTTACAAGCAGAAAAAAGCACAAATAACACTTCATTTGTGCCTGTGGCAGTATGCGGAGAAAAGAACTGTAAGTTGTGAGTACACTCAGAGAAATTATGGCTTACAATCACCTGACTTCCATATACTGTATCATCGTGATTGATGCAAGTTTTTCTATCCTATTTTGACACATGCTTCAAAGCTTTTTTCATCTGCTTACTGAAGAAACGTGTTTTTCCTTCCGCAAGTCCTGCAAGAAGAGCACCAAGTAGTGTGTAAAGAAGCCCTGCTTTCTCACCAGTCCGAGGAAGCCAGCCTGTTGGCTGTTGCTTAGGAGTCTTGTTTACCCGTTTTTCGGTCTGGATTTCTTCTTTCTTACCATCTTTATCGACAATCACTTGTTTAGCAGTGTTTTCAATATCAACTCCTGCTGGCACATCTTTCTTGATGGTCGCTGGGATTTCCACTTGATAATAGACCCCTAGGTCAAACTTAGAGGTGTCGAGTACCTTGATTTGACCAAGTGTTTTCTTGACCGAATCATTTGGTAGAACGGTGAGCTTACCACCTTTATTCTCAATATCAAACTGGTTTGTCACATCCTTACCAGTAGACTTGTTATAGACCTTAATTGCTTTTGTATCGATAGTCACATAACGCTCATCATAGTCGTCTTCTCCCCCAATGGTCTGAAGGAGACTTTCTTTGTTAAATGGTGTCGTATCCACCCAGACTTGATAATGAATAGTTGTGCCAGCTTTGAGGACTGCCGTATTGATATTTTCAGGTTCGTTGTTATCCACTTTATCCGCATACGGATTTTTGTTCGTGTCTTGATAGCGGTCTTTCAACTCGCTATCATCATCCAACAATTTCGTGCCTTTAACATCCACGTTTGCCTTATCAAGGACAAACTTGTGAGGCTCTGGCTCGTTTTTCTTCACCTTATTCACCCGTTTCTGAGTCAGCTTTTCAACCGTTTCAGTCGGGTCATTTGGTTTTCCTGTTTCAGGATTGACTGTTGTCACAAACTGACGAGCAGTGTTTTCAATATCAGTCCCTGAAGGTACATCGTCCTTGACCGTCACTGGAATGTCAAACTTGTAATAGCGACCAAAGGCAAAGCGCTCAGTATCGAGTACATGATCCTTGAGGAGTTCTTTCTTGGTTTGAATGGTGAGTGTTCCGTCTTTATCCTCTACATCAAAGAGCTTGGTTACCTCGTCTCCAGTCTTGCCATCATAACCCTTGATGTTCTTGATATCTAAGGTTACGTGCTTGGCATCATAGGTATCTATTAAGCCTGTTGCTTGAATCAACTGCTCTGGAGTGAATTTGGTCGTATCGAGCCACAATTGATAGAAGAGCTTATCTCCACGTTTGACAAGTTTGGTGTTTAGGTTTTGTGGCTCATTATTGTCCACCTTGTCCACGTATGGGTCTTTGTTGGTGTCTGTGTACTCGTCTTTGACCTCATCATCGTCATCCATGAGCTTGTTTCCTGTGATGTCAAATTGACCTTCAGACAAGTCAAATTTTTCTGGTTGGAAGTCTGGCTTTTCAGGAGTCAACTCTGGAGTTGGATTATCCTTAAAAGTCATGCGAGAAAGACTAATCAAAGCGTTGCTTGAGGTGAGTGTACCTGCAAGCGTTCCTTTGGCATTTCCATTCTTTTCTTTTTGGTCATCTGATTGACTGAAGGTGCGAGTAGAGAATGGTTTTAACCCATCTTTGTTCTTAGAAGCCGTAATCGTATAAAGGTCTGTCTTCTCATCGTAGGTCATGTGAATGTAAATCGGGTCAATCTTCTCATAACCTGCAGGCGCTTCTACCTCTTCAATCTTCCAGTCCCCGTAAAGCAGCTCTGTCGTCGCAAAACCATCCTCATCTTCTTTGATAGTTGTTGTAAACTCTACCGCTTCAGCTTTGGTATCATCCATCGGAGTAGCCCTAAAGGTCACATCGTTGATCCCTGAATGGCTACTATCTCCCTTACTTTGAACGATTTTTTGGATGGAGATTTTTGCCTTGATGATTTGTTCAAGAGATTTAGTGTTTGGAGTGACAATGTTTTTAGTCGCATCATCTTTCTTTGTGATGGTAAACTCATGAATCGATCCGTCTAAAGCGTAGCCTTCAGGAGCGTTGGTTTCCTTCCAGTAGTATTTACCAAGGGCAAGATTTCCAACGGCGACTGTCAAATCCTTGTCATCCACGTTTAAGACTACGTTATCCCCGTTATCCACTTCTTGACCGTTGATGATAGAGGTTTTCACTTTCTCCCCTTTTAAGAGTTTCGCATTTGGGATATCTGTCCACTTAACTGGAGTATCTTTCTTATGGCTAGAAGCTCCTGCCCAATCTTCTGCATAATAAAGCGTATACTCCGCTTCTTTAAGGACAGCCTGACCTTGAGCTTTTGTATCAGTATCCTTATCACGTTTTTCAAGGGTATTTTCTCCCTTGATTTCATCATTCGTGCCTGATACAGTAAGTTCCAGCGTTCCATCTTGTTTCAGCAACGCAGATTGTGCTTTAAAGGTTTTCGCAAAACCAGCGGATGCCGCGACTTCTTCTACGGTATAATCCCCCAGCTGCATGTTTTCAACCAGTGCTTCTCCTTTAACATCAGTCGTAATCTCATAGACCTTACCAGACTGCTTATTGGTCAACTTGAACTTGTTTCCAAGAAGTGTATAGTACTGATTCCACATGGCAAGCTCTGACTCTGTTCCTTTTTTGACAATCTTGATTTTACCTGTGATTTCATCGTTTGTACCAGAAACAGTGAGTTCAAGTGTCCCGTCTTGTGTTAGGGTCGCCGTTTGGGTTTTGAAGGTCTTATAAAATCCCTTTGAAGAACTGATTTCCTCAACAGTGTAATCCCCCAGCTGCATTCCTTCTATTTGTGCTTGTCCTTTGTCATCCGTTGTGACTTCATAGACCTTGCCAGACTGCTTATTGGTCAACTTGAACTTGTTTCCTTTAAGGGTATAGAGATTGTTCCACATGGTGGTACCAGATTGTGTCCCTGTCTTTGTAATCTTGACTTTACCTGTGATTTCATCGTTAGTACCATTTACTGTGATGAGCTGATCGTCTTTACCATTAATGGTTGCTTTCGGCGTTTTCGCATCAAGGGTAATCTCTTGGGTTTTAAAGGTCTTTTGGAAACCTGGGGAAGCCTTGATTTCTTCAACAGTATATGTTCCGAAAGGAATATCGGTTAATGTCACGACTCCTTTTTCATCGGTTGTCCCTTCAAAGGTCTTGCCTGTCTTCTTATCGGTAAGGCGGAAGCTATTACCTTTCAAGGTATAGAGGTTGTTCCACATGCTTGAGCCAGAAGCTGTCCCTGTCTTTTGAATAGTGACAGAGCCTTTTGAATCCGCATTGACCTTCAGCCCCATATCGCCAAACAAACCTGTGACAATATCGAAATGTTCACGTCGACCATCGGTATATGAAAAAGCAACTGTATTGGAGTTCCATTGTTTTAGGACGACATAAGCCGTTGGTAGGAGTTGTCTGGAATCGTTGTTAGTAGCTGTAGATGAACCTGTAACGAGTCCTCCTCCTGAGATAGATAAATCGGTATTCGGTCCAACAATATAGGCTAAAGCGCCCTGATTACTTACTTCTGCTAGCTGTCGTGCATCAATATCTGAGACCTTCATGGCCATCAGAACTTGTTCATTAGGGATCGGTTGTTTGGTATCTTGACGTACAAGTCCTGCAGTATAAGCTATTCTTTCAATATAGCCTGCAGGACGACCTATCCCAAGAGGAAGCCCTCCTGCTAGCGCTCCATCTTCAGAGATTCCACCTGAACCAGATGAAATCGATCCCCCTGCTGTCACAGCTACTCCAACCGTGATGACAGAGCCTTGGTTCTTGATCGCCATAGCGATATCTTTATTCGTCCAGCCATCAGCCCCATGTTCTACGTCCACATGTTTGATAATTAAATCAACGGGAATTTTCTCACCCGTTTCAATGTCGGTCACCGTCCCGACATTAGTCACGGCGAGAGATTGTCCTGGGTTCAGAAAGCCGCCAATATCATCTTTCGTAAATCCATCTTGTTTCAGAGGGTGGAGGATATTTGTGCCAAAGAAGGTGCCGAGCGGCCCCGTCGCAACACCACCAACTCCCTTTACTTCAGAATTAGCGTTCCATTGGATTTGGTCTGCGACATACTTGACAGATCCTAGGTCTTTGTCTGCGACAAGGGAATCTACCAGCGCCTGGAACTCAGGGGAAGCCATATTTGCCGTGTTGGCTTTCACAACGGGTACGCCATTAAGCGAGCCAATCTGTTGTCCGTGTTGAATCTCAGCTGCCTGGACGACGCTTTGATTCCACGGAGCTTGTGGGACGAGGGTTGCGACTCCCGCCCCTGTAAGAGCCACCCCTGCGCTAAAAAGAGCTAGGGTGCGTTTCAATCGCTTCTTACCGTTCTTTTTTCGATTGCGGTAGGAAGGTGTTTGAGAATTATTCATAGTGTCTCCTTTTCTTGTTGTGAAGTAAAAAGTAGCCTTTGTGCTACCAGTCTATTCTTCTCTTCCTTTGAGGGAGAGTAGGTTGAAATCATTGTATCTCCTTTGAGCGTTAAAAAAGACAAGCGTATGACTTGCCTTTCGTATTTGTATTAATAATCTAATGTACCTTATTTGCCATACCCTTTTCCTGTAAGCCGTAAAACACTTTTAGTTCCGTTGCCTTCTCGTCTTGCGACAAGGACATTTTGGGACATAATCGTGCGGATGAGTGGATGTAAATGTGCATAATCATAAATAACTTCGACTGTTTCTACTGTACCAGCAATATAACCTTTTTGTGAAATCGTTCCAAATCGAGGATGCAATTTCACGGTTCGTCCGTCCACGAGACGGGCGGTTACTCCGCCTCGTTGACCTAGTTTGCGTAAGTCAGCTAATGTGACTTCAGTATCTTTTTTCACTTGATTCATGTTTTTTCCTCCTAGCGAATCAAAGGCGATTTACGCCGTGCTGCAAGAAGACGTATCTTCTCGTCGGTATTTCTTACACACAGTTTCTAGTCTAGGTACTGCAAACTCCTTCAGCTTATGACTTTGTCTCATGCTTTTGCGTGATGTGCCTGGGCTAGATATCCTTTTCTAGCTACTACACCACCCCTATTTCTCTTTTATCCATAGGCACGCTAATCGGGATAGTGGTTTGTATTCAGTTTTCAAAGAGCGTAAATCGTTTTAAGTTCACGAGGACATGCTACTTCCTATTGAAAAACGAAACCACGAAAACTCTCGATACGAGTACTTGATAACGATTTACATATTTAAACAAGCGATGACAAGTCAAATCATCACTTTAGGAATCCATATCCTATCTTTCTATTTATTCGCAATTACTTTTTACAATGAGTATTTTTTGCAAAATATTTATTATTTCGAGGAAAAGGAAGCTAATTCAGCTCTAACTGATTATTGTTTGTCCCACTCCCCCATCATTCCTTGAAGCATCTGACATCGCCAAGTTTCACTTGATTTTATAAGCGTTTTCATATACACTAAGGACATAGAAAAAAGGAGGTTGCCTATGCTAATTGGTATTCCAAAAGAAATTAAAAATAATGAAAATCGTGTGGCGCTGACACCCGCTGGTGTGCAAAGTTTGGTGGCGCAAGGCCACAAAGTTATGATTGAAACAGGCGCTGGGCTGGGGTCTGGCTTTGCAGATACAGATTACGAAGCGCAAGGTGCGACAATTCTTGCGACAGCTGCTGAGGTTTGGGCGAGCGAATTGGTCGTGAAAGTCAAGGAGCCTCTGGCTGAAGAATATGGCTTTCTCCGCGAAGACCTTGTTCTTTTCACCTATCTTCACATGGCTGCCGCACCTGAATTGGCAGATGCTATGCTTAAAAACAAAACAACAGGAATCGCTTATGAAACCGTAACGGACAATGGTCAACTACCACTTCTGACCCCCATGAGTGAGGTGGCCGGTCGGATGGCCGTCCAAATCGGCGCCCACTTCCTTACCAAACAAGAAGGTGGCTCTGGCGTGCTTTTAGGTGGTGTCCCTGGTGTTCCAAAAGGCAAAGTTACCATTATCGGTGGAGGTGTGGTCGGCACACACGCAGCACGTATTGCCCTAGGTCTTGGAGCTCAGGTGACTATTTTAGATATCAGTGCCAAGCGCCTCTCTGTCTTAGAGGACGTCTTTGGCAATCAAATTCAAACCCTTATGTCTAACCCATTTAATATTGAAGCGAGCGTTAAAGATGCAGATGTCGTGATTGGAGCGGTACTGCTTCCCGGAGCAAAAGCACCAAAATTAGTCACTGAACACATGGTCAAACAGATGCGTCCAGGTTCTGTTATTGTGGATGTAGCAGTCGATCAGGGTGGAGTTGTCGAAACAGCAGATTGCGTAACAACCCACGATGAACCTGTCTATGAAAAACACGGTGTACTCCACTATGCCGTTGCCAATATCCCTGGAGCTGTTGCCCGCACTTCTACCATTGCACTGACCAATGTAACTCTGCCATATATTATCAAACTGGCAAACAAGGGCTTCAGAGAAGCCATTTTAGAAGATGCAGGACTCCGACAAGGAGTGACCACTCACCAAGGACAACTCACTAATCTAGCTGTCGCTGCAGGTCTAAACCAAGACTACACAAGCATTGATGAATTGGTATAGGACTTATTCACACTCAATTTGATTTTCATATGTGTGGATGTACCTTATCAAATTCCACATCACAATTGAAAAACATGTCAAGATAAACCACTCTCATAGGGTGGTTTATTCGTCTTGTTTCTAACGCAGGAAGGCTTATACTAAATCAAACTACACAAGGAAGTAGGAGCTTGATTTTCAAAAGAGTATTAAGGCGCCACAACAAAAAAAGCCGAACGCTAGTTCAGCCTTTGTTAGTCTCTATACATCTCTTTGGTCACATGGTAATGAATCCTAGTCACCACACGTTCGCCATCCATACAGGCATAAGGTTCTTCATGAGAAAATTGCATACCTGATTTCGCCATGACCTTTCCTGAAGCTGGATTTTCTTTGTCATGAACAGCAACTAATTTATTCATCTCTAAGGTCTCAAAAGCTAACTGAATAACGGCTTTCACTGCTTCAGTCATATAGCCGTTGTTCCAATAATCCTTATGTAAACAATAACCTAAAGCACTTTTTCGCATGGTCGTATCTAGCTTATGCATATCAATACTACCGATAAAGGAACCAGTTTCCTTGAGCACAATTCCCCAGCGACCCAGAGGGGTTGCTAGATAGATACCAGCGATATTAGCCTTTGTCTCCTCTAAGCTATGATTTTGTGGAAATACATAGCGCGTTGTCTCCTCATCTGAGGCATAGGCATATATAGCCTTCGCATCGTCCAAGGTCACAGGACGCAGGAAAAGGCGCTCTGTTTCAAGGACCAGATTTTTAGCTAATAACACGTAGATATTTTCCATACAACATCTCTTTTCTATACAGAGACAGATAACTTACTCATTTTTCTTCTTCCGGCTCATAAGCCCTGATAATCTCAGCGACAACAGGGTGGCGGACAACGTCCTTAGCAGAAAAATGCACGAAGTCAATCTGCGGGATTCTTTTCAATTTTTCCGTCGCATCAATCAAACCAGACTTGACATTACGCGGCAGGTCAATCTGGCTACTATCGCCATTAACAATCATCTTGGAGTGAAAACCAAGGCGGGTCAGAAACATCTTCATCTGCATAATCGTCGTATTTTGCGCCTCATCCAGAATAACAAAGGCATCTTCCAAGGTCCGACCACGCATATAGGCTAAGGGGGCAATCTCGATAATCTCACGCTCCATGAGACGCGTCGTCTGATCCTTCCCTAAAATCTGGTAGAGGGCATCATAAACAGGACGAAGATAGGGATCGACCTTTTCTTTCAAGTCACCTGGTAAAAATCCTAGGCTTTCACCTGCTTCCACAGCAGGACGGGTCAAGATAATACGCTTGACTTGTCCACGCTTAAGAGCAGTTACTGCAAGTGTCACTGCAAGAAAGGTCTTCCCAGTCCCTGCAGGTCCGATTCCAAAGACAATATCATGATTCTTGATACTATCCACATAGAGCTTTTGCCCCAAGGTCTTAACACGAATCGGTTTGCCATAATGATCCTTGATAATTTCTTCTTCATAGAGGGCAACAAATTTCTCGATTTCATCATTTTTCGCCATAGAAATAGCCGTCACCACATCGGGTAACTGGATGGTTAAACCACGGTTGATTAAGATGAGTAAGGATTGGATGACGAGGCGTGCCAACTCAACAGCTCCTGATTCCCCAATCACCTGCACCACTTCTGTTCTGGCATGAATAACCACGTCCAATTCCTGCTCCATCAGGCGCAGATGACGCTCATTTGACCCAAATAAGCTCAGCATATCATCTGGGTGGGAAAGGTGAATATCAATTGAATGTTCTTGCAATAGCTTGCTCCTTTATCGGTCTTTTTTCTATTATATCAAAAAAATGCCCAGAGGACATTTTTTCATAATTCTAAACGATAGTGGAATAGATTGCAACTATTTTCTATCAGTGTGCTAGATACTCTTCCCAAATGCGATCAAATTCTGCCATTGAAAAGCTGAAACTTGCTCGTTCTTCTAAAAAACGACTCACTTCATCAAACTCATCGGACTGCTTGGGAAAATCTGATTCTTCAAAGGCCAAATCAGCCAAAACAGCAACCGGTTCATGACTTTTGGGATTGCGCTGGGCCATCAGCCAGCTGTAAAAACTTTTTCTCACTGCAAATCTACCTATCTTCTACGCTGACGGCGTGACCGGACTTCTGCTACCTGCTCACGGCGTTTCTTACTCTTACGTTTCGCCAATATCAGTGGTAAAGCCAAGCCAATCAGCACCAAAGGAATGACCACAACATACCAGTAAGTACCTACCAATCCCTTCCAATCAATCGAGTTCAACTTATTTAAGCCAGCATCAGTACTACTTGTAGCTGTTAAACCTGTCCCTGCTTCTGCCTGTTCAACTGCCATGCTATCTGAAATCAATGGACTAACAGACTCTAGTCCATTGTTGACCCGTAGTTGATTATTTTCAACTGTGTAGGTTGGCTCTTCTCCACGGCGCACCGTCGCATAAAAATCTGACGGTAGATGGTAGGTTTGACCATTGATGGTCTGCTTACCTGCGCTCAATACTTTTTTGTAATCATAATCAGCATAGGCTTTTTCAATCAAGGCATTACCAAATGGATGGCGATAGTATTCCCCATCTTGATCAGACCAGTCACCAACTCCCATAATCAGACTGATGAGACGCTGCTCCCCTCGTTTAATGGTTGCAATATAGTTAAAAGCAGCAAGCGGACTAGAACCCGTCTTCAAACCATCCACACCTTTAATCCCGTATTTCGCACCAGGCAGTGAATAATTGTAGGTTTCAAAGGTTTCTTCATAAGGCGTCCCAGCCTTCACCGTCACCACAGGATGCTTGGTATGCTCCAAAATTGCCGGATAATTTTTCAGAAAATGATAGACAAGAATAGATAAATCCCTTGCTGTTGTCTGATTGGCTGCATTATGATCGTAGCGGGTTGGATTGTAGTAACCTTTAAAGGAAGCTGCAGATGCTCCACTAGCATTTGACCAATAGGTGTTGGTCATCCCCAACTCCTGTGACTTAGCATTCATCATATCCAAAAAGGCATCTGGATCATTATTTGAAACATAATTGGCCAACATCACTGTGGTCGCATTGGAAGACGGAACCGCGGTCATGGTAATCAATTCACCAACAGTATAGTCCACACCTGCCACAATCTTGTTATTGGAGATTTCATAGATTCCTGCAATTGCTTGGTCATTTGCTGTCGCTGTAATAACCGTATCTTCGTTAAATTTCCCTTGACTCATGGCCTCATAGACCAGATACAGGGTCATAACCTTACTCATACTAGCTGGATCACGCACCTCATCAGGATTATCTTGCCAAACAACATCACCCGTATTTCCATCAATAATGATTGACGACTTAGGACGGTTGATTTCTTTGACATCATACCCAGCCGCTCGCGTAATATCCATCAATTCATCTGCCCAGACCGGCACTGAAATAATGGATAAGACAAGCACCATACACCACGCTACAAGTTTCTTCACTCTTAATCTCCTACTCTTATTCTATTCTTACTCTTATTGTTTTTCATCTAGGTACTGATATAACGAATACCAAATGGAAAAGGTTACACTTAAACCTGTATTCATAAGCGAAGTCATTCTAATCAGGAGCTTATTTTACGATAATCAAGACACTCTTTTGAAGGAATACTGACTGTATTTCGAAAAAAGCAACGATGAGTAGCGTAAAATAAGAATCTATATTCATAAGCGAAGTCATTCTAATCGGGAGCTTATTTTACGATAATCAAGGCGCTTTTTTTGAAGGAATACTGACTGTATTTCGAAAAAAAGCAACGATGAGTAGCGTAAAATAAGCCCTGAATAAAGTTGCTGAGCTATGAATACAGGTTCTAAGCCCTAAATAGAGTTGCTGAGCTGTGAATAGAGGTTTCTTAGACTAATTCTGTTCCAAATGAATCCTGCTTAATCTTTCCAGCCTTCATCAAGCCACCTAGGGCTTTCTTAAACTGTCCTTTTGAAATACCAAAAGTTGCCTTAATCTCATCTGGAGATGACTTATCATTTAAAGTCATAAAGCCACCGTTACTCTCCAGATAGGTCAAGACCATCTGCGCATCATTTTCTAACATCTCAAAAGAACGCGGTTTGACAGATAAGTTCAAGGTTCGGTCCACCTGACGGTAGCCAATGACCCGCACCTGCAATTCTTCACCTAAACGTGGCTCTGCAAAACGCTCGCTTGGGTGAATAAAGCCCAGCATATGATTATCTGGTAGATACACAAAGGTCCCACTCAATTTCAAGCGATAGACAATGGCCCGCAAATTTTGATTTTGCATATTGTCATAGGCAGGTCCCGCCAAACGCTGAAAATCCTCTTGAAAAGCAGGTAGAGCCCAGATGCGGTCTTTTTTATCCACATCGTAACGGACATAGAGCTTATCGCCTTTTTTCGGCCACAATTCTTTCAAGTCAGGTAAGACATCAAGGGATACGACCACCTGCTTGTCAGGCAAGCCCGTATCGACAAAGACACCGAGGTCTCGGCGCACTTCTGTCACCTCTCCCCAGCCAAAGCTCGTGCGGGTGGCTGCTACTTCTTTGGTCGTCACACGGAGTTTCTGCTTCATATCCGTATAAGCAAAGCCTTTCACCGATTCACCCAGCGCATGCTCTCCCTCTTCTTTTGCAAGGGCAAAGGTCAAGCCCTCCTTTTGGACAAAGTAAAATTCCTTATTCTCGTCGGTCACGAGACCCGTGATAAAGGTTGCTAATAATTGATTCATATCGTTCTTTCTATTTTTACTGGCAGATACCACAAACAAGATGAGCTTTGGAGTTTACCTTGCAACTCATTTCGCCAGCTATTTCATCAATGACCCTATAACGCCAAAAGGGCCAAGGGATTTCTCCCCGCCCATAGATTTTTCTTAGAAGCTGTATTCATAAGCGAATTCATTCTAATCGGGATCTCATTTTACGACAATCAAAGCGCTTTTTTGAAGGAGTATTGACTGTATTTCAAAAAAAGGCAATAATGAGTAGCGTAAAATAAGTCTTGAATAGAGTTGCCGAGCTGTGAATACAGTTTTTATACCTCTAAGAGTTCTTTTTCTTTCTCAGCCGTCATTTGGTCGATTTTCTTAATGGCATCATCTGTGACTTTTTGAATCTCTTTCTCAAGTGATTTCAAATCATCTTCGGTAATTTCTTTAGCTTTTTCAGCTTTCTTCGCTTCGTCCATAGCATCGCGGCGGATATTACGGATGGCTACCTTAGAATTTTCTCCGACCTTTTTCACATCTTTGGCCAAGTTTTTACGAGTTTCTTCGGTCAAAGCTGGAATGACCAAGCGAATGACTGTACCGTCAGATTGTGGGGTCAGACCAAGATCAGAAGCATTCAAGGCACGTTCAATATCTTTTAAGATAGACTTGTCAAATGGGGTAATCAACAAGACACGTGCTTCTGGAACAGTAATCCCTGCCAATTGGTTGAGCGGAGTATCTGCTCCGTAGTACTCAACTGAGATGCGGTCTAATAGGCTTGCATTTGCGCGTCCTGCGCGAATGTGGCTAAATTCACGTGCCAAACTTTGATGTGACTGGGCCATGCGCTCTTGCGCTTTTGAAATAATTTCCTTTGTCATAAAATCTCCTTTATTTTACTTCTTTGTTATTTGAAACCGTTGTTCCGATTTGCTCTCCAAATACAACACGTTTGATATTACCAGGCTCGTTCATGTTAAAGACAACAAGGTCAATATCGTTGTCCATTGACAAGGTAGAAGCAGTCGCATCCATGATTTTCAAGCCACGGCTGATGACCTCACGGTGGGTCAACTCATTGAATTTCACCGCATTCGCATCTTTCTTCGGATCTGCATTATAGACACCATCCACACCATTTTTAGCCATTAAAATTGCATCTGCCTCAATCTCAGCGGCACGAAGGGCTGCGGTCGTATCTGTTGAAAAGTAAGGAGACCCAATTCCTGCACCGAAAATCACAATTCTTCCTTTTTCCAAATGGCGCAAGGCGCGTCCACGGATATAGGGCTCTGCGACTGATTGCATGGCAATCGCTGTCTGCACACGTGTATCCACACCGAACTGTTGAAGAGCATCTGCCATGACCAGGGCGTTCATCACCGTACCAAGCATTCCTGTATAGTCAGCCTGAACGCGGTCCATACCTGCTGCTGCTGCTGGCTCTCCACGCCAAAGATTTCCACCACCGATTACCAAAGCAATCTGAACACCTGAAGCCGCTACTTCCTGAATTTCTTGCGCCATTTTTTGAACCGTAGGAATATCAATCCCCACACCACGTTCACCAGCCAAAGCTTCTCCAGATAACTTTATAAGAATACGTTCATATTTTGGTTTCATCGTCTTACTCCTCTATTCTATCTTTACCATTTTATCATAAAATTTTTATTTTATATAGTCTGATGGGCAGATAAAAAAGAAAAATCTCCAGAAGGAGACTCTTCTACGAAATATGTAATTTTTTACGTAAGAGAACTGCTCGACTGCCAATCAATTTATCCAATTGACGGGTCTTCAAGGTCAAACTTCCAAAAATCAGAACACCAACAAGTCCTGAAATCCCTACGTGAATCGCACTGGAGACATAACCTGTTGCAGGCATAACCAAGCTAAGACCTGTTTCCACCAGCCAAACGCCTATTCCCATAATAAGGGAAATCACCAGAACCTTGCGAATATCTTTCCATAAGCGCCTTTGCGAAATTGGAAGGACTTGATTGATTCGACGGTCAAATAAAACCACCGAAACGGTCAAGCCAACCGCAGTCGACACTAGAGGACCGTAAACTTGGAATACATATAGGGCTGGGAATTGAAGAACCAGTTTTACCCCTAAACCGATGAAGAAATACCAAATCGCTTTCCGGTTCTGGAAAATTGCCTGAATCAGTACTCCCACCAATGAATACAAGCCTTGAATGAAAATTAAAAGAAGATTGATGATAAAGAGATAAATCGCTTGATCTTTGGCAGGACCATAAAAGACACTATAGAGCGGTCGTGCGATAACCACTGCTCCTACGATCGCTGGAATAATCAAGAGGAAAAAGAGCTGGATATTGTCGACAATCAAATCCGCAGTCCCTTTCATATCCTTTTGTACAAAACGCTCTGTCACCATCGGAATCGCCACAGCAGCAATTGAGACAGAAATCCCAATAATCAACATAGTAATCTTACTTGGATTAGAGGTCATATAGGCTGAAAACACCAACAATTCTTCTCTTGTGTAATCGGTAATCTGAAGAAGGGTATTGACAAAGGTCAGCTGGTCCACCATCTGGAAAATCTGAATGGCACAACCTAAAATAATGAGAGGAATCGCTTCTTTCATTGTCTCTAGAATCAGCGTTTTTAAATGAATTGTATCGCCTGCAGGCTTGGCCTTCATGATTTTTTCAATAAAACCTTCTTTATAAAGCGTGTAAATCAATACCCCAGCACTTGCAATCATTCCAATAAAAGCAGCGAAGGTCGACTGAATCACTGCCGAAAGGTAATCACCTGACCCTAAATTCATGATATAAAAGGTCGTTCCTAGAATCCAAATCACACGGACAATCTGCTCAACAATTTGGCTAATGGCATAGGGCTTCATATCTTGATGCCCTTGGAAAAAACCGCGCATAATACTCATAGCAGGGAAAATAAAGAGTGGTGGAACCAGACTATACATGACTGGCGTTAACTGCTCTTTCGCTCCTGAAAGCTCCGCCAAGGTTGGTGAGCAAATGAACATCACCCCTGCAACAATAGCACCTAGAATCAACATGAGTTTTAAAAACTCTCTGACTATGTAGTAGGAAATATCCTGACGCCCCTGCACATTATACTTGGCAATCTGCTTCGCTACCGCAGGGGGAAGTCCAATTGTTGAAATGAGCAAAAAATTCCCATACACTTGATAGCCCATGTTAAAAAGAGCATTGGCCTCTGCCCGATGGCTGCCCATCCACATATACCATGGAATAATGTAGGCAATCCCGAGCAAACGGCTGATAAAATTTCCGGCGGTCAACCACGCAAGTCCCTTTACCATACTTGCCTGCTGCTGTGTCTGTTTAGTTGTTTTCGTTTCCGTCATATTCATTCTTTCATCTATTTCTATCTGTCTAATTCCTTATTATAACCTTTTACGCCTAACTTGTAAAACTAGAACCTACCAAATCACCTCCTCTGCAATCAACTTGACTTCTGAAATACAAAAAGCTGAAAAATGGATATACTCCCCTCATAGTGTCTAGTGAATTTTTGCTTTTTTCACTGTCTACTATAAGGGGAGTATATCAAAAATCCCAATTTCTTTTTTATTCTTTGAAGAATTCGTAATAAGGACTTGCAAAACTACGGTTACGACTATTTCCCAATACTCTTATATTCAACTGCCAACCCTCTTTGTACTGCTGGTCGGGTTGCAATTTTTTCAGTCCAGGCTTTGAGGTGTTTGTAGGAATCTACATCTAAAAATACTGCCGAACCTGGATAGAGACTCCCCTCTACTAGTCGCCCATACCAAGACCAGATGGCAATATCTGCAATGGTATACTCTTCTCCTGCGATATAAGATCGTGTCGTCAACAATTGATCCAGCAAATCCAACTGGCGTTTGGTTTCCATTGTATAGCGATTAATCGGATATTCCTGCGCAGTTGGAGCATAATGGAAGAAATGCCCAAATCCACCTCCAACAAATGGTGCAGCTCCTGTTTGCCAAAAGAGCCAGTTCAGCATCTCTGTTTTTGTCTCGGCATCTTGTGGCAGGAATTTACCATACTTTTCAGCCAAATAGAGCAAAATATGCGCTGATTCAAAGACCTTGACATCTTTATTCCCAGATTGGTCTACCAAGGCAGGAATTTTGGAGTTTGGATTGATAGACACAAAGTCTGACCCAAATTGATCACCTTGGCCAATATTGATAAGAAAGAGGTCGTAGCCTGCTTCTGCCACACCCGCTTCTCTCAACTCTTCTAGCATAATCGCTACCTTGATTCCATTAGGGGTACCGAGCGAATAAACTTGTAAAGGATGTTCTCCTCGCGGCAAAGTCTGCTCAAAACGGCTGCCAGCTGTCGGACGGTTGCCACTGCGGCTATCATTTTCATCTTCCCAAGACCATACTGGAGGTTTTACATAATCTGTCATTATTCCTACTTCCTTTCATTTTCTTCTTATTTACCTTATAAAATTTCAGGAAAAATGTCAATGATTTGAAATTTGCTCACGGATTTTCACATACAAGAAAAGCCTTATCGAGCGATAAGACTTTTTGTTTATTACAATGAATTTGGATCAACCTTGATACCCACACCTTGAGTAGTTGTGATAGTCAAGCTTGTGATGTATGTTCCTTTTGCTGTAGCTGGTTTTGCTTTAACAATTGTATCGTGGAAAGCTTTGAAGTTTCCAACCAATTGTTCAGCGTTGAATGATACTTTACCGATGATAGCTTGTACGATACCTGCTTTATCAGCACGGTAAGTGATTTTACCACCTTTAGACTCTTCAACTGCTTTTGCAACATCCATTGTTACAGTACCAGTTTTAGGGTTTGGCATCAAGTTACGTGGTCCAAGGACACGTCCAAGACGTCCAACAAGTGCCATCATATCAGGTGTTGCAATTACAACATCGAAATCTAACCAACCACCGTTGATTTTTGCAACAAGGTCATCTTCACCAACGAAGTCTGCACCAGCAGCTTTTGCTTCTTCAGCTTTTGCACCACGTGCAAACACCAATACGCGTGAAGTTTTACCAGTTCCGTTTGGCAATACCATTGCACCACGGATTTGTTGATCTGCTTTACGAACGTCAATGTTCAAGTTGTAAGCAACTTCTACAGTTGCATCGAATTTTGCAAAGTTAGTTTCTTGTGCAAGAGCCACAGCTTCTTCTACGCTGTAAGCTTTTGTGCTGTCGATTTTTTCAAGTGCAGCACGCATTTGTTTGCTTTTTTTAGCCATTTTTTATTCTCCTTGTAATGTGGTCATATCGATTTTCATCTCCCACGTCACTCATCTGAAATGATGAAGTCTTGCGGGTTGTGGGTCGTTATTGATTAGTCAACAACAGTGAATCCCATAGAACGAGCAGTACCTTCGATCATACGCATTGCAGACTCAAGGTTTGCAGCGTTCAAATCTGGCATTTTAGTTTCAGCAATTTCTTGTACTTGCGCACGAGTAACTGTTGCAACTTTTGTTTTGTTTGGTGTGCCTGAACCTTTTTCAACACCTGCAGCTTTTTTCAAAAGAACAGCAGCTGGTGGTGTTTTACAGATGAAATCAAATGATTTATCTTCGTATACTGAGATTACAACTGGGATAATCATACCAGCTTGGTCAGCTGTACGAGCGTTAAATTCCTTAGTGAATCCCATGATATTGATCCCTGCTTGACCAAGTGCTGGTCCGACTGGTGGAGCTGGAGTAGCTTTACCTGCAGGAATTTGAAGTTTTACAAGTTTTTCGACTTTTTTAGCCATCTTTAAATCCTCCTATTGTGGTTTTTACGGTAATTAGAGATTTTTACCTCCCACAAATATGTGATTTTCACATACCTTCTCATTATACAGTATTTTAATAAAAAATCAAGCTTTATGTTTACTTTTTCTCACTTTTTTTATAGAATAAAGCTATGATATTTTTGAAATTTGCATCAGTTCTACTTCTTGTTCTTTCCTTGGTTGTTTCGATTACGGTTGTGAAACTATTTCGTTTACAAAAAAAAGGGTGGAATTTTGCCGACATCGCCTTCCCTATCCTTGCTTTTGAATTTTACCTCATTTCAGACAAAGCTTATTATCACAGTCTATTGCCACATCTGATTCTCGCCTTGTCCTTGCTTTCTCTGGCAATTGTCTGTTATTTTTTGATGAAAAAACGTAACTTTTCGTATCACCGCTTTTTCAAATTTTTTTGGCGGGCAGGCTTTATTCTGACCTTCTTCATGTATCTGGCTCTTGTTATTGCCATTTTCACGATAAAGAGTTAAGCAGACTCTAAGAACGTTCTGAATAGTTGATTTTCGCGAGCGGAGCGAGCCTCATCAGCTACTTTCGCTGTGGTAAAAGTAGGGAGTGGGACTCAATCGTGATTTTGTTTAAATCGATTATCCTCGCTCTTTTGTTTCTAGGCTTGGGCTAAAATAATCCACTAGATTATCCTCGCTCTTTTGTTTCTGGGCTCGGGCTAAAATAATCCACTGGATTATCCTCGCTCTTTTGTTTCTGGGCTCGGGCTAAAATAATCCACTGGATTATTTTACTCCGCAAGAAGTCGCTACCGTCCACACCACCTAAGAAAAGTATCTCAAAAAAACGTTTTCTTCAATCTTTTTTCTTTTACTTGAGAAATAAAAAAACTCTTAGAAATACCGCTATATGATATACTCCCCATATAGTAGACAGTGAAAAAACCAACATTCACTAGACACTATAAGGGGAGTTTTCCTATGTCCAAAAGAAGTCCAAAATCAGTAGAAGAAAAGTTAGAAATTGTTTGCTTATTACTTAACCAAGAACAGTCGCTTACCCAACTTAGTAAACAATATCAGGTCGATAATCAAACAATCCAGTTTTACAATACACAATGCTATCAAGCGAAACTAAACAACCTGACTCCTTTGGAATTCAGGAATCAGGTTGCTTAGTATCTTTCATTATTTGACTGTCTACTTGACAGGGAGTCGTTCAATATCAGCATTTCTAAGAGTTTCTGTTATATGGTAATCAACCCCAAAGATAAAATTTTTTTCTATCTCTAATAGGGTTTGTCTACGTTCTGAAACAGCCTACTGGGCTGTTTTTTCATTCATGTATTTCCAATGGTAGTCCGTCAGGATCAAAGAAGAAGGCCATTTTGCGTCCGCCATAGTCGTCATAGCGCAAGGGTTCGTGGGGGATGTTTAGTAGGTCAAATTCTTTTAAACAGCTTTCTACGTCTGCGACTTTGAAGGCGAGGTGGCGTAAGCCTGTATGTTCTGGTTGCGGCATGGCAGGTCTTCGGGGCGCATCTGGCTTGATAAAAATTTCCAGAACCAGATTTCCTTTGCGGACGTTAAAGAGGATATCCCGCTTTTCTGGACGAACATGCTCATCCAACTGCTCAAATCCGAGTTTGTCGATATAAAATTCCTTGGTTTTCTGATAATCACTGCCAATAATAGCAATGTGATGTACGGTATCCAACTTCATCATTGACTTTCCAATACCTTTCTTGGTTTTGTCCCTTCAGCAGGACCAATGACACCTGCTGCTTCCAATTCTTCCATTAAACGAGTTGCTCGGTTAAAACCAACAGATAAACGGCGCTGAATCATCGATGCGCTGGCTTTTTGCGTTTCAACGACAAGGGATCTGGCTTGCTCAAAGAGCGGATCTCCACCGCTATCGCCTGCTCCACTTTCAACGTCGCCCTCTGTTACTTCGCCAGGATCAAAGGATTCATCATATTCTGCCTCGGCTTGATTCTTAATAAAGCTGACAATTGCTTCAACATCATCATCAGAGATAAAGGAACCTTGCAGACGGACCGGGTGATTTTCATCAATCGGTTTAAAGAGCATGTCTCCACGTCCCAATAGTTTTTCAGCACCATTTTCATCTAAAATCGTTCGACTATCTGTTCCGCTTGAAACCGCAAAAGCAATCCGAGACGGCACGTTGGCCTTAATCAAACCAGAAATAACATCAACAGACGGACGTTGGGTCGCAAGAATCATGTGAATACCCGCTGCCCGTGCCTTTTGTCCCAAGCGAATAATGGCATCTTCCACTTCCTTACTGGCTACCATCATCAGGTCCGCCAACTCATCGACAATCACCACAATGAGGGGCAGTGGAATCTGTTTTTCTTCTGAACTACGGTTAAAATCTGCCACCTTGGTATTGTAACCTTCCAGGTTACGCACCCCCACATGACTAAAGAGCTCGTAGCGTTTTTCCATTTCATCCACAACTTTTTGCAGAGCTCGCGCAGCTTTACGAGGATTGGTCACAACGGGAATCAGAAGGTGCGGAATGTCATTATAGACAGACAATTCGACCATTTTAGGGTCGATCATCATAAATTTAACTTGGTCTGGCCCAGCCTTCATCAAAATAGAGGCAATGATACCATTCACTGCAACAGACTTCCCTGAACCAGTTGAGCCTGCTACCAATAAATGGGGCATACGGGCTAGGTCAAAGGAGCGTACAGAACCATTCACTGCCTTACCAAGAGGAATATCTAGAAGCTTGGTTGGCGATGTCTTAGCCTGTTCCCATAATTCTCTAAACGGCACCATGGCTACTTCCGAATTGGGAACTTCAATACCGACCAAGGATTTTCCTGGAATCGGCGCTTCAATTCGGACATCTTTGGCTGCAAGGGCAAGGGCCAAGTCATCTGCTAGATTGGAAATCCGATTGACCCGCACACCAACTGCTGGCTTGACCTCATACTTGGTCACAGACGGTCCAATTTCAGCCCGCTCAACCACCACCTTAATGCCAAAGCTAGCAAAGGTATCTTCCAAGACCTTGATATTTTGACGGACAATTTTCTTCTCATTTGCCTGACTTTTGACCTTGATTGGAGCAAAGAGATCAATCGATGGTAGCTTATAGGCCAGCTTGGCTTTAGGTTTAAAGTCAAGGGCGATGTCCTCTGTCACATCATCTGCTACTTCCTGCTCTTCTACCTCATCTTCAGCCAGTAATACAGGAAACTCTTCTTCCTCAAAGAAAGGTTCACGCTCTTCTGTTAGAATTGGGATTTCACGCTCTTCCTCGTCCAGTATTTCTCCCGTTTCCAAATCAACCATCGGATACTCTACTTGAGAAAGAGCTATTGCTTCTTCTTGCTCGTCTTCAAGTTCTTGAGTAGCTTCTTCCAAGCGTCTTGCTTCTTCCTCGGCCTTGAGTCTTTCTTTTTCTGCTGCTTTTTCCGCCCGTTTTTCTGTACGAATGGCTGCGCGCTCTTGAGATTTTTCGCGTAGAAGAGCAAGCCCGTCTGCGACATCATAGACAGACCAAGGACTCATGAAAAATAGCCCAAAGAGAATGAGTAGGACCCCGATAAAGAAGGTACCAATTGCTGCAAATAAAAAAGAAACAGGTAGGTAGAGACCACCACCAATAAGACCGCCGCCCAAAAATTCTTTCACCCGAAAGGCTGAAAGGTCAGATAAGGCTAGTTTGAAGGTGTGGTTGAGCAAGTCTTTTCCCTTGTAGCTCAAACCAAAATAGGCTTGATATTCCAGCAAAATTCCCGCAAACACAAGCCAGAATCCAGAAATCATCCCTTCACGTTGCCTTATTATTTTCGAAAATATTGTATAAATGAGCAGAGCTCCAATGAACACATAAGCCGCACTTCCGACCAATAGACGGAAGAGATTATAGGCAGTCACCCCAAATACTCCTAACTTGCTTGCTGCAAAAAGGAGAAAAACAACCACCAAAAAGCGGAATAAGAGGGATTTTATTTTTTCTTGTTGGGCCAATTCAGCCTTTGTCGGACGTCTAGTTGCACGCCCCTTTTTTGTCGTTTTTTGTTTTGCCATGCTTCTATTATACCATACTTTACGAGTAGGTCTAGTGTTCTACAAATCACAAGAATACCCCAACAAGCAAGGCTCATTGGGGTTGTTATACCGTTAAGGATTCATCGATACGTGAACATGGTCATAGTGGTTTTCTGTGATGCTGCCTCGGTCTGGCATGAGGTTCCAAGTATTGGCTGGTCCATAGATGTTTGGATACGGTGCATAAAAACGTTGCTTCCAAATAATGTACGAAATATTTTTATTTCCCATTTGCTGAATAGCATAGTTTGCTACCTGATCACCCAAACCTGCATTGTTTCCTACCATAAAGTCAACTGCGAGCCCCTTACCGTGGTCTCCGCTGTCTCCTGGACGGTAGAGACTAAAGGAGGTAATGCCATAGATACTTGCCACTTCTTCTTTAAAGGCTGCCGTCTGCGGTTGAAGCCCTGCATTGGCAGGATTGGCAGCAGCAATGCTTGCAAAGTCTGACGCATTGTTTGCTGGAGCAGCTGGCGTTGGAGCGACTGCCTGGGGTGTTTCCGTACTTGGTGCTTCTGCAACTGGTGCTGGTTCAGCTGCTGGTTGATCAGCTGATGCTGGATTTGTATCTCCTGAATCTGATGGTGTAGCACCTGTTGAAGGTGCCTCTGTTTGCGCTGTATCATCTTCAATTGGAATCACTTGATCGTCAACAACTACTTGCTGCTTATCTAAATCTACAGTTGCTGAGGCTGTCTCCTCTGTTTCTTCGCTTTGAGGAGCTTGAATTTCAATTGAAGTGACTTCTTCTTGAGAATTAGTCGTCACTGTTAAGGTCGTATCTGGGAAGATAAGATTGATATTTGCGATTTGATTGACCTGTGCTAAGACAGACATATCAACGTTTAGAGCTTGGGCAATAGCACTGAGCGTATCCCCATACTTGATAACATAGGTCTGTTTATCGTCATGTGCCATCATATCAGCCTTGATTTCTTCCACAGAACGCGCTGTCCAAATGGGCATCCATTCATCGGCTTGGGCCGTCGCTGTAAAAAGCGAGAGAGCTAGGGTTGAAACTAAAAGTGTTTTTTTCGTTAATGTTAAAGACATAATTTCTTCCTTTTCTTTGTGATAGAGACATCTTACCACAATTTTGAAAACAAAAAAGGCTTTTTAAGCCTTTTTCATGAAACTGTATTTTGACTGTTACAAACAGAAATACTTGTCATCTATCTGTGTTTTCTGTCATCTTATTGTAACATAAAATGTTACATCACTTCTTTCTTAAAAAATAATTTCCTGATCATCGTCTTGCCCATTATCAATCGGCATCACCCACCAGCAAATTAAGTAAGGAATAATCCCAAAGCCGTAGGCAACGGCTAAAATCCCCCAGATTACACGAACCAGTGTTGGATCAATACCAAAATACTTGGCAATCCCTGAGCAGACTCCTGCAATTTTGACATCTTTCATATCCCGCATCAATCGTTTTTGCATCTCTTTCCTCTCCTTTTCTTCTATTTGTAGCTATTATACCATAAAACTGACCCCTAAGGGCCAGGCTTCATACTAAAATTTCTTCTTAGGATGACGATCAATGACTTCTGGATTAGCCACAAGAGCTGCGACACCCTTTTCGGTCAATTTATAACCACGCACACTAAACGTTTGGGCTAATTCTTCTTCTGAAAAATATTCTGCTAAAGCAAGATTCAAGTCTGCCGCTTTCATTTTGGAGAGACCTGTAATGCCCTTCTGTTTGAGAATGTTTTTCTTCATGGTCGCATTGAGATGATCTAGCGAATCAAAAGCAGACTCCAGATGGACATAGCCATTTTCGGCTAAATATTCCAAGTGTTTGGGCGCATCAATCCCATAGGTATACTCAAAATACTTAGGGAAGACAGATTCTGTCGTAAAGGTATCAAACTGAATCCGCCACAAAAGGATGATGTCCCCTGCCAATAATCCGTCTGCTAAAGGTTCCATATTCCGCTTGGGAACAGGCTTCGCATCCAGTAGCCATGTCGCCAAATCACGCTCTGGAGCAATATAGGGCATACGAGCATGGTCCTTGTAAAGTTCTCTTACCCGCTCTTCTACTGTCATATCGTATCTTTCCTCACTTACTGTCTATTTCTACTATATTTCCTAGCCAATCCTCTTAAAATCAAGAAACCGTGTCCCTTGAAAGGCTAATTCACCCTTATCACCTTCAGCAGACAAGGCATAGGCCTTGCTACTCACCCGAAATTCTCTGCGCTCCCCACTCTCCAATTCAAATGCCAAGTAGTAGGCAGTGTAGGCATGGTTACCACCACCAATGTGGGTCCGCTTGCCAATCAACTTAGCTGTACGAAATTCCTGCGGAACAGCATTGTTTCGCAGGGCTTCAAAAAGTAATTTGCCCAGTCGCCATAGGATAATGCCCACAATAATCGTAAAGGGTATCCAAAACCAAATAGGAAACAACCAAAACATTTCCATATCTACATCCGCCTTTCCTAATTCTATCTATTATTATACCAAATTCTGCTTAAAACGAATACCATTATGCGGTTTTTGAAAAAGAGAGAAATTCGTGCTACAATAGGAGTAATCCATAAACAGGAAAGGAATCCTATGAAAAAACGACTATTACTTGCCCTAGCTGCTAGCCTAGTGCTCACTGCTTGTGCGAATAACACAACAACTTCGGCTTCGTCAACCAACACTTCAACACCTGCATCCAGCTCAGACACGACAGCATCTAGCCAGTATGCCAAGGATTTGGCCTACGCCATTAACAATCCCGACGCTAGCTTCCCGCAATTATCCACTGAAATTGCAGACAATGAAGCTGCTGTCCTCATCAAGACAAGTCAAGGCGATATCAAGTTGAAACTCTTTCCAGAGCAAGCACCTCTTGCTGTCGAAAATTTCCTGACCCACGCAAAAGAAGGCTACTACAATGGCGTCATCTTCCACCGGGTTATCAATGGCTTCATGATTCAAGGTGGTGATCCAAAAGGAACAGGCACAGGTGGTGAATCCATTTGGGCTGGTAAGGACGAGAGTATTGATAAGGGAAATGGCTTTAACAATGAAATTTCTGCCTTTCTCTACAATATCCGCGGTGCACTTTCTATGGCAAATGCGGGACCAAATACCAATGGCAGCCAATTCTTCATCAACCAAAATACTAAAGATGCTTCTGGCCAGCTTGATTCCAGCAAGTACCCTGCTAAAATCAAAGAAGCCTATAAAAACGGCGGAAATCCGAGCCTCGACGGTGGCTATACCGTCTTTGGGCAAGTCATCGAGGGTATGGATGTTGTCGATAAAATCGCAGCCACTGAAACCGGCGAAAAGGACAAACCAAAAACAGACATCACGATTGAAACCATTGAAATTTTAAAGGATATGAATAAATAAAAAAATGAACAAGATAAGACTTCAAATATTGAAGGGTCTTATCTTGTTCATTTTTTTGGTGTGGCTTCAAGCGCGCCATCCATCCTGCCTTTGACTATAAGAGCTCTGTTTCAGTGCTCCGCTTACTAGGAAAAAGATGGTCTACTGGTGAAATTGTTCTCTTCGTCCAGAGACTGGGATGTTCCTTAAATACCAGTTCTCTCTGTCTTGAGATAGAGGGTGCCTTGTTTACCTCTATCATAATGAGTACCGAAAGGGAATCTTAAAAGAGCCTGAGCAAATCGCTCGGCTCCTACTTATTTATTTCAATAATCGAATCAAGGCCTGAGCTGAGCGTTTTCCTGCTTCGATGATGAATTCATCAAAGGTGATATTCGCATCTCCTTGAGCGGTATCACTCATGGCACGGATAACAAGAAATGGCAGGCCGACACTCTGCGCTGCTTGGGCAATAGCTGCTCCTTCCATTTCAACGGCTAAAACATTAGGGAAATGCGCTTTAATCGCCGCAATCTTGTCTTGACCTGCAATGAAGCTATCCCCCGTTGCAATCAAGCCTAAGTGTACTCTTGTCTCCTCTCGAGAAAGAATCTGCTGCATCTGCGCAACCAAGTCTTTATCTGCTTCAAAGTACAAGGGCTGAGCAGACATCTGACCGTATTCATAGCCAAAGGCTGTCAAGTCCACATCGTGATAGGCAAGTTGTTGGGCAATGACCACATCACCAATGGCAATCCCGTCTGCAATAGCACCAGCTGACCCAGTATTGACAATCACGTCCACCTGAAACTGCTGAGCTAACAGGGCAACAGACATGGCAGACATGACCTTTCCGACACCGGATTGGATCAGAACCACTTCATGTTGGCCTATGCTCCCTGTATAGTAGGTCCGTCCTAGGACAACCTGCTCTTTCCCATGCTCAAGATGTTCGACCAAAGTCTTCAATTCTTCGGGCATGGCTGCAATAATTCCAAATTTCATCTAAGCTCTTTTAACTCCTTACCAAAAAAAGACGGCGATGAGGAAAAGAATGACCAGAAGCACTACCCAAAAGAGGATTTTATTGATTTTGCTGCGAAATTCTTCTCGCTTAACAGTCTCAATACGGCGACTTTTGATAATCGAAGCATCGACAGGAATCCGATGGGTATAGCCTTCACGATAGCCTGTATACTCGTCTTCCCACTCATCTACTGCATCAAATTCAACTACATCGTCAAACTCCTCTTCAGGATCATCATCATAATAACCGAAGCGTTGCGAACGAGAAGGTCTCTTTTTTCCTTCCAGCTCTTCCAACAATTCATCTGTTAATAAGGGCTTCCTCATGGTCCGTCCTACCTTCTCATCAATTGTAACTGCTGAATCGCAATAATCGTCTTGGCATCACAAATATCGCCACTTGCAATCAACCCAAGTGCTTCATCTAGGCTCACATGATAGACTTCAATCACTTCGTCATCGTCCATAGGACGGGGATTTTCAACCTTAACTAGATTTTTTGCCACGTAGAGGCGCAAGCGCTCATTGCAAAAACCAATCGCCGAGTAAAAATCGTACAAGAGTTCCAAATCACCTGTATAGCCTGTTTCTTCTTCAAGTTCACGAAGGGCTGCTGCCATTGGATCCGCATTTTCTCCAACTTCCAGCTTTCCTGCAGGGATTTCATAACTGGTCGCCTCAATCGCCTTGCGGTACTGTTTGACCAAGATTACCTTATCCTCAGGCGTGACCGCCAATACGCAGACTGCTCCCTTGTGGAAAATCAATTCCCGCTTGGCTTCTCCCCCCATAGGAAGCGCTACATCGTCCACGACAACGTCAAAGATATGTCCTTTAAAAATCTCTCTCCGATTGATGGTCTTTTCTTCAAATTTCATGACAGCTCCTAGTCCTTCTTTGGATAGTGCGGCAAGTGTTTGGCGTAGTCTTCCTTGGTTTCCTGACGGCTACGCCCAATGGCGACCGCATCTTGTGGCACGTTTTTGGTAACGGTTGATCCAGCCGCTGTCAGTGCATTGTCGCCAATCTCAAGTGGGGCAATCAAGGTCGAATTTGAACCAACAAAAACATGGTTGCCAATCTTGGTCGTGTATTTTTTCTGTCCGTCATAGTTGACCGTAATCGTTCCAGCACCAAAATTGACATCACGTCCAACCTCAGCATTTCCAATATAGGTCAAATGACCAGCCTTGGTATTTTCACCGATTGTAGAGCCTTTTACCTCAACAAAATTGCCAATGTGGACATCTTTTGCAAGGCTGGACCCTGGACGGATATGAGCATACGGTCCAACTGTCACACCTTCTGCGATGCGAGATTCCTCAATCATGGAGTTAGTCACGACCACGCCAGCACCAATTTCTGAATCGACAATGTACGTACCGTTGGTCAAGAGGCTCTCTGCCCCGATGGAGGTCTTTCCTTTCAAGGTCACATTCGCCTCAATCCGCACATCTGGCGCAATCGCTACATCAATATCAATATAGGTCGCTGCCGGGTTTGTAAAACTGACACCATTAACCATGTGAGCCTTATTGATACGCTCTCGCATGACTTCTTCAGCTTTAGCAAGGGCTACGCGATCGTTCACTCCCAAACTCTCATCAAAATCACGGAGCACATAAGCGCCGACCTTTTGACCTGCTTCACGGAAAATGCTAATAACATCTGTGATATAGTATTCTCCTTGAGCATTGTTGGTATTGATATTTTTCAGTGCTTCAAAGAGACGCGCATTGTCAAAGACATAGGTTCCTGTATTGATTTCCTTGATTTGCTTTTCAAAATCAGAAGCGTCTTTTTCTTCGATAATCTTCGTCACTTCACCGTGTTGATTGCGCACGATACGGCCGTAACCAAAAGGATTATCGGTTTCCGCAGTTAAAATGGTCGCCACATTTTTATGATTGACATGAAACTCGACCAAATCGCGTAGGCTTTCTCCTGTAATCAAGGGAGTGTCCCCTGCGATGACAAGGGTTTGCCCGCTACAGTCTTGAAGGACAGGTTCTGCCATCATCACAGCATGACCAGTCCCAAGCTGTTCTGCCTGGGTAACGAATTCTGTCTGCTCTGCCAATACCGCTTCGACCATTTCCGCCTTGTGACCGACAACTGTTACGATTTTTTCAGGAGAAATAGCTGAAACACTACGGAAAACGTGTTCCAACATGGAAATCCCTGCCACCTTGTGTAAAACCTTGGGCAGGTCAGATTTCATCCGAGTTCCCTTACCTGCTGCTAAAATAATTGCATAATTTGTCATATAGCTTGTTCCAATCTAGTATTGTCGCTCCTATTATAGCATATTTTCGAGTGTCAATAAAGCCATGACCGTCCTTACGCTCTTCAGACCCCTAAAAAATCCCTTTCTGATACAGAAAAGGATCTCATTGAGCAACTATAGAGGATAAACGACTTTAAACTCTTCCAACACAACCAAACTCTTTGGTGAAAACTCTAACCCTGCTTCCAGTAACCATTCGGTGAATATTTCTTCATGCACCTTGCGCCAGTAGGCAAGGGATTTATCGCCCTCTCCTTCTTTAAAGGCGTGTTCTGCTGACACTTGATTGAATGGACAAAGTTCCACCTTGGTCGTTTCAATCACACAAATCGCCTCATTCCGACTGTTTAAAATCACATCAAACTCCCCAACTTGAGGAAGAGGTTCCTTTTCTATCTCGTATAATTCATAGGCTGATGCTGTTGCTGTCTTTTCCCCGCTCAAGACCAAGTCTGCGAGCAAGTCTGGCTCAACACCAAATTGCCAAGCATCTATCTCCTCTCCAATCTGAGGATTGACAAGGCGGTAAGCCGCCCATATTTCTTCTGCCGTCATAGTTTCTCCCTACTTTTCTTCATAAGCTGGGTAGGCAGTCATCAAGCGATACCCAAGTTGTTCGGCTAAATTTTTCGAGGCTTCATTATGCGCATCCCACAAGGGCAATACCCCTCTCCGACACGATTCCAACATCATCTGCGCCGCTAAACTACGGGCAAATCCTTGCCGTCGATGACTAGGAGCTGTTGCAATCTCAATTTCAATCGCTCCCTGATAGACCAAGCCAGTAGAAATCCCTGCACAGACACGTTCCTGACATATAACCACGAATCCATACCCACCTGCAGCTTGAAAATCTGAAAAGGTCTGCCAAGCGCCTTTTAAGTCCTCAGACCAAGCCTCATCTTGTAAACGCTGAAACATCTCTGAATCAATCGCCTGTATCTCTGCCTGTTGAGAAAGAGCTTGTATAAGCTGAGCTAGGTGCTCGACATCAACATCCGCTTGAGCCTGAAAAGCATAGCGATTAAAACACTTCAAGCTGGTTTCTTGTTGGAACATCTCCTGCCAATCTGCTTCCTCAGAAATGATAATCTTATGCTTCAACCCATACGTATCTCGATAAGTTGTCCAAAGAGTTTTATTACTGCTGCCTGCTAGAAAGAGGAAATTTCCCAAGTCATAGAGAAAACTCCGTTTGCTATCATCCGAAAACAATCTCCCCAACCCTGACACTAGTCCATAGCGAACCATATTTTTCTTCCAAGATTGAAAGGCAGCAATTGGTTCTACTGCGTGTTCTTTCATATCTCTACCACTCCGTCTAGCCAGCTGACAATGTCTTGCATGACTTCTTCCTTGTTCCATTCATTGAGAATTTCATGACGGGCTTCTGGGTACAAGGTCAAGCTGACCTGAGAAACACCTGCCTTGAGGAGCTGGTCATAGAAACGCTTGACCCCTTTACCACACGCGCCCACAGGATCTGCCTCTCCTGAAATCACAAGCAGCGGCAACTCCTTTGGAATCCTATTTATCCAAGTCGTCTGCGCAGCATAGTTGGCAAAGGTAAACAAAGCCTTGTACATACTGAGTGTCGGTCTGAATTGGTGATACGGATTGATCAAGTATTTTTCGACCTCTTCTTCATCGCGTGTCAGCCAGTCTGCACTGGTCTTCGTTGGTGCAAACTGCTTGTTAAAACTGCCTGTACTCATTGCTTCAACCAGACTACTACGATAAAGAGGTCCATGAATAGCTGTTAAGATAGTGACTAGAGCGATTCCTGCTCTCGTTTTCACAAGGGGCTCTTGACCTGTTCCCATGAGAATGCCGGCAGTGACCCCTTTACCATACTCCGCCAGATACAGGCGCGTAATGTATGATCCCATGGAATGTCCCATGATAATCAGAGGCACATCTAAATAGTACGTCTTTATCTCATCTTGCAGGTTCCTCACATCCTCAATCAAGGTATGCCAGTCATCTGGAAAGACACCGTAGTCTTCTTGCTTACGAGCCGTTTTCCCATGCCCCACATGGTCGTGACCGACCACTGCATAACCCGCTTGATTGAGAAAACGGGCAAAGGCATCGTATCGCTCAATATGCTCAATCATGCCGTGCACGATTTGAACGACTGCTTTTGGCTCATCGATTGCCCATAGAATCGCACTGGTTTGCCGTAGCCCAAAACGCCACCTTGTCACTTTTGTCATTTGTTTTTCCTCAGTTGATTTATTTCAAACTCCAACCGCCGTCAATTTTAAGGATTTCTCCCTGCATGGCACTTGCTCTTCCGCTTGCTAAAAAGAGGGTCACATCTGCGATTTCTTCAGGCTCTAGCCAGCGCTTGATTGGCGTTTCCGCTACGACCCAATCTGCTAGACCGCCCTCTTCAAAGTCACTAGCTGTCATGGCTGTTTTAACAGCGCCTGGCGCTAAGCCAAAGATCTGAATGCCCTTGTCTGCATAATCGAGCGCCAGCTGCTTGGTAAAACCTGCTAGGGCATGCTTACTGGTCGTATAGGCTGCACCACCACCGCCTGCTAGGAAACTGGCAATTGAGCACATGTTGATAATGATACCAGTCTTTTTCTCCAACATTTTTGCCAGATAAAAGCGGGTAATCCGCATGGTCGCAAGTAGATTAACGGCTAGAATATCCTCGATTTCTTCCTCGCAGATCTCTAACAGTGGCTTATAAGCATCTAGTTTACCAGCGGTATTGCAGAGAATATCCACTTCTTCTAACCAGTCAAAGAGGGTAGCTAAGCTGCCCCGTAGATCTAGTTGTAAAAAATGAAAGGCTCCAACCAGCTGAGGATTTTCTTCCTTATCGACACCGTAGACGGTATAGCCATTTTCCAAAAACAGTTGAGCCTGAGCCCGTCCAATGCCTGAGGAGACACCTGTTACAAGGACTTTCTTAGTCATGGACTTCCACCCAGTCTGTCGCTAGGACATCGCACGGTGTTGGGCTCCACATGGAAAAGCCCTCACCCTCACCTGATACATTGATTAAGAAGTAAGGCGTCACTTCAAGCGCCACACCGTTTTGCTCAATCGTATCAAAGAGCTGGACATAGTTTTCAGCTCCACCCCAGCCTGTCCGAACGTATTTTTTCTTAGCTTTTAGCCCCGGTAAAATTTCTTCAAATGTCATGTTTTTCCTCTTTTCTATAACGGACAGTTCTTCTGTCTGCCTGTTTTTCACTCCTACATTATACCACAAGTCTTATCGACAAAAAACACCAACCACTGGGGCTGATGTTTTAAGGAGATTATGAAAAATATTTAGGATTGACTTTAGTATATCCTATCTTCTCATCTCTTTCATCCGTCTTGAGGCTGATTTAGTTGGAACGGATAATAGATCGGTAAGATCGAGCCGTTAAGAGATAAACAAGGAGATAGAGGGTGAAATATCCAAGACAGCTCCATAGGGCAACTTGTAGGACTAGGCTACTATTGACAATTCCAATCTGAAGCAAAATCTGAGTCAGAACCTTATAAGCAAAAGCCAAATGCAGAAAAGCAATGCCAACGGGGAGAAAGAAGACAGTCGCCATCTGCTTGCGGATACTTTGCTTGGTCTGTCCTTCGTCCAGCCCTACTTTTTGCATGATGACAAAGCGTTCTCTATCTTCATAGGCTTCTGAAATCTGCTTGTAGTAAATCACCAATACGGTTGCCATGAGGAAAACCAGAGATAGGAAGATCCCAATAAAGAAGAGGGAACCTGTAAAGGCAAAGGTACTGGCTCGTTCGGCTGCGCGACTACCTGTTCCCATTCCAGAAAGGGTGAGAGAGGTAGGTTGCTGATCCGGATTCAGCGCCTGCCAATTTTCCCAACGCTGCCTCTGCTCCTCTTCGGTCAAGCTAGTATCTACTCCGATATAGGTCTTCCTATTTGTCAGCAAGGAAACATCTGCTAAATCATGCACAACTAGAATAAGCCCTGGCACTATTTGAGTAATATTGTTCGGTGTTTGATAGGCTGTAAAATTCTTGGGCAAGCGCTTTTTAACCGTAAAGGATTGCTCCCCTATCACTAATGGTTGGTGCACATCAAAGTCAACATCCTTGCTATAAACTGCAACCTGATCGCTTGATAAGTCTAAACGCTCACCTGTCATTCCTTTATAAGAGGCTTCATCAAAGACATAAAGGACATTGATGTCGTAAAAACTGAACCCTTTCCTATTCTTATCAAGGAGCTTGACGTGATTCTTCTCCATCTTTCCCGTTATACCTTCAAAGAAGGTATAGGTGACCATCTTGCTGATTGGAACGCCATTTTGCTCTAGGTTCTGTGAGGTCCATTCTTGCAGTACCGCTTCCTCATCACCAGTAGCATTCCTTGTGGTTTCCCCATTTTTTTCAAACTGATAATGGTAGGTGAAATCATTTGGCTCTAGCTGCTGAATCATATCATTTCCACCAATGTAGATATTGATTCCACCAATCATTGTAATAATAAACATGGTAGACAATATCGCAATGGTCGCTAATCCCATGGCGTTTTTCCTCATCCGAAAGACAAGATTCGATACAGAAATAAAATTCGCCGGCTGATAGTAATAACTTTCTCGCTTTTGCAGCCATTTCAAAAAGCTGATGATTCCCGCATGAAAAAGTATGTAGGTGGCAACAATAACGAGGACAACTGCTGTGAAAAAGACAGGCAGGGCCTTAATCGGACTCTCTACACTTAGGGATAGATAGTAGGCATAGGCCAAAATTCCCAGTCCAAGCAAGGTTTGAAGTAGCAAAAACCGTCCTTTTGCCTCTCCTCTTTTTTGACCTTTCACTAGCTGAAGCGAAGAAGATAGACTTAATTTTCCAGCATTTAGAACAGCCAAGCCGAAAAAGATAAGGAGAAAATACAAGATGACCGCCAGCGCATTTCCCCATTGGAAAACGGAAACCAACACCACCTTAACGTGCATGGTCTTGAGTAAAATCGCATAAATCAGCTTATCCAATAGGACACCCAGCCCCAGTCCAAAACCAACAGTCACCGTTGAAAAGAAAATGGTTTCAAGTAAGGTCATTAGGAGCAGATGACCTTTTTCTAGGCCAAGAACCGTATAGACTCCTAGTTCTTTCGAGCGATTTTTCATGACAAATCCGTTGGCGTAAAGGAGTAGCATGGCAACCGTAAACAAGACAACATACTGCCCCAATTGAAGAGTCAGCGTAACCGGTTTTGCCCCATAAACTTCTGCCAAGTGTGGATTGTGGCTAAGTGAGATAAATAGATAGGCAATTGCTGCCGATAATACTGTCACTAGGGCAAAGGGATAGTATAATTTTCGGTTTTTTAGCAGATTGGTGCCTGCTAATGTATAGATGACCTTCCACATCCTATTCACCTTGATTCGCCATGAGAGTCAGCGTATCTGAAATCAACTGAAACATCTCATGTGAGGTGCGATCCCCTCGAAAAATCTGATTATAGAGCTTGCCATCCTTGATAAAGAGGACACGTTTAGCCCGACTGGCTGCTGTGGTGGAATGGGTAACCATCAGAAGAGTTTGCCCCATTTCGTTTATTTGGTCAAAAATATCCAGCAAGGTTGCAGAAGACTTGGAATCAAGCGCCCCAGTTGGCTCATCTGCTAGTAGAATTTCTGGTTGTGTAATAATCGCACGCGCGACCGCGACCCGCTGTTGCTGACCGCCTGAAATCTCATAAGGCATTTTATCTTTTAAGCTGGCAATTCCTAGGCTATCGAGCACTTCTGATTGCCGCTTGTTCATCTCATAAAGGGAGACACGCGATAAAACTAGGGGAAGGAGGACATTGTCCTTGACCGACAAGGTATCTAGTAGGTTAAAATCTTGAAAGACAAAGCCCAGTTTCTCCCTGCGAAAAGCAGAAGCATCCTTGTTTTTAATCGTCTGGGTATCCATCCCATTCAAGAATACCTTGCCTTGGGTGGGTTTGTCTAGCATGGCTAAAATATTGAGTAAGGTTGATTTTCCCGAACCAGATTCTCCCATAATCGCCACATATTCACCCTTTTCAACGCTAAAGTGAATATCTTTTAGGGCCTCTACCTGATTGGCTAAAAAGCGTGTCTGATAGATTTTCTGTACATGTTGAACGTCGAGTAATACCATATAAACCTCCTTGTGTTCCTTGAAGCGCAAATTCAGACATCAGTAGCCGATACTGTCTTGCCTGTTCAACTCTTTCTAGTCTTATGATAGCCCATTTCTTCCTATTCTACCTTAGCTTTAGCTCTCATTTATCTTACATTCTTGTAAGATTGGCTAGTCAATGACAAGAGACTCTTCTTTTAGGAAAATGCGGACTTGGGTTCCTTGCCCGACCTCAGAGGTCAACGAAAAACGCAGACCTAGTTTTTGACTAATCTGCCGGGCCAAGTACAGCCCAAGTCCGGACGACTGTTGCGAAATACGGCCATTGTAGCCTGAAAAACCTCGATCAAAAATGCGCTTTATGTCACTTTTAGCAATGCCAATCCCCGTATCTTGGATAACTAGTTCATCTCCATCTAGGTAAATCCAAATCTGACCACCAGTCGTGTATTTGATCGCATTTGAGATGAATTGCTCAAGCAGGAGACAAAACCATTTCTTGTCCGTTGCAAGGGCCAGCTCTAGCCTATCCAAACGTAGCTCTATCTTTTGTTGGATAAAGAAAATCGAAAATTTCTTGACTACCTGACGGACGAGTGTCTCAAGAGATTCACGCTCTACCACCAAGTCTTCATGAAAAGATTGCAGGCGCAGATAGTTCAAGACCAAGCCTGTATACTGCTCAATCTTAAACAGTTCCCGCTCCAAGGCCTGTTTTTCCTCACTTGCTGACAAGTCCGCAATTAAAAGCTGACTAGCTGCAATGGGAATTTTCATTTGATGCGCCCACAAGGTATAGTAGTCCTGAACATCACTCTGTCTCTCTCGTGCATGATCAAGGTGCACTTTTAAAGCCTCTTCTAGCTGATTGATCCGTTCCTGTAAGACCACCTCTGTCGCTGTTCCAGTCACAATGTCATGACCACTTTCTGCTAGGGCATATCGCTGCCATTCCCGAAATAAATCAATAGCTACAAGCGCCAGTCCAAGCACCATGAGCAAAAGACTGGTGTAGACCGTCAAGGCTGTCTCCACATTAAAGAGTGAACTAATACTGGTAATCAAACCAAGAAAAATCAACACCCCCACCATAAAAAGAAAACGCCCCGTTAACCAGTGCTTGATAAAAAAGCCAATCTTCCTCCTAGTCATCCTGCCTCACCAATCCATAACCAATTCCTTTTTTGGTCGCAATCAAGTCCTGCAAGCCCATATCTGCTAATTTGCGGCGCAAACGCCCGACATTGACCGTCAGCGTATTATCATCGACAAACAAATCGCTGTTCCACAGTTCCTTCATCAATTCTTCTCGACTGACAATAGCCTTGGAACGTTCAAATAAAACTCGTAAAATCTGAAATTCATTTTTGGTCAAATCCTCAATCTGTCCCTCATAGCTGACCTGCATGCTTTTTAAGTCCAAGCGAATCTCCCCAAAGGTCAGCACCGCCTGCTCTCCCAAGAAATCATAGGTTCTACGCAGCAAACTTTGGATTTTCGCGAGTAGAACCGTCATATCAAAGGGCTTACTCACATAATCATCACCGCCCAGATTGATTGCCATGACAATATCCATGGGCTGGTCCCGCGATGAGAGAAAGAGAATCGGTACACTGGACATCTTACGAATTTCCTGACACCAATAGTAACCATTAAAGAAAGGAAGCCCAATATCCATTAAAATCAAATGCGGTTGAAAATCTTCCACCTGCTCCAAAATCCGCTGAAAATCCTCGCTTTCAGCTACTTCATAATTCCAATTCCGAAGATGTTTTGCCACCAGCTGACGAATCACCACATCATCTTCCACAATCAAAATCTTCTGCTTCATTTCCCCACTCCCTTTCTATTCTATTATCCATTATACGCTATTTTCCCACTAAAAAGAGCCAAAACCAAATATTTCAACCTAACATTTTTGTCATTTATAGTCCCGTCCTGTTGATTTATGCGGACGCAAGCACACTCGCCTTATATTTTCCCAGTCGGGGTTTCTCAACACCTTCTAAACTGCTTGCTGTTGTGATTTTTCCTTGCTTACGATATAATAATGTAACTATATTTATAGGAGTATCTATGCCAAACTTACTGAATTATATCGAAGAAGTAGCTCATCAGGATTTTTATGACGTCCCGCTCAACCGCTTGGATATTCTAGCCTTGACAGAGATTGCCTACCTGCCCTTTAATGACTTGGTTGCGCCTGACTTTACCACCGAAAAAACCCCTCGACTAGATCATGTCGCTACGCAATTTGAAGCACTCTATCACGGAGAAACGCCAAATATTTCGGTCACAATCACCCCTGAACGAATCCAGCTGCTCCAACTCCTAAAAGACGCTAAACGCTTCAAAGCAATCAAAGTCCTTGCCTTTATCGATGACTATGACAAGGGAGAAGAAAAACAATTTGCAGCCCTAACCTACAAAGTCGGTCAAGACAAGTTAGTCACCATTTTTAGAGGAACAGACGACACCATTATCGGCTGGAAAGAGGACTTCCACATGACCTATATGGCAGAAATCCCCGCCCAACAATCTGCGACCACCTACCTCAAGCACATCATGGGCATGTCGGATCAGACAATCTACGTAGCGGGACACTCAAAGGGCGGCAATCTTGCAATTTATGCCAGCAGCCAGATGATGACAGCAGACCAACAGCGGATTGCCCAGATTATCGCCTATGATTCACCAGGTGTGCATCCGTCTGTCATTGCATCGAGTGGCTATCAAGCCATAAAAGACCGTATTCAGCCCATTATCCCGCAAAATTCCATTGTCGGCATGCTCCTTGAAACGCCTGACAATGCAGAAATTGTCGAAAGCAAGGCCTTTGGCCTACTCCAGCATATCAGCTTTTCTTGGGAAGTAGAAGGGCATGATTTCAAACTGGCGCCTGCCCTGACAGAAAACAGCATTCAAGTTGACGAAACCTTAAAAACATGGACAGCTAGCCTTAATGACGAAGAACTCAAGCGCTTCTTTGATCTCCTCTTTGGCATGTTCATCGATGCAGGCATTGAGCGACTCAACGATTTTACCGTTGACACACCGAAAAAAATCAGCCTCCTCATGCAGCAGCAACAAAACCTGACCGACGCAGAAAAAGACATGCTTGACAAACTCTTTCGCCGTCTGATTGACACCCGCTACCAAATCTGGAAAGAAGCCCTGACAACGCCTTATGACAAGGTCAACCAGTGGTTCCAAAGTTTAACAAATAAAGATAAAGAAGACTAGATTATAGTGAAATTGAATAAAGGTTAGAAAATTTGCGAGCGTAGCGAGCACAATACCGCCACCACCACCGTGCTAAAAGTGACAGAAGTCGTGATTTCGTTGAAATCGATTATCCTCGCTTCCTTGTTTCTGGGCTCGGGCTAAAATAATCCACTGGATTATTTTACTCCCAAGGAAGTCGCTGATGTCCGAAAGCACATAAGGATGGTGCAATAAAAAGACTTTTTCTTCAATCTGATATAACGTATAGCTAGCAAAAATTTTATATAGCTGCTGTATAGATTACCATATAGTAAGCGTATAGATGATGAGCCATACAGAATTTTAATGGAGCAAATTATCAATCTTCAAAAAATCATCTACAATAAAGACTTAAAATTACTAGAATATTCTCAAAAAAATGCGGGCAATTATGTAATCAGTTGACTACATCGGCAAAAAATGTTATCATTTTTTAGAAAGCGTATTCAGGTTAGAAAGGTCATTATTCATTCGGAAACGATATTACCTGAAATATAAAATTTACTACCTACTACCTACTACCTACTAACTTATATTTTTATATTAACTAGAAAGTAGGATAACAATGAAATTCTTAAAAAAATCTTTGCCTACATTTTTAATTGTTTTATCCCTCGTTTCTTTATCTGCTATAGTTTCTCAACCTGTTTTTGCAAACGATACTTCTACATATAGTAGCAGCTTCGAACAGGACATGAATGATGAACATATTACTCAAATATTAACATTAGCCCATTCAGTATCTAATACTGGGCAATGTAGTGCTATAAAAGATGTGGTAATTACAGAAAAAGATATTCAAGAATTTAAATTATATTATCAAGCTGCTCAGTATGAACGAGCAAACAGTCATAGTGGCTATTTCAAAAGTAACACAGGATGGGTAAAACGCTCTGATGGCATCACATTAAGTTGTTATTTTTATCCCGCTGCTATGTTCATTGGTGGAGAAAACCCAAATGCAAAAGCTGCTAACTTTTCGAATGCTTTTAGATTATTGAAAGCCCGTCATAGTTCGAGTCCGAATTGGAAAAATACTGCTTCCATGGAAGTACAATTCTTATGCCATGCATTTACTATTGGAAGATTAAAAAATCCATGGAATATCGAACCTTGGAGAACCGATACGAATTTAACCAGTGTTATCGCTCATGGTTGTAATCCTTAGTTATGGAAATTTATTTTAATTTAATTCAATTACTCTGTCTTTTTATAACTATTATCATCATAATAGGAAAGATAAATAGTTCCTTAATTCAAATAGTTTTATTCAGTATTTTATCTATTTCTGTACTAAATCAAATTTTAATTGGGTTTGCTAGTGACTTAAATATTGTAAGATCCAGTCCTCTACCATTCATTTGTATGGTAACTAATATAATACTAACTTTTAGTTACTGTTTATATAGCTTTTACAAAAAAGTATAAACCAAAACGACAATTCTGTATTCGATGAATTGTCGTTTTTTAACTGTATAAAGTGAATAAAAATACTATTTTGTAGCTCTCATCCCATTTATAGCTATGTTTTAAATTACATCTAAAATGCTAAAAATCAGTACTACCAAGAAATTATTTACTATTTTAGTTTTATATTTCCGAAAAAGAACAATCTTTTGGAAAGACAAATAGCAGATTTTCCTTCTCCAATCCCATCGTCAGAATATAGGTCTGCGCCTCGATTTCTTTGATGAATCCTAGGATTTCTAAGGCTCTGACAAAAATATCTGTCCGCCGTTGGATGACCCTTTCTTTTCGTGCAAATTTTAACAAAAAGGTGGTCATATACTTCATCGCATAGTCCTGATTGACATCGCCCAAGAGCTGATAAAGAGCTTCTTGCTCCCTTGATAAAGGAAGCTGGTTGGACAACTTGTAAAAATAAGATGACAAGGTCAAGCGCTCCCGAAGCGCATCAACTTCTTCCTCGATGATGACCTTGTTGGTGGAATTGCTTGTTGCAACTGTAAAGGTTGCACGGCTTAATTCCTCAAAAATCGGACTGGTCGTCTCAACAAAGATTTCTTGGTCTAGCCTCAAGTCCTCTAAGCTCGTCAAGTAAGAAAAGGCATTGGTATAGCGGCGATTCTGCCTGCGAATATAACCTGCTTGAATAAAGCGGTCCAATTGCCGATCAACCGTTGCGACTGTAGCAAACTCTTTTTTAATCTGTCGCAGGGTCACATCACTATGCTGGTCCAAATACTGAATGAGATCTTGAAAAAAACGTGAACGGGTTAACTTACTAGGATGATACACTTTAATCATGAGATTATTATACCACACAAAAAGTCCTATTTGGTAGACCAAATAGGACTTTGTTTATGTAAATCGCCTATACTCAAAGAAAAGCAAATTCAGACTCGACAACGAAGTCGTAAATAGAATTACTGGTTCTTTAAGACGAGTTAACGAAGTATGAGTTTGATGTTCAAAGAGTATTAGTTGTTAAAGCTGTCTGTCAACTGAGGCACCACTTGTTTTTTACGAGATACGGCTCCAGCTAAGAAAGCATGATTATTTTCAAGGATGAAGTTAAAGGCTGCTTCAACCTTATCCATGTTTTGTCCGAGTGCTAGGATTTCTGAGTTTGAGTTGACGATATCGGTAATCATCAAGACAAAGTCCGAGTAGCCATTTTCGCTGCTTGCTTTTTCAATCGCTGCTTCAATTTCTGCTTGGCGTTCCAAGACTTCAGCAATATCAACTGTATTAACCTGCGCTACACGAACGGCATTGCCATTTAGTTCAAAGGTTTTAGCATCAATGTCAATCAATTCATCTGCTGTTTTACTAGCAAGGTTTGTACCTGCTTTCAACATGGCAAGACCGTATTCTTCCAAGTTCACCCCTGCGATTTCTGCCAATTCTGCAGCCACTTGTGGGTCGCTTGCATGAGTCGTTGGAGATTTGAGCAACAAGGTATCTGAAATCAAACCAGACAAGAGCATCCCTGCCACTTCTTTTGGCGGTGTGAGATCATTTTCTTTGAAAGCACGGTAAACGATTGATGAAGCTGATCCAACTGGCTCTAAACGCATATAAAGAGGATTTGCTGTCTCAAAGTTTGCCACGCGGTGGTGGTCGATAACTGCTACTACTTCTACTTCCTTGATGTCAGAAATAGACTGTTGAAACTCATTGTGGTCTGTCAAGATGACTTGCGCCACACCTTCTGCTTTTGCAGATTCTACCACGCGCGGTGCTACTACACCAAAATAATTAAGAGCAAAGGCTGTTTCTTCATTTGGCGTGCCAAGAGCTACGTTTTCCGCATCACGACCAAAGGCTTCACGCTCCAAATACGCCCAGCCATACGAAGATGCGATCGCATCTGTATCCGGATTTTGGTGACCAAAAACTAAAAATTTAGACATGTATCTTACCTCTTTAAGCATTATTCATTCTATTTTAGCATATTTTCAGGCACTTGTGAAACATTCTTTCTAGAAGATTTGCAAAACGTTTTCAAAAAGGGTAAGATAGTAGGTAGAACAATGGAAAGGAAATCCCTATGAAATTTACAGACTATACCTATACTCGCCCTGATTATGCTCTCATAAAAGAACAGATGGCAGACTTGACCCAGCAATTGCGCCAAGCTCCCTCTGCAAACGAAGCGCTTGATAGCGTAAAAAAGATCACGAAGATTAATGCAACCATTGACACACAGATGAATCTTTGGAGTATTCGTCATTCTATCGATATGAATGATGAATTTTACAATGAAGAAACCAAGTTTTGGAATGAGCATCTACCTCTCTTTGAAGAGTTGACAACAGCCTACTACCAGGCGATACTTGCGTGTCCATTCCGTGCGGAATTAAGCGAATTTCTACCAGAAACCTTCTTCATGCTAGCTGAAAACAAACAGAAAATCTTTTCATCTGAAGCCATTCCTCTTTTCCAAAAAGAAAATGACCTCGTTGATCAGTACAATAGCTTGATTGCTGGCGCACAAATTGACTTTGAGGGTCAAACCTACAATCTCGCACAAATGACACCGTTTGCCCAATCGACTGACCGCAAGATTCGTAAGACAGCTTCTGACGCTTCAACAGCTTATTTTGCAAGTAAAGAAGAAGAGTTCGACCGTGTTTACGATGAATTGGTCAAGGTGCGGACTGAGATTGCCCATACACTTGGCTTTAAAGACTATGTCGAATATGGCTATGTCTCAATGAATCGCTTCGACTACAACCGTGATATGGTTAAGGTCTACCGCGAGGAAATCCTCAAGCATGTCGTACCAATCGTACAAAAATTACGCGAACGCCAAGCAAAACGGATTCAAGTTCCAAGTCTCAAACACTATGACCTAGCTCTAGAATTTCTCGATGGAAATCCAACGCCGCAAGGTGACCCTGACTTTATCGTCGGCGAAGCACAAAAAATGTACCATGAATTGTCCGCAGAAACAGGCGAATTTTTCGACTTTATGATTGAGCATGATCTGCTTGACCTGGTCGCAAAAACTGGTAAAGATAGCGGGGGCTACTGTACCTATATCCCTGACTACAAGAGCCCATTTATCTTCTCAAACTTCAATGGCACAAGTGGCGATATCGATGTCTTGACCCACGAAGCTGGACACGCCTTCCAAGTCTATCGCTCACGCTGGATTGCAAGCCCTGAAGTCATCTGGCCAACCTATGAGACCTGTGAAATCCACTCCATGTCTATGGAATTTATGACCTGGCCTTGGATGGAGCGCTTCTTCAACGACCAAGTGGATAAGTACAAGTTTACTCACTTAGCAAGCGCTCTTCTCTTCTTGCCATACGGTGTCCTTGTGGATCATTTCCAACATGAAATTTATGAAAATCCAGCCATGACACCAGCAGAACGCAAGGCGACGTGGAAACGTTTAGAAGGGCTTTATCTGCCTGACCGTGATTTCTCTGAATCAGAAGCCCTTAACCGTGGCATCTTCTGGTACCGTCAGGGACATATCTTTGCAAGCCCATTCTACTACATCGACTATACTCTTGCTCAGGTCTGCGCCCTCCAATTCTGGAAACGCACGCAGGTCGATCACGACGAAACTGCTTGGGAAGACTACCTTCGTATCTGTGACCTAGGTGGAACAAAATCCTTCCTTCAAGTCGTTGCAGCAGCCAACCTTGAATCACCATTCAAAGAAGGTGCTCTTCTTGCAACCACAAAAGCAGCCAGTGACTGGTTAGATAGCGTGGATGACGCGAGTTTCTAACATATAAACACTAAAAGAAGCTGGATAAAAACTCAATTTTTGACCTTTCTCTTAAAAACTGAACAATATAAAATGGCTTAGAATCAACGTTTCTTGACAACGTTAATCTAAGCCATTTACTATTTGTAAGACTTTTTGCCCAGCCTCTTCTTGTCGTTTTCAATTCAAACTGGATTAGCGTCCCTCAATTCCCCCGCACACGGTTCAGGTAGTCCTGATAGCTTTCTGTATCCATAAGGTTTTTGGCATTTTCAACGCGGGCCTTGGTAGGTGGTTTGGTTCCTTCTAACGGGTATGGTCGACCCAATTCCCGCCATTTAAATTCACCTAGGTTATGGTAAGGAAGCACTTCAAAACGCTCAACGTTGTCCAAGGTCTTAACAAATTTCCCTAATTCAATCAAGTCTTCATCACAGTCTGTTAAGTTTGGCACCAAAACATGGCGAATCCAGACAGGCTTGCCAATATCAGAGAGGTAGCGGGCGCATTCTAAAATGGTCTTATTGCTATGTCCCGTTACAAAGCGGTGCTGGTCAGGGTTCATTTCCTTAATGTCCAGCAAGACCAAATCGGTCACTTCCATGAGCTTAGCATATTTTTCTAAATACTTAGGCGTATTGCGGAAAGTAAGAGCACAAGTATCAAGAGTCGTATGAATCCCCTTTTCTTTTGCTAGCGTAAACAGGGCAATCAAAAAGTCAATCTGAATGGTCGCTTCTCCACCTGATACGGTAATACCTCCTTCTTTTCCCCAGAAGCCCTTGTAGCGAATGGCTTCATTGAGCACATCTTCTGCCGTCCGCTCAGTTGCCGCAGGATTGACCAAGTCCCAAGTGTCAGGATTATGACAATACTGGCAACGCATGTGGCAGCCCTGCATGAATACTACAAACCGAATGCCCGGACCATCTACCGCTCCAAAACTCTCCGTTGAATGCACTAGACCTGTTACATTTTTGTAATCTACTACTTCCATTCTCTCTTCCTCACTTCTTGATAGATTTATTATATCATAAATTTAGGAAAGCGTTTGTATGAAGGATTGTGAAGATGAAAAATATTCTTGCAGAAGAACTCCTTTCATAGTTTATCAAATCTACAGTAGGATTTTTGGATCTTAGGCTCAAAAATAAGTAATTGAAACTGCTTTAAAGTTTACTTGCGTCCGCACTACCTAAGAAAGTATCTCCATTTTTTGTCTACATACGGTCAGAGTTTGATTTTAAAAGACTAAGCCACGGCTCAGTCTTTCTTTTCTTTTTTATCTTTTACGTCTTCTTCTACTGCAAGCGGTGTGATGAGGAGTTTGAGCTTGGTCACACGGCCATTTTTGACCTTATCATTGATCATAACTAAGTGGTAGCCGTGGTTATCCACTTCGTAGGCTTCTTTTTCTTCCTGACTTGGAATGGTTCCAAGACCTGTCAGATAGAATCCTGCAATCGTGTCTACATCATCGCTTTCTAGCTCCGTATCAAAGTGCTCATTGAAGTCATTCAAGGTCATATTTCCCTGAACAATGTAGGTATGCTCTGCGATTTCTCGGACAAAGACTTCTGTTTTATCTGTCTCATCATCGATTTCCCCAACAATTTCTTCTAACAAGTCTTCAAGGGTGACAATCCCTGCCACACCACCGTACTCATCGAGTAAAATGGCCATTTGATTTTGGGTATTGCGAAGCGCTTTTAACAAATCATCAACAAAAATCGTCTCTGGTACAAAGAGGGGTTCCTGCATGATACGACGGATATTGAGATTTTCAAAGCCGTTCTCAAAGCCTTCTGCCAAAATCCGCTTGGTATGAATCAAACCGATAATATTGTCCTTGTCGCCATCATAAACTGGAATCCGTGAAAAATTCTGCTTGAGAATATCGGCCATAATCGTTGCCGTATCTTCTTCAATATCGACCATGAAAGCGTCCGTTCGCGGCACCATCACCTCACGCGCCACCATTTCATCCAGTGCAAAAATCCCTTGCAACATTTCAATTTCATCAGCGTCTAGGGTTTCCTCACTCTGGGTGGTCAAAATGTACTCGATCTCATCACGGGTCATCTTTTCATCAGCATCATCAAACTGCATCGGTGTCATCCGACTGATGAGATTAGTCGCAGCAGACAAAAGCCAAACAAAGGGACTGACAATCTTGCCCAAAAAGATGATAATGGGAGCAGAGATAACCGCCAGATTTTCTTTCATGTTCATGGCAATGCGCTTAGGATAGAGTTCACCAAGGACGATGGAAATGAAGGTCAACAAGGCGAGCGCAAGCCAGTAGCCAGCAGTCTGTGCCGTCGCAGAATTCCCCAACCAACCAGCAAATACAGCACCTAAATCACCTGCCAAGCTCGCACCTGACAAGATACTGATAAAAGTGATTCCGACCTGAATAGTCGATAGAAAATGATTGGGGTTTTCAAGGACGTTTAATAAGCGAATAAATTTCTTTTCTCCCTCAGCTGCTTTTTGTTCCACACGGGAACGGTTGAGGGAAACCAAGGCCATCTCAGAAGCTGAGAAAAAGGCATTGAGCAAGGTCAACAAGAGCAATAATAAAATTTGTAAATGAATGGTCTGACTACCAGGGTCTTCCATGATGTATGTGTCTCCTATAAAAATATATAATAGAACCATTATACCATGTTTTGAGAAAGTTTGTCACTTAGATGTGACTAAAGACTGCAAATTTACTTGAGTGGTTCAACAGTTGACAAAAAACAGACAAAGCTCAGATGGGGGATAGGTGTTCGTGAGATGTATTTGATATGATAAGACTATCATTATTCAATACCCCGAAAGGAGAAACAACATGAAACAAAATCGACTATCGCAGCTCCTCGTGCTTGGAGTCCTCCTATCAGCAGGAGGATTTGCCCTAGCGGGTTGTACCACTCAGAAAAAAACGACACCTGCTCCTAAAAGCACGCAACAAATAACATCAAAAGAGACCAAAGAAACTGCTGAAAGTCGTCGTAAGCAGATTACGGATATTGCGACAAGTAGCTACAACGGTATTGCCTTGGTCAAAACAACAACAGACAAACCTGGATTTGGGACAGCGACCTTCCTCACACCTGATACACTTCTGACCAATCGTCATGTGGTCATCCCCTTTAAAAATGCCGACGAGGCTGCTGTCCGAGTCATTGGTACAGATGGAAAAACAATTGATCTTCCTGTCAAGGAACTGATTGCTCCAGAAGATGAAAGCATGGATGTGGGTATCATCAAGCTCAAAACGCCAATTACAGAAAACAAGGCGCTCAGCCACATTAAGATTCAAAAGATGGCCAGTCTTGAAACGGTAAACAAGACCAAAGTCTCAGACTTCGTTCGCGCCGTTGGTTATCCAGGAGATAAGGAACGTGGCACCTTATGGGACAGCCATGGTACAATTAAAGAGATTGATGGCAACTTCCTGACCTATGATGCACTGATTGCTAGCGGATCCTCAGGATCACCCCTCTTTAACAAGGACGGAGAATTGATTGGTATCGCTAATGCCTCAACCGAGGATACTGAAAACCCAACCTCTTTCGGACTCTTATTTGACAAAACGATTCGAGCATTTATCGCTAAACACCTGTAAGCCTTGTTCCTTATTTCTATGATATAATGGTAGAAATAATACGAAAAGAGGTACGATATGATTCTTTCCATGCAGAAACTTTCCTACCGCAGACAGGGCAAAACGATTTTAGATAGTCTGTCTTGGGAATACAGGGCTGGCGAGCAATGGGCTATTCTCGGACTCAACGGGGCAGGCAAGTCCACCTTGTTGCGGATTCTAACAGCCGAATTTTGGAAGAGTTCTGGAGAATTGAGTGTTCTAGGTATCGAATTTGGTAAGGGCGATATTCCGACCTTACGGACAAAAATCGGGATTGTCGGCTCTTTCCTAGCTGAACGCTTTCCGACCGACCTCTCTGCCGAACAAATCGTCCTCACTGGCAAATACAAGTCCTCCATTCTCTACCGCGAATACGAGGAAACGGAGTTAAATCAAGCCAAGGACATGTTGCGACAAATAGATGCAGAACATCTCATCGGGCGAACCTATGCCAGTCTCTCTCAAGGGGAGCGCCAATTGCTCCTCATTGCCCGCAGTCTCATGGAAGAGCCAGAGCTATTGATTTTAGATGAGGCAACTGTTGGGCTCGACCTGCTAGCCCGCGAGCGCCTGCTCAAGCATATTGAGCAAATCTGCAAACTCCCAAAGGCACCTGCTATCATCTCCGTCACCCACCACGCAGAAGAAATCACCCAATCTTTCACCCACGTTCTTCTCTTAAAAGACGGAAAAATTCTCGCAAAGGGACCGAAAGCAGACATTCTCACCCCAAACATCCTCTGCCAATTCTACGACCAACAAGTCGAGTTGATTCCGCTAGGAGAAGAGAGAGTCTTTATCAAACCGATTGTATAACGAAAACCCTAGACGCGTCCGTCTGGGTTTTTAGCTGAACAATTGTTCACTGCATTCTAAGTCTGATTGTTTTTCAATGAATCTATCACATATATGGTATGTGCGTTTCGATGTGCGCGAGGTAAGACGAGTAACGAGTGTCCGCAGTCAAAACAAAAAACTTACCAATCAAGCGATTGATAAGTTCCTTATTTTGGTTCTATCCTTTTCGGGCATAATTCATCACATCATAGGGAAGAGTATTGACGGTTTCCTTGAGGGAATAATTTTCTAAATTGTTGACATTCTGCCGCAAATACTTGGCATAGCTAGCAGAAATCAAGCCCTGTTCTTCATATTCAAAGATAATTTTACGTTCCAGATAGTAGCCCCGCATCATTTCATTGATATTGTTAGGCTTCATTCGTGTGATAACCCGCTCGATAAAAGCACCACTACCGATAATGGCGGTCTCGCGCAAACGGGCATCCTGTAAGAAATTAATTAAAGAATTTTTATAAATTCCTTTCAAGTGCTCCAAACTCTCCACGATGACCTCGGTATTAGCTAGATAAAGCTCGGCAATACTTTCAATCTCGTCCTTGGTCAAATGCCGTTTTTCTTTTTTGCGCCATGAGCGAAGTCTCGCACCTAAGGTCACAATTTCGTGGAGAATCAAGCGGGACACCCGCCAAAAGACAATCCAGAAATAGGTGAAACGAGAAGCCAGATTGCGATTAATTCGCTGTTCCATAGCTAATAGATAACGCTGATAGAGGTGGTAAGACCTATCATCAATCTTGCCTTCCTCATAGGCCTGCTCGAGACCGTCATTTTCAATACTGAGAATCAAGAGCTGAAGACTAGCCAAATCTCTACGAACCGACTTGTCCTCCTGCTCTAAAATGAGATTTTCAATCCGCCCGTGGTAATTATCAATAGCTGCATAAAGAGGACCCTTGATCTTGGTATGGCTCAAATCCGCTTCTAGTTCCATGACGACATCGTTTAAAATAGCAATGTGCATCAGATAATCTTTGGTTTCTTCCTTTCTATCAGACAAATGCGGTAGCACCACCAAGCCAGACAAGAAGCTAAGTAGTGTCACACCTGCTACAATAAAGAGTAAGAGCGGATATTCCCGTCCTAGGGTTGCGGGAATCAAGAGAATAGTCGCAATGGACACTGTTCCTTTCACCCCTGAAAAGGTCAGCAACAGACTATCTGTCAAAGCATAGGACATTTTTTTCTTTAAGCGCAGCATCCGAAAGCCATAGAAGCCATAAATCATGACAAAGCGAAGGCTGAACATCAAGAGGGTCAAGACCAAAACGGTAATTAATAAGAAAAGATTGTCGTAAATCGGACTGCGGAGAATTGGTTCCAAAATCAAGCGTAGCTCAATCCCTAATATGACAAAGACGGAGCCGTTAAGCATGAAGGTCACCGTATGCCAGACCGTGTCGGTCACCGTATCCACCTGCGCTTCTAGGAGGGTGATATTCTTAAAACGGCTAGCCTTGAAAATCCCTGCAACAACAACCGCGATGATTCCTGACACATGAATCTCTTCTGCTAAAAAGAAGGTCAATAAGGGCAGACTCAGCTCTAACAACAATTGCCCGGCAATATCAGACGCCCGCACACTCAAGAGCAAGCGATGCAAGCTCTGATTGAGAAAGGCTGTAAACGCTCCAACTGCAAAACCACCGATGATAGAAAAGAGCAAGGAGATACCTGCTTTTTCTAAGGAAAAACTCCCTGTTACCCAGGCAGAAACTGCAACCTGAAAGGCAACTAGACCACTGGCATCATTAAGCAAACCCTCTCCTTTTAAAATACTCTCCACTCGCTTAGCAAAGGTGAAGCGTTCTGACAAAGAAGCAAAGGCCACCAAATCAGTCGGTCCAAGGGCGGCTCCCGCCGCCAAGCAGGCTGCTAGGGGAAGCGTCGCCCACAAAACATGCGCCATATAGCCGATACTCAAGGTCGAAATAAAAATCACCGGGAAAATCAAAAACAAAATAATCCGCCAGTAGCGTAAAATACTAGTCACATCACTTTCTTCTGCTTCCCGAAACAAGAGGGGACCGATGACCAAGGCTAGAAAGGCTTCTGTATCCAGATGAAATTGCCCCTGTGGCAGACACAATCCCAATAAAACCCCTGAGACAATTTGTAGGAGGGGCAAGGGAAGACGGGGAAATAATTTATTAGCTGCGTTTGAGGCAATCAGAACGAGTAAAAAGACAATCAGATAAAGGAGTACTGTCATCCACTACCTCCTTATTTTTCATTGCAGCACTTCTCAAACAAGAGCCGTTGCTCAGAAATTTTTTCGTCGATTTTAGATAAATCTCGATGCTCAATCTGCTTCTGGCAGCGTTCCATTTCTAAGCTGATCAACTTTTGCTTGATTTTGGTCATTTTTTTACTCAAATGCGCATCATCAAATTTCTTAGCCAGCTGCTCACCTGCGTTGGAATCAACGTATTTGCTTCTGAGACCTGCTAATTTTTCCTGTAAGTATTTTTTATCCATGGTTGTATTCCTTTATTTTTTCAAGCATTACTAGAAAGGGCGGGTGATTGACCTGATTGAGAGTACGGTAAATCACTGCGGTAAATTCCTGTTGAGGGAGCTTAGTCACAAAGTCCAAGACCACATCACGCTCCACATCCCCTCCCTCATGGCCATAATAAATCATGACCGCAATCCGACCACCAACTACCAAGCGTTGGCATAATTTTTCAAGGGCGAGCAGAGTTGTCTGAGGCTGGGTAATGACCGACTTGTCTGCACTAGGCAGATAGCCGAGGTTAAAAATTCCTGCCTTGATTGTATCGATATAGGCGTCTACCTGCTCATGTCCTGCTAAGACTAACTCGACATTGGTCAAACCAGCGGTAGCTAATCGCTCCGCAGTCTTTTCTAGTGCCTGCTCTTGAATATCAAAAGCCACCACTTTTTTAGCACGCTCAGCGAGAAACAGGGTATCATGTCCATTTCCCATGGTGGCATCCACCACGATATCTTCTTTTGTCACCACTTCTGCTAAAAACTGATGTGCCATTTCTAAAGGTCTTAACATGTAAACTTCTGCTCCTTTGCCTTACAACCTTGCACGCTCCCACGGCGACGCATTTCATCTTCAATCGCATTCAGCACTTCCCATTTGTTGAGGCTCCACATAGGCCCAATCAGCATATCACGAGGAGCGTCTCCGGTAATCCGATGAATGACGATGTGCTTGGGGATAATCTCCAACTGGTCACAGATAATATTGACATACTCTTCTTGACTGAGTAGCTGCAAACGTCCTTCATGGTAATCCCGCTGCATACGCGTATTGGTCATCAGGTGTAGTAGGTGCAATTTAATCCCTTGAATATCATTATCCGTCACACAACGGCGGACATTTTCTAGCATCATCTCATGCGTCTCACCAGGCAGTCCGTTAATCAAATGCGACACAATTTCAATCTTGGGAAATTTCCGCAGGCGTTTCACCGTTTCTACATAAAGCTCATAAGAATGCGCACGGTTAATCAAGTCTGACGTTTCTTCAAAGGTCGTCTGCAAGCCCAACTCAACTGTCACGTGCATGCGCTCAGACAGTTCCGCTAAATAGGCAATCGTCTCATCTGGTAGGCAGTCTGGACGAGTTCCGATATTGATTCCAACAACTCCTGGCTCGTTAATCGCCTGTTCATACCGCTCACGAATCACCTCGACCTTGTCATGGGTATTGGTGAAATTTTGGAAATAGACCAAGTATTTTCTAACCTCGGGCCACTTGCGGTGCATGAAGTCAATTTCCTTATAAAATTGCTCCCGAATGGGGGCATCAGGCGCTACAATGGCATCTCCAGAGCCTGACACCGTACAAAATGTACAGCCCCCCTTAGCCACAGTACCGTCACGATTGGGACAATCAAACCCCGCATCAATCGGCACTTTAAAGGTCTTTTCTCCAAATAATTTCCGATAATAATCATTCAAGGCATTGTAAGATTTCATTCTCCTATTCTACCATATTTCACGAATTGCAGGAGCGAAAAAATTTGAAAAATCATTTTTCTTTTGACTTTTGCAAATCCTTTACGAATAGATAGGTATGAAGATTGTATTATTGATTTGTTTAGGAGCCTCCATCGGCTCATTCTTAGGTCTGGTTATCGACCGTTTTCCTGATACATCTCTTGTCTTTCCTAGGAGCCACTGCAATCACTGCAAAGAGCCTCTCAAATGCTGGGACATGATTCCGATTGTTTCCCAACTCATACTGCATTTCAAATGTCGCTATTGCAAGGCAAACATTCCCTACTGGTATGTAGGACTGGAATTGATTTCTGCTGGACTGATACTCCTGCTTGTTCAAGGTGTGATTTCCATGCTCCAATGCACCCTGTTGTTTGCTGGTCTGGTGCTAAGTATCTACGATGTAAAGCACCAGGAATATCCCCTTATGGTCTGGCTAGCTTTTACCTTTCTAGCTCTACTACTTTCAAGCCTCAACTGGATCTTTTGTGGTTTCATTGCTCTCGGCATCCTTGCAGAGACCTATAAGCTCAATATCGGATCAGGTGACTTTTTCTATCTAGCTAGTCTATCGCTTCTCTTTCCTCTCTCCGACCTTCTTTGGATCATCCAACTGGCTAGCGTATTGGGGCTACTCATGTTCAAACTATTTGCACCAAAATCTCTTCCTTATGTCCCTTACCTGTTTCTGGCAAGCTTGATGGTGCAGTTGGTCTAGACGTTCCATATCCTAGTTTCAAAATAGTAGCGCTTGTTTCTGTTTCCGAGTTAAGATGAAAAAACGGTCCACCTTAAGTGCCTCGCTTCTCCATTTCTAGGCGTGGTGAAAAAACAGCCCACTGGGCTGTTTTTTTATGCTATACTATTAGTAACAGGAGGAGAATAAGATGAGCATTTATTCTGATGATAGTTTAACGTTGCACACGGATTTGTATCAAATCAATATGGCTCAGGTGTATTTTGAGCAGGGGATTCATGAAAAGCATGCGGTGTTTGAGGTTTATTTTAGAAAGTTACCTTTCCATAATGGGTACGCGGTCTTTGCTGGTTTGGAGCGGGTTGTTCATTATCTGTCAAACCTGTCATTTACTCAGACCGATTTAGACTATTTGCGGGAATTGGGGTATCCAGAAGATTTTCTAAGCTATTTAGATCAATTAACATTTTCCTTGACTGTCCGTTCTGCTAAAGAAGGGGACTTAGTCTTTGCCAATGAACCTATCATGCAAATCGAAGGGCCTCTCGCCCAATGTCAGTTGGTTGAAACAGCGATTCTCAATATCGTGAACTACCAAACCTTGATTGCGACCAAGGCGCGACGAATCAAGGCAATTTTGGAAGATGAACCACTCCTTGAATTTGGAACTAGACGTGCTCAGGAAATGGATGCCGCTATTTGGGGGACCCGTGCAGCCTTTATCGGTGGCGCTGGAGCAACTTCAAATGTCCGTGCAGGGAAAATCTTCGGGATTCCAGTAGCTGGTACCCATGCCCATGCCTTGGTACAAACCTACGGTAACGATTACGATTCTTTCAAAGCCTACGCATCTACCCATAAAAATTGTGTCTTCTTGGTTGACACCTATGATACCTTGCGTCTCGGTGTTCCTGCTGCCATTCGGGTTGCTAAGGAATTTGGCGATAAGATTAACTTCCTCGGTGTTCGTATTGACTCAGGCGACATGGCTTACATCTCTAAAAAAGTTCGCCAACAGCTTGACGATGCAGGCTATACAGAAGCTAAAATCTACGCTTCTAACGACCTTGACGAAAATACCATTTTGAACCTGAAAATGCAAAAGGCAAAAATCGATGTCTGGGGTGTTGGTACCAAGCTCATCACCGCTTATGATCAGCCAGCTTTAGGTGCGGTTTATAAGATTGTCTCCATCGAAGATGAAAATGGGAATATGCGAGATACCATTAAACTCTCTTCCAATGTAGAAAAAGTATCAACACCAGGGAAAAAACAAGTCTGGCGGATTACGAGTTGTGAAAAAGGCAAAACCGAAGGTGACTACATCACTTTTGCGGATACCGATGTGACTGAAATGCAGTCGATTCACATGTTCCACCCGACCTACACCTATATCAATAAAACAGTGACTGATTTTGAAGCAGTTCCTCTCTTGGTGGATATTTTTGATAAGGGTAAACTCGTCTACGAATTGCCAAGTCTACCAGATATTCAAGCCTATGCCAACACGCAATTTGACCAACTCTGGGACGAATACAAACGCATGCTCAATCCACAAGATTACCCAGTTGATTTGGCACAAGATGTCTGGGATCACAAGATGAATCTCATTCAGCAAGTGCGCAACCAAACTCGGTTGAGCCAAAAGGAGAATAAATGAGCCTACAAGAAACGATTATCAAGCAATTAGGTGTTCAACCAATCATCAATCCTCAGGAAGAAATCCGCAAGTCGATTGATTTCTTGAAAGATTACCTCAAAAAACATCCCTTTTTAAAAAGTTACGTTCTAGGCATTTCTGGCGGTCAAGATTCGACCTTGGCAGGTCGTTTGGCGCAACTAGCAATCGAAGAAATGAGGGCCGAAACAGGCAACGAAACCTACCAATTCATCGCAGTTCGCTTGCCTTACGGTATTCAAGCAGATGAAGATGATGCCCAGGCAGCCCTAAGCTTTATCAAGCCCGATGTTAGTCTAGTCGTCAATATTAAGGAGAGCGTGGACGCCATGACCAAGGCAGTCGAAGCTACTGGTTCTCATGTTTCAGACTTTAACAAGGGAAATATCAAAGCTAGAAGTCGCATGATTGCCCAGTATGCCCTTGCAGGGAGTTACGCTGGTGCGGTGATTGGGACTGACCATGCAGCTGAAAACATCACGGGCTTCTTCACCAAATTCGGTGACGGTGGCGCAGATATTCTTCCCCTTTTCCGCCTCAATAAACGCCAAGGGAAGGCTCTTTTGGCTGAACTCGGAGCAGACAAGGCCCTCTACGAGAAGGTTCCTACGGCTGATTTGGAAGAAGATAAACCAGGTCTAGCAGATGAGGTTGCGCTCGGTGTGACCTATGAAAACATCGATGATTACCTCGAAGGCAAGAACATCGATTCACAAGCCCAAACTATTATTGAGAATTGGTGGAAGAAGACTGAACACAAACGTCATCTACCAATCAGCATCTTTGATGATTTTTGGAAATAATATTCTGTAACATAGATAAGGCTGGGGAAATTCCAGCTTTTTTCTATTTTTCCAGTCCGTGCTTGAAGATTTTCCAAAAAGGTCTATAATAAGGCTTATAGAAAAGGAGAATCTTATGAACTCATTAAACCAATCATTAACTGATAAATTTTTTGCTGATTATGAAGCTAATCGTCAATTTTCAGCCATGGAAAATGCTGTGACGCACAATGGTATCTATGCTTCTCTTGAAAAACGGAGTAGCACCGTAGAAAACGATCCTGTCTTTTCCATTGATTTGACTAAGGATAAGGTCAGCAACCAAAAAGCATCTGGTCGTTGCTGGATGTTTGCTGCGCTCAATACCTTCCGCCACAAAATGATTGCTGGTTTCCAACTGGAGAATTTTGAACTCTCACAAGCCCACACCTTTTTCTGGGACAAATACGAAAAATCTAACTGGTTCTTGGAACAAATCCTTGCGACTGCTGCTCAAGAAGTGACCAGCCGTAAGGTTAAATTCCTCTTAGATGTGCCCCAACAAGATGGTGGTCAATGGGATATGGTCGTCTCTCTCTTTGAAAAATATGGCGTTGTACCAAAATCTGTCTACCCAGAATCGATTTCTTCTAGCAATAGCCGTGAACTCAATGCCGTCTTGAATAAATTGCTCCGCCAAGATGCACAAATCCTGCGTAACTTGGTCGCAAAAGGAGAAAGTCCTGAAATCATTCAAGCTAAAAAAGAAGAACTCTTGCAAGAAATCTTCAACTTCCTTGCCATGTCACTAGGCTTACCACCGCGTAACTTTGACTTTGCCTACCGTGATAAAGACAACAACTACCATAGCGAAACAGGCTTGACTCCGCAAGAATTTTACAAAAAATACGTGGATATTCAGCTAGACGACTACATATCCATCATCAATGCACCAACTGCTGATAAACCCTATGGCAAGTCTTATACTGTTGAAATGCTGGGAAATGTAGTGGGTAGCCGTCCTGTTCGTTACCTCAATGTTGAAATGGACCGCTTAAAGGAACTCGCCATTACCCAAATGCAGGCAGGAGAAACAGTCTGGTTTGGTTCTGATGTCGGTCAATCAAGCAACCGTAAAACAGGTGTAATGGCAAATGGCATGTACGATTTCACATCGAGCATGAACATCAATCTTCACCAAGATAAGGCAGGTCGCCTTGATTACAGTGAAAGTCTCATGACACATGCTATGGTCTTGACAGGTGTTGATCTCGATGAAAATGGCCAATCCCTCAAATGGAAGGTTGAAAATTCATGGGGAGATAAGGTTGGAGACAAGGGCTACTTTGTCGCAAGCGATAGCTGGATGGACGAGTACACCTACCAAATCGTTGTTCGCAAAGACTTCCTGACTAAAGAAGAACTCGCAGCCTATAATGCCGAACCGATTGTGCTTGCACCGTGGGATCCAATGGGAGCTTTGGCAAGTCAAAGCCTGTAGGCAGTCAAACATCCGTAATTAAAAAAAGAGGCTGGGACAAAAGTCCTTGCCTCCATTATTTTTGTAGCTTTTAACAGTTTGACGCATATCAATAGTCAGGGGAGTGACTATTGATACCTGAGCCTAGAAATTTGAAAGCGATGATTGTCTGGTTTGTATCACGTTGATAAATCAACATTCTACAAACCTAGTCAACCTTGCGGGGGTGGGACGACAAAATCGATTTCTACGAAATCACGATTTTTGTCCCACTCCCTTTTTTAATGCTCTACACCTCTCTATCGGCTTTTTTCAAGGCAGCAATCACGAGGACTATGTTATCTTGATATTGTTCCAGCAGAATTTCGGCTTCTGCTAAGCTCAACTGACCCAGCTGCATGAGAATGGCTTTTTTCACTTGTTGCTTGGACTTGATAAAGACCTCTTCTGCTTCTGTCGCACTACAGCCTGTTGTCTTTTGGATGATGTGCTTCGCGCGTGTAACTAATTTTGCATTGGTCGGCTGAACATCAACCATATAGCCTTTATAGACCTTGCCAAGCTGAATCATCGTAGCAGTCGAAATCATATTTAAAATCAACTTTTGTGCTGTCCCTGCCTTCATGCGACTCGAACCCGCCACCACTTCTGGTCCTACCAAGACTTCTATGGCAATTTCTGCTTCAGCAGATAAGGCAGCTCCTTTCACGCAGGAAATCGCTCCTGTCTTAGCGCCGATTTTTGTAGCATAGGCAAGGCCCGAAAGAACATAGGGTGTTCGTCCTGAAGCAGCTAAACCAATAACGATGTCCTTATCGCATAGCTGATGAGCCTGTAAGTCCTCTATCGCCGCAAGCTCCGCATCCTCTGCTCCTTCTTGAGCAGCCAAAATGGCTTTTGAACCGCCTGCAATGATCCCCTGTACCAAATCAGGGCTAACCCCATAGCTCGGAGGACATTCAGAAGCATCTAAAATGCCCAATCGGCCTGATGTCCCTGCGCCAATATAAAGGATTCGTCCTTGATTGCGGATACACTGAACTGCTTCTTCAACAAGGCAATTAACTTGTGGCAAGACCTGCGCTACTGCTTGGGCAACTGTTTGATCCTCCCGATTGATATAGGCGGTTAATTCCGCAATACTCATCTCTTCTATCGCAGCAGAGGCTGGATTGACTTGCTCAGTCGCTAAATAACTAATTTCCATGATAGTTCCTTTCATATTGTAAGCGTTCACTTATAGTATACACCTTTCTAGGACACTTGGAAGCTTTCAAGCTAAAAAAGAGGAAAAACTCCCTCTTTTTTAGCGATTTCTTTCCTCCAAATAATCTGCAATCGCAGCTACGTCCTTATCTCCTCGACCGGAGAGATTGACGATGATGATTTTATTCTTGTCTAATTGTGGAGCCCGCTTAATGGCTTCTGCAAGGGCGTGCGAACTTTCAATAGCTGGTAAAATTCCTTCTGTTCGGCTGAGAGTCAAGAGGGCATTAACGGCTTCATCGTCGGTCGCCGCAACATATTCCACTCGCCCACTTTCTTTAAAGAAAGCATGCTCTGGACCTACTCCTGGATAATCTAAGCCTGCTGAAATGGAGTAGACCGGGGCTACGCCACCTTGGTCATCAAAGAGGGCAATGGTCTTCATGCCATCCACAATCCCAATGCTTCCCTTGGTCATAGTTGCCGCATGCATACTGGTATCGACACCCTTTCCAGCAGCTTCAACGCCGACTAGGCCAACTGTTTCATCTGCCACATATTGAGAGAATGCCCCAATTGCATTTGACCCTCCGCCAACACAGGCCATGACATAGTCTGGCAGACGACCTTCTTTTTCCAAAATCTGGCGGCGAGATTCCAAACTAATCACCTTTTGAAATTCATGGACAATGGTTGGATACGGGTGCGGTCCAACCGCTGAACCCAAGACGTAGAAGGCTTCCAAATCCGCCATCCATGCCCCAAATGCTGCGTCTACCGCTTCTTTTAACGTTTGTGTACCCGCGGTTACCGCGTGTACCTTAGCTCCCATCATTTCCATACGAAAGACATTGAGACGTTGGCGCTTGACATCTTCAGCTCCCATGTAAATGTCACATCCCATTCCGAAGCGAGCCGCTACTGCAGCCGTTGCAACCCCATGTTGACCTGCTCCTGTCTCTGCAATCACCCGCGTTTTCCCCATGCGTTTCGCCAATAAAATCTGTCCTAGCACATTGTTTAATTTATGAGAACCGAGATGATTCAAATCCTCCCGTTTTAAATAAATCTTTGCACCACCCAGGTTTTTTGTCAAGGATTCCGCGAAGTAAAGCGGTGTTTCCCGACCCGAATAGTCCTTCAAATAGGTCTGGTACTCTGCTAAAAACTCTGGGTCCTTACGATAGGTTTCAAATGTCACTTCTAATTCATCGAGCAATACCTGAATCGCTTCTGGTACAAAGCTACCGCCAAATTGTCCAAAATATCCCTTTTCTGCCATTTTCTGCCTCTTTCTATTTTTCGTTACATTCTTATCCTGATTTATACCAACTTTATATTTTACACCCGCCATCGCTTGTTCATACTATTATCCTCCGTATAATCCTTCCTTGATAGCCATTTATTTTGTTTTAGTACTAGGCAACGAGTCGCAAGCATAACTGAAGTTAGGTAAGACGCGTTAACAACGTAATAAGGCAAAATAAATGGCTATCAAGCTACGAAAAAAGCCCCCGCATACAAAACATGTATGCGAGGGCGTCAATGACACGGTGCCACCTCACTTATGGAGATTGTCTAGAATATCTCCATATCTCAAGCTCCTCTATCAAGGAGTTGCACGGTAAGGGGTGCCAACCGAATTCTCATTGTTTTGAATTCAATACAGATCCTCAGCCCATTTCATAAACGTCCGCTGCTTGTTCGCAATACCCACAAGCTCCCTGAAAACTTCTCGTTTACTACTTCTTCTGATTAGTAAACATTATAGGGCTTCTTTTTTACTTTGTCAAGTGCTTTTTGAAAAAATCTTCATTTTTTGTAAAGGCTTTCTTCCAGACACGATAGGTCAGGTAGGCAAGAATTCCACCCAATGTATTGGTCCAGAGGTCATCAATTTCAAAGACGCGACCAACATCAAAGAGGAAGTCCAGCAAGAGCTGGGTACACTCGATGAATAGACTGATTAAAAAGCTATAAGTGATAACCGCTCGAAGGCTCTGCCATTTTTTAAAAAGAAACACAAAAGCTAAGACGATAGGATAGAGCAGAAAAATATTGGTCAGATTTTGAAGCAAAACCAGCCACCAATCAGCCAGACTGTCCAGCTTATCAGCATTCACAAAACTATTAAACGGAATTGGTAAAATATAGAGGCTACCGATTTGGACGATGCCTGGCGTAGAAAACATCTTGTACTGAGGGTAAATATTTTGTGGCAGAAAGCACATGCAACAGATTACAAGAGCATAAATCCGCGCTAAGAACAAGGTTATTTTTCGACCAAGAAGAGTCAATTCTCCGTCTTTTTGGAAGAGTTGTTTCATGCCTTAATGCCTGCTTTTGCCTTGGCTGCTGCGATGCGGGCACGCGCTGATTCGCGGTCTTTTTTCATGGTGTTGGAACGCAACTGACCGCAGGCTGCATCAATATCGGTACCATGTTCCTGACGGACAACGCAGTTGACACCATTTTTCTTAAGGCAATCATAGAAGGCTGCCACACGTTCTGGCGTAGAGCGACTATACTGATCATGCTCACTGACAGGATTGTAGGGAATCAAATTGACATAAGACAACTTACGAATTTTCTTGGTCAAATCTGCCAATTCTTGCGCCTGTTCTACACCGTCATTGACTTCGTTGAGCATGATGTACTCAAAGGTTACACGGCGGTTTGTCGTTTCAATATAATCTTCAATCGCTTCAAATAAGACCTCGATTGGAAACTTGCGGTTAATTCGCATGATACTTGAGCGAATATCGTTATTCGGTGCGTGAAGAGAAACGGCAAGATTGACCTGCACACCTTCTCGCGCAAATTCACGGATCTTCGGTGCTAATCCAGAGGTAGACACCGTGATATGACGAGCTCCGATTGCCATTCCCTTGTCATCATTGACAATCCGTAAGAAATTAAGGACATTATCATAGTTGTCAAAAGGTTCTCCAATCCCCATGACCACGATATGGCTGACACGTTCACCTTGATTGCGATCGTCAAAATACTTCTGCACTAGCATAATCTGCGCCATGATTTCTCCGCTATTCAAATCCCGTTGCTTGCGAATCAAGCCAGAAGCGCAGAAGGTACAGCCAATATTACAGCCAACCTGGGTCGTCACGCAGACAGATAAACCATAATGTTGCCGCATCAAAACGGTCTCAATCAGCATACCGTCAGGCAATTCAAAGAGGTATTTGACTGTCCCGTCTTTTGATTCCTGCACGATGCGTTGCTTGAGAGGGTTGACAACAAAGTGGTCATTGAGTTTTGCAATCAAGTCCTTCGAAAGATTGGTCATCTCTTCAAAGGTCTGGACACGCTGGCGATACAGCCACTCCCAAATCTGAGTTGCTCGGAATTTTTTTTCGTCTTGTTCCAATACCCAGTCCGTCAAATCAGTACGGCTCAGGCTATAAATCGATGGTTTCATAGGTCTCCTACTTTTGACGAATCACAAAGCCACGTTTGTTTTCTTGTGGTTCACGCTGATTCTTTTTCTTGTTTTGTTTTTTACTACGTTCTGGTTTGGTTTGCTTTTGCGAACGTTGATTTTGTTTATCGCTTTTTTCTTTTACGGTAAATGAACGCTGAGGCTTACGATTATTCCTACTGCGACGTCTGCGGGTTGGACGTTCTTCCACTTCCACTGGTGGTTCCTGCGGTTCATGATTTTCCAAGACAAAATAGGCACAGCCAAAGTTACAAAACTCGGTCAAATAATCATCCAAACGACTGATTTTCAAATCAGACTTTACTGCCTTTTCATCTTTGTAAAAGCCTTTCAAACGGAGCTGTTCGTTGCCCCAGTCTCCCACAATGTAATCAAATTTTAACATGAGGGGAGAAAATCGTTGACCAAAAGCCGTCGGGTCAAAGGCTTCACGATAGTCATCCAATAAGTCTAATTCAATATTTTCTGCGACAACCTTGTCCCCAACACGGGCAAAACTTGGACCAGGAAATTTATTATAATTGTACAATTCAGGTGCGATTTCCTTTTTCATCACTCCTCCTTTTCTCTTTTTTTCTATCTAACCTTATTATTATAACATGATTTAGCATCAGATTGATAGAGACAAGACGTATAAGAGAATTTTCAGAACATTCTCATCTCCAATCCATGTGGCAACTTTTCGATATCCTCTTAGGTATTAGTGGATTGAGAACCAAACACGGACTAAGAGCTGTGCTCGGGCTATTTCCAGCCTTCCACAATTCTCAATTGCAAGGGGACGAGCTAAGCTCGGGCTATTTCCAACCTTCCACAATTCTCAATTGCAAAGGGCGAGCTAAGCTCGGGCTATTTCCAACCTTCCACAATTCTCAATTGCAAAGGGCGAGCTAAGCTCGGGCTATTTCCAACCTTCCACAATTCTTAATTGCAAGGGGCGAGCTAAGCTCGGGCTATTTCCAACCTTCCACAATTCTTAATTGCAAGGGGACGAGCTAAGCTCGGGCTATTTCCAACCTTCCACAATTCTCAATTGTGGAAGCTAGTCAGATTTTGATTTTTATAGAGTATAACGATGTCCTAACCTTTATTCAATTCACTATAGTGCTAACGCAAGCAACCTCTTCTACTAGTTGAGGACTAGCAAAAAAGAGCCTTTTACTGGCTCTTGGTTTTCTTGAGGTAGTCAATGGCATCTTTGACATTGGTCACAGGTACGACCTTGATGTCTAATTTGTCCTTTTTAACAGCCTCCATTGCTTCTTCATAGTTGGTTTTAGCATCTGGTTTTTGCTTCAAAATCTCTTTGTCAACAGGGTTATTCGGGACAAAGAAAATACTTGCTCCTGCTTTGGCCGCAGAGAGAACTTTCTTGTCTGCTCCACCGATATCTCCGACTGAACCGTCTTGCTCAATGGTACCAGTTCCTGCAATCATGCGACCGTCCCGCAAATCAGGATCCGCCAACTGGGTATAAATGGCAAGCGTAAACATCAAGCCTGCACTAGGACCACCGATATTGCCTGTCTGGAAGTCAATCTTCTCACTACTTTTCACTTCAGTATGGTCAACCAGACCAATCCCAATCCCATTTTTACCATTTGCTAACTTGATGATTTTTCCGTCTGCTGTCTGTTCTTGGCCTCCACTCAAATAACCGACCTTGACGTCGCTACCAAGTTTCAAACCGCTGACGTATTCAATCAATTCAGGTGAACTCTTAAAGGTCTTGCCATTGACACTGACTACGGTATCTGCAATATTCAAGATATTCTTAAAAGTTGAATCATCCGTTACATTCAAAACGTAAACCCCGAAAAATTCCAGAGACGTTTCTTTCTTCGCCAAGGTCAAGCCTTGGTATTTGGCCATATTTTGCGATGTTTCCATGTAGAATTGGCTGATACGATAAAATTCTTCCGTATTCGCACCACCGGCTAATTCTTCCTTGGAAATAATGTCTGAGTGCGAATCAAGAGCTGCAAACAAGAGCTGAACAGCCGTTGCAGGCTTGACCTGTACGTAGACAAAGTTATAAGAACCTGGCTTGTTATCTTTTTTATCACCAACTGTTAATACCGACCGGATATCCGATGCACCACCAGGACTTTCGATATAGTAGGGAAGTGGGAAAAGAAAAGCCCCCCATAATAAAATAGTTGATACGACAAGCGAGAGAATCAGGAGTAATTTTCTATTTTTTTTCATTCTTGTTTAGCTCCTTGCTAATATTTTTAGGTACATAGAGGCTGATATCTTGGCCAAATTGGAGCAATTCCCGCACCTGACTAGAAGAGACAAACTTGTACTCGGGCTTTGCTAACAGATAAATGGTCTCGATTTCTGGAGCTAAAGCGCGATTGTAAAAATCAAAACTCAATTCGTATTCCAAATCAATGCCATTGCGTAGACCACGCACCAAGTAGCGTGCACCGATTTTGCGCGCCACATCAACCACCAACTCATCTTGGCTAACCAATACCTTGACGTTCGGCATATCGGCAACTGCTTCTTCAATCAAGCGTTTGCGCACTTCACTCGTCAAGAGTCCCCGCTTATGCGGATTGACAAAGATCCCCACATAGAGGACATCAAACATGTGACTGGCACGCTCAATCAAGTCCAAATGCCCATTTGTAAGTGGATCAAATGACCCTGTAAAAAGTCCGATTTTATCTGACATAGACCGTTACCTTGCTGATTCCATAAATTTTTTCTTTCCAGATTCCCAAATCTGCGATTTCTTCTGGAAGTTGGACCTGCTTATCCGTCTCACAAACCACCATGACCTCTTCTGCCAGTAAATTTTTCTGACATAAGCTCGTGACCGTCTCAACAATCGTTTCCTTGGCGTAAGGTGGGTCTAAAAAGACGAGGTCAAACGGACCTTTGACGACCTGCAAGGCTTGGTTGGCTTCCATTTGTAACAGTTGAAACTTACCTGCCTCCTTGGTCATGGCAATGTTTTCTTTGATAATCGCCTGCGCCTGTCGGTCACGTTCTACCAGAACAGCCTGCGCCATGCCCCGTGAAACAGCCTCAATAGACAAGCCACCGCTTCCTGCAAACAAGTCTAGAACACGACCCCCGTTAAAATAAGGACCAATCATGTTAAACATAGCACCTCGGACCTTGTCTGAGGTCGGACGTGTCGTCTTTCCTGGCAAGGTTTTGAGGGGTCTTCCGCCATAATTTCCAGAAATAATTCTCATAGTTCTTATTATAGCACAACTAAAAGCGCAAACCTATCCCAAAAGTATAGAACTGAGGAATCGTCTCTGGTTTTGACTGTTTACACTCCTTTTTCGGCCATGAAAGAAGAGGCCGAACAACTAGTGAACCACCTCAATCCTTAGACAGAACAGCTAACGATTGGGATACGCTTCACTAGGCCCTAACCTCTTTTTTCTATCGGCTATACCAAGCGATGCCTTCTTGCTTCCAGCCACGATTTGCTAAGACTTTGTATTCATTTGCATCTTTGGTATACAAGTGTTTCTTCAAACCTGGGTGATAGAGACGGTAAATTTTGACATCTCCGTAAGAACGGTAAGCAACACCCTCTTGTTTCCAACCACGATTTGCTAAAACCTTATATTCATTCGCATCAATTGTATAAAGATGAACTTTGAGCCCTGGATGATAGAGGCGGTAGACTGGCTTTCCTTTCTGTGTCTCTGTCTTCCACGAAATTCCTTCATACTGCCAACCACGCTGAGACAAGACTGTCTTTTCATTGCTATCTTTGGTGTAGAGGTGAACTCTTAAACCTGGATGGTAGAGGCGGTAAACAGGAACAGTCGTATCTGTTGCTTGTGCCCCTGCCTTTGGTTTTACTGGCTTTACTGGCTTTACTGGCTTTACTGGCTTTACTGGCTTTACTGGCTTTACTGGTTTGACGCTATTTGATTTGGTAGAGGGCGGAGCAGGCTTGGTGTGGCTTGGCTTGGTTACAGGTGGTTTAGCCACTCCTTTCGCTTTTGCCAAGGCATCTTGCACTTGCTTCAACCGGTCTTGAGCCACAGCCAAAGTTGCTTTTGCCTCTTTTAACTGATCTGTTACAATTTCATAGGCAGCTTGTTTCTTCTGAAGCTCAGCAGCAGCTTGATTTGCCTCCTCTAAAATCGCCTCTCTTGTATTTGGATTGACGATTTCTGTCTGATTAAAGCTACTTCCTTGGTTGATATTTTCTTGCGGTACTAGAATAAGGCGAAGACCTGCGCTTGATACAGCTAAACCAAGATAAGAAGGTGTTTCATCATTTAATCCAACGATTCGAACGGCATCATCCCACTTCTCACTATCTACTAACCATGACAAGATGGCTTCATAAAGCCCCGCTTTAAGATTATCCATGGTTGCAGATTTTGCGCTTGCTGCTACAAGGTCTGTATAGGCTGGCACCTGTTCGCCTCGAGCAGATTTTAAACCTAGACTTGCTGCAATAGTAGCTGTATCTTGACTTGACGACTGAGCTGTTGCTGCTAACTGCTGCGCACCTTCTGAAACAATCACTTTATGAGTTCCTGCTTGGCTTCTCAACTGATTGATGACATCCGCCGCAAAATGCGCCAATTCTTTCTTTTGTTCCTCCGTCAGTTGAGCGGGGTTAACCGTTCTAACCTGATCATCAGGATTGCTTTTAAATGAATTAGCAGCACGCTCCCCAGCCTTTAACTCTTTTAGGTGATTGCGTGCCTCTTGTTCGGCAGCATCTGTTACATTATACTCCTCTAAAGACGCGATGTATTCTGCTGATAACACCATTTGATTGATGGCATTCACTTTTCGTTGGGCCCGTTCTAAGCGTTCTTTTGCCTCTTTGTAAGGTGCTTCTGCCTGATTGACTTCATTAGCCAAGCGATTTACTTCTGCCTGAGTTGCTTGAACCTCTGCTTCTGCCTTTTTTACTGCTTGATCTAGCTGCGCTTGAGACGGCTGATGAATCTCGGTGACGGTTGCCACTGCTGCCGATGGTTGAGCTGCTCCTAAGACTAAAGCTGTGAGCAAGACCAACCCTGTATATTTTTTCATGTTTTACCTTTCAAATGTGTCTACTTCTAGTTAGCCACTGTTTTCACTTTGCCATCCCAGGCATTCAAACCATAGCTAAGAATATAAATTTCGTTAAATCCTTGCTTTTTCAATAGCAGAGCTGCTTGAGTAACCAACTGTCCGCGATCATTTTCATACAACAAGACAGGCTTATCTTTCCGAAGGGCTGCAAGACTTTGTTTCAATTGTTGATAAGGGATATTACGGGCACCCATAATATGTTTTTTATGGTATTCTCCTGGCTCTCGCACATCAATTAGCTGGCTGGTATGAATTTTTTCCGCAAATTCATGGTTTTCTACTACTTTTGCGGCTTGGCGCAAGCGCCAGTAATTGAACCCCATCCAAGCCCCTAGTAATACGAGAAATCCTAGTAATACATATAATGTTGACATTTAACTCTCCTTTTTCTCTTGATACTCTGACTCCAAGCGATGTTCGCGTCTTAAAACCAATTCAGCTTCCATATACTCCATACGGTCTAGCACTCCCGCTTGATACAAACCATGCAACTCAATCTGCATCAACTCGATATCATAGAGCCGATTTCCCATATAGATAATAATTCCAAAACGCTTTAACAATTGCTGTACATCATAAAGTTTCGTCATAAAAAAAGTGTAGCAAAACTTCAAAGATAATGCAACAGCGAGTAGACAATCCTTACATTTCACCAGCGCAAACCAGACAAGCCACGATCTCTAGTTTCTAGGCTCAGGTATCAATAGTCACTCTCTTGACTATTGATATACATCAAGCTATTTAAACGATCAAAAAGAAACGAGACCGGATACTTTTGTTCCAGCCTCATTTTCGTATCATATGGTGATACTCTATAAAATGTCAGAATCCACTCAAACTATACCGCTCTAAAACAGTCATGCGGGTATACTCTTAGTAAGTTCGTTTGGGAATAGTTGACATATCTTCTTTCCATAATCGTTAAAAATGGGAGTAGCGCTAGGTTGTTCCTCCCATTCTGCTTATTCATTGCTACTATCTATTGACGGAAATAGCTACTCTGTTAATCGTATGGCGACGTCCCCGAATTGCTACCGACATGGCAAAGATATTTTCCACGTTAGCCAAGCCCCCATAACCTGCATCGCCGATATGCTGGATATCCACTCCTGCAATTTTGTTACGGATCGCCAAATCTTCAATCACGCGCTCTGTCGCACCTTCTTGACTAGTTCCAATCGCTGACATGACGAGTGCACCATTTGCATGGGCAAACTGAACAATTTTAACTAATTCTTCATCAGTAAAGCCAGGAACAGTGCCGACAGCTGGTACAAGAACAATGTCTGCTCCAGCATCGATAAATTCTTTCATAATCTCAAGATTGGACACCGGCTCATTTGCGCCTGCTCCGTGCATTTTCCCAGCAATAATCAGACCATTAAAATGCTCTCTAGCCACTCGAATATAGTGGGCAATCTGTTTATTTGAAACACCTGTTCCTGGATTTCCTGTTAGGCAAACAAAATCTAAGCCTAGCTCATTTGCTGCTTGCAAGGTTTCAACGGTACAGATTCGTCCTTCCTCCAAGGTAATGCGTCCTTCTAACATCGCCACATCTGCATCAATCGGTTCTAGATTCGCACCGATTGGACGTCCTACTAATTCCTTTAACTTGTGGATAACCTCTTTTGACTCTCCTTCGATACCGTAGACAACTGGATGGAAACAATCAAAACCATTTAGGAGCATCAAATCTGCACCAAATGCACGTGCGATTTCAGCATTACTCAGATTTCCTCCACAAGACGGTCTTGAGGCAACCATTTCTGAACAAATGGTTCGTCCTTCTCCTGCTTGAATTGCTTGTTTTAATTCTTTTCTATCGTAGGATAAAAAGTCACTTGTTGTACAGTCTAAAATTCGTTTTACCATCATTATTCCTCTTTCTTAATCTTTCTGTTCTTGTTCTAACACTGTCTTGAGACGAGCTAGGGCTAAGCCGTAAATACAGGTGTTCATCTTTAAATCATCTAAATCAATCCATTCATCTGGCAGATGTGCAATATCTGTCTGTCCAGGATAGCTCGGACCATAGGCAATGATATTCGGCACAATTTTTGCAAAAGTCCCTCCGGTCGTTGTCACTGGTGTTGCATCATTTCCTGTACACTCATTGTAGACTTGTTGCAGGGTTTGCACATAGCAAGATGACTTATCATACAAGACTGGATCCCAATTACTCACTATCTCGATATGGATGGTCGGCGGTAGATGCGTTTCAATTTGTGCTACCAGTTGCTCCTTGGTGCAACTAGCTGGATAGCTGATTGAAAATTCAAAGGAATGCCCCCATTCTTTCCTTAGCTGGTAGCCTCTCATCACAACGGTACCAAAGTCTTCATCTGAAAAATCAATACCCAACTTTCGACCGTCATTTGTTGAAGACAAGATAAAATCATTGATAAACTGATAGAAGTCATTCACATAATCTTCAGAACTCGATAGACGGATCCTTACACGCCCTCTTTCTCCATACACAACTGGCCATTTACAGTCAGGCGTCCAGCCAAATAGAGGAGGCTCCTCCTTGGTCAGATAATGAGTCACACACTTGAAACCTGTCTCTTCATTAGTCCCAAATACAATACGGATGGGATAGGGAAATTCTATCCCTAGTTCTTTTAACACATATAAGGCAAATAAATTGGTCAAAATAGGACCTTTATTGTCCAAAACACCTCGGCCATACATACGATTGTTCTCAATTTCGCAGCCCAGAGGTTCATGCTTCCAGCCTTCACCAATCGGCACCACATCGACATGTCCAAAAACCCCAATATATCCAGCTGGATGATCTTCTCCATATTGAGCATAGCCAACCTTATGATCCACATTTTTGGTCCTAAAGCCCAGCTCTTCTGCTATGGTTAAAACTTCCAATAAGGCTGCTTTAGGACCTGCACCAAATGGTGCCTCAGGGCTTGCTTCCCCTTCTATACTATACACAGAAACCAAGCGTTTAATGGCAGCCTGCAATTGTGGTTGAATCTCTTCTAATCGTTTTATCAGCAAGCTTTCATTCATCTTCTCCTCCTTCTTTTTTAGCAATGAGGGGCTGCATGCGATCTGCCAAATAGCTATCCAACCATTCTTGGTCTGCTATGAAATGCTCCATTCGTTGCCCTTCTCTCTTAGTGCGGTAAACAATTGTACCTTCTGTCTCGGTCGCCACCACAAATGAAAAGTTGTCAATTGTAGATGCACAACCCCAACGTCCATTTTTATCCATCGCTACAACAGATATATCTCCTGCCTGCCCTCTGCGATCAACTAATTCTTTCTCCAAAGAAAAGGTCGCGAGTTCACATGCTTCTTGCGGATGTTTTCCTTCTTTCATCAGGCGTACAATTTCATAGGAAAGGATTCCTTTCATGATATCCTCACCTAATCCCGTAGCGCTTGCGCCACCTATCTGACTATCAACATACAAGCCCGAACCGATAAATGGTGAATCTCCAACTCGACCTTGCTTTTTCATAAACAAGCCGCTGGTCGAAGTCCCTGCGACCATTTTTCCTGCTACATCAAGTGCAACCATACCGACTGTATCATGCCCAGCGTAAGGCACTAACTGCTCTTGCTGCATATCCACTAGTCGATTGTGATAATGAATTTTAGCTCGATCTGTCAACATCTCCTTTTGCTCAAATCCCTCTTTTTGAGCATAGGCATATGCCCCTTGAGCCACCAAGACATTATTGACCGACTGTGTGCTTAGTTTTCTAGCTACAGAAATGGGGTTGGCAATATCCTTTAGGGCACATACTGCTCCAAAGTCAAAACTGCTCCCATCCATATAAGCAGCATCTAATTCCACTTCCATTTCTTCATTTGGTAGGCCACCGTAGCCTACAGACTTGTAGTATGGAAAATCTTCCACTGCTTTAATGGCTTCTTCAATGGCATCTCCAGCCGATTGATGATTGGCTAATAAGGCGCGTGATTGTTCCACACCTTCTAAGGCCATTCGCCAAGTAGCAATCATCCCCCACATAGACTTTCCTCCCTTTTCCTTCTTTTGTTTATACGTTCTTTATACCGTATTGATAATCTTGCTCTAGTATTAACTCTATTGTTTCCTGTGTCAAATCTTTCGCTACTGCTTGTAATAATCGATAAGTGGCAAGCACATCTTCCTTGTGAATGATTCCCTCGTGAGTATGCATATAGCGCATGGGAATCGAAAGGGTTGTCGTCAAGATGCCTCTGCCTGATTTATGGATATTTCCTGCATCTGTTCCACCTGCTGTAAAACAACTCAACTGATAAGGAATTTGCTCCTTACGACACAGCTCCTCTAAATAAATCAGCAAGCCCCTATTCGTGACGGTCATTGAATCAATGACATTAATCGTCACTCCCTTCCCTAGCTTGACATTATTTTGATCAAGCGGAGTATCTCCTGCTAAGGTCGTATCTACAGCAAAGGCAATATCAGGAGTCATTTTAGCAGCTACTGTCCGAGCACCTCTCAGACCGACCTCTTCTTGAACGGTCGCCGCAAGAGTCACACGATTCTTCAGTTCACTATCAGATAAATTCTTTATTAGATTCATACCGACTGCCACACTAATTCGATTATCAAAGGCTTTTCCTACTAAAAAATTAGGATTTGCAAGGCTGGTCATTTTCGTATCTGGGCACACCATATCTCCAACCTGAATACCTAATGCTAGTACTTCTTCCTTACTCGCAACTCCTAGGTCTACATAGAGCTGGTCCAAGGATAGGACCTGCCCTCGTTTATCCAGAGATAAAGCATGCACCGATGGGCTTCCAATAATGCCTAAGTAGTCTCTTCCTTCTTTGGTAAAAATACGGACACGATGATTCAGTAACACATGCGGCCACATATTTCCAACTGATTGTAATCTGAGATAACCTTGTTCTTCTATAGCTGAGACTAGAAAACCAACTTCATCCATATGTGTAGCAATCATCATATGAACCCCTGTCTCCGTCTTCGTCCCAACTTGAAATAATCCAGAACCCAAGCGATCTGTTCCGATAAATTCCTGATTCAACTGACGATTTAGGTAGGATAAGATTCGCATTTCTTGACCTGAAATGCCATACAAATTTGACAGTTGCTCTACTACTGTCCAATCAAATTGATTCATCGTAGGTCACCAGTCTTTCAAAATGATAGCACGCCACATCCTCGCTTGTTAACTCATGTAGATAGAGACAAATCAACTGCTTCAAACGCGCCACATCCTTCATATTTACAATATTAGAAAATGGCGTTTTTTGCTTCAATGGAATTTCAAGAACAACTGTCGGTGTCCCAGATAGACTCTTGTGGATAAAGGCCCCATCTGTCCCGGTTTCTTGTACCTCATGAATTAGACGAATCCCGTTTTTAGCAGCTACTTGTTCAAGATGATCTATGAGCTGACGGTTTGGCAACAACGTTTTATCAAAATAGCGTATGTAACAGGCGCCCTCTTGATAATCGTTCACAGGACTAGCGTCAACAACTAGAGCTACATCTGGCTGAATAGTTGTCGTAGCTGTAATGGCGCCTCTTTGCCCAGTAACAGATTGTGCAATACCGCCGATACATAGCTGATACGGCAACTCCTCGTCTTTCAACTCATTTAGTAGCTCTAAGCCAAGTACCAGACCAATCTTATTTTGAAGATTGTTACTCATGACTAGATGAGGTTGAAGGTATCTAGTTCGATGTTCAAGGACAATCGTATCACCTATCGCTATTCCGTAGGATTCCAACTCCTTTTTACTATAGGCCCCGATATCCACTAATAATTTCTCTCCAGAAGGAACTACCGTCCCTAGAAAATGTCTATGTCTCCTGTCCAGCACTACGACATCCTGATAGGTTAGTGCTGCTTTCTCTAACGGCCCCACAAGGACAAACTCTAGTGTCCCATCTTCGCGAAGGTCAGAAACGATGCCTCCTGCCTCATCTAGGTTAGAGCTAATCATCACCGTACAGGAACTTGCCCCTGCTTTCTTAGCAAAGATAGAACCTAGCCTATCTTGGACAATGGTCATTCCCAAGGTTTGGTATTGCTCTTTTAAATAATCACGAACCTCTTTTTCATCTCCAGATACTGCTGGTAATTGATATAATCGGTCAATTGCTTTCATCGTCATCACCTACTGATATATACATGTTGCAAGATCATCTAGGGATTGACCTTGCCCGACTGCCACCATGACCTTCGAGAGATTTTTAAAGGAATCACTAAGCCCAACACCACCTTTTTTCGGCATCTTAACCATAACTACTTGCTGCTTAAAGGTATCAATAATTCGCTTATTTTCCTCTGAGCACATGACAATGGCTTGGCAGTCTGGTAACTGTTCAGAAACAGCAGCAGCTAGTTGAGCAGCCATTTCCGCATAGGGTTCATAATTATAGCAAGGACCGCACAAGACAAAATCAGCCTTTACTTTCTTCAAAAGACCCAACATTTTGGTAATCACTTCTTCTTTATGATCTTGAAAATAGCCTGTCCCAGAATAGGTTGTTGCAATAACCGACAAGGATTTATCCAGATACTGCTGGAAGGTTAGATAAGCACCAATTCCACCTTTTTCAACAGCCAACGGCACATCTGTCTTATCTTTTCCACCTGCACCTGCTTGGATTTGATCAAAAAATAATACGACTCTCATCATTCACCTGTCCCTTTTTAATAGATATGCTTCTGTATGGAAAGAGAAGAGATAACTGCAATCGTCTCTTTTTCTGACATTCTTGCAGCTACCTCTCGTCTTTCTATTTTACAATTGGTTAATCAAATGACAAATCATCTAGAGAAATGTCGTCTAAATCATCTTCTTCTACATTTTCGCCACTTGTCTCATCGCGTAGGTATTGATTATCGAGTACCTTAAAGAATGGATAGTAAACCGCACAACCTAAGGAAACTAAGAAGATTTGGAACAAACCTGCAACGATGCTTCCGGTTGATAACCATCCTGAGAAGAATAATGGAGTTGTCCATGGAAGTGCAGCCCCTGTTGTATAAGGAATAATTCCTGCCATTGTCGCAAGTGTTGCTAAGACCGTATTCATCAATGGAACAAAAAGGAATGGCACGAGAATAACCGGATTCAATACTACTGGCAGACCAAAAATGACCATTTCGTTGATACCAAAGATACCGGGTAAAATGGACAAGCGTCCTAATTTCTTCATTCGCTCTGATTTACCAGCAAATACCATTAGAAGCACAAGAGATAAGGTACTTCCCCCACCACCGAAGTTTCCAAAGAAGTCACCAAACGGACCTGTAAAGATATTTGGCAAAGGAAGTCCTGCTTGAAAGGCTTCCAAGTTTTCGGTTGTCAAAGCCAAGTGAATTGGACTAAAGATGGTATTGGTAACCGCTGGTCCATTGATTCCAAAGAACCAGAACAAGGTAGATAGGAATTGATAGATTGGCTCAAAAATAACACTTTGACCAAATCCCATTAAAGGAGCTTGCAAAATTTGATAGATAAAGTTATGCGCATATCCATAACTTGTCAATGAGAATAGGATATTGACAAGCAGGAAGAAGAACATAACAAACATACTTGGAACCAAGGCTGCAAAAGATGCCGTTACTGCTGGTGGAACTCCGTCTGGTAATTTAATAACCCAGCCCTTATTTTTTACAAAGGTAAAGATTCGTACTGCTAATAAGGCTGAAATCATCGCGATGAACAAACCAGCAGAGCCCAAGTTTCCAAAAGCAAATCCTTTGAATACCTTATCTGTTGCACTATCGACAAAGTTGGGATGAGCCTGTGGCGCTAAAATCAAGAAGGAAACGAGCGACACAGCTCCCGCTGCAATCGCATCCGTATTGAGCTGCTTACCATACGAATACCCAATTCCTACTGCACCAAGTAAACCTACACAGCTAAAGGTAGCATTGATAATGGGGTCTAAATAGCTTTCCCATCCTTGTCCAAATGCGTGTGCGATAAATTCTGAATAGCCTGGAATTGGGAAATTGGCAATGACCAAAAAGATAGATGCCACAATCAATAAAGGTGTACTAACCAAGAAACCGTCACGAATCGCAATTAACTCCCTGTTGTTCCCTAATTTGACAGCCAGAGGAGCTAAAATACGCTCTATTTTATCCAACATACTACTTTCCTCCTTTTTCCTTGAGCATCTTAATTGCTCGTTTTAAAATCCGCTCACCATTGACATTTCCATAGTCTTCTAAATCAATAACCGCTACTGGAATCCCTTCAGGTTCATACTTTTTCTTGGTCTCTTCGTATTTGAATTTGACCTGCGGTCCTAACAAAATGACATCTGGGTGGTATTCTTCGACCGTTGAAGCTAGCTTAGCATCTGAGAACGCTTTGACTTCAATCGGTAGTTGGTGTTGATTTGCAACATCCTGCATTTTGCTAGCCACTAGACTAGTAGACATGCCAGCGTTGCAAAATAAATAAATTTTTTTCATCTCCTTGACCTCCTTAATCATTATTTTCAAATTGATGAAATGTTTCATAGACTCCAATCGTTTCTTCTGCAAGCAGTTTGATAATTTCTGAACTCATCAATTGATCTTCTGCATGCAAAAGTAGTAAGGTTACATTTTCTCCTTCTCCTGAACTTTCCTTACTTAATAGCTCAAAATGAACGTCATGCCCCTTTAAGCGGTAGCTTTCACCTTCCTCGATCAGTTGCCGTGCCTTATCAAATTCATACGCTTTAGCAGCCTGAAGAGCTTCCATAAATAAGGAACGTGCTGCTCCTAGGTTACTAATCATCTTAAAGCAAATCATTTCTAAGTCTTGCATTATTTTCTCCTTTATCTAATAATTATCTGCACGGCCTCAATGCTGCACAATATATTGAATAAATTGATCTCGGTTATCAATGGATACCAAAGTCTGAATACTGTCTCGATCCGAGATAATTCGAGCTAACCAGTCGAAGAATATAGTCATAAATTCTCGATCTGCTTCATTTAAAGCGAGGAGCATCACCATTTCCACTCTTGTACCACCCCATTCTATAGGATGAGCCAAATGAGCAATTGAAATGACCGATTGTCGGCTATTTAAAACGAGTGGATGGGGAATCGCAAGAGAATAGTCAAATGAAGTTGCCGAGCAGGCCTCTCTTTGGAGACAGGATTCCAAGAAAGAATCGTCCACAATCGAATACTGCTTTAGGCGATCCACCATAACTGTAATGGCTTCTGTGGCTGTCTCAACCTCTAACTGTGGATAAAAGAAGGTCTCATCAATAAATTTCCCAATCATCATATTAAATTCAATATTGGTCTGACGTTTTTCCAATTCATTTAATAATTTAAACAACCCCAATTCATCTTGAGCATTGAAAAATGGTGTAATAATAATGGTCTCAACCGGAAGCCTGTGTTTTAGAGCTACGCAGCTCACAATCAAATCCACATTTTTCTCAAGCACAACAGATTCTTCAAAATAAGGCAAAGTCCCCACTATCTCAATCCGATCTTTAAAGCGATCTGTGATTTTTTCAACTACTAGGTGCTTCATGTGGGGATTGATAGTCCCAACTAGTATCGCCCGTTGTTTTTTGGCATGATAGGCTCTGGCATAACCAGCACCCAGGTGAAGAGCGATAAAGCCCACTTCTTCTTCGGATAAATCCATCCCAATCATCTGTGATAGACGATTGGCCATATAGACTGCCATGTCAAATACCAAGGGATACTGAGTCTTAATATTTTTCAATAACAAATTTGGAATATGAATCTGGTTTTCCAAGCGCTCGAGTACCCCCTGTAAGTGAATACACAAGCCGTGAGCAAATTCGGTATCCTCGCCAAAGTCAATGCCGATCGTCTCTTTGACTTCTGATAAGATTTCTTCGACAAAGCCTTCCAACTGTCTTTGTTGTGAACTAGTCTGATAAACAGCCTGTTCGCGATAGCCAATTAAAAGTCGAGCCATCATCTTCACTTCACAAGTCGGAATGGAAATACTAAGAAGCTGAGATATTTCCTCTAAAAACTGCTGAGCCACTTGCCATTCTTGGCTATCTTCAATCGTCTTATCTTTCGTATCATAAGGTACAATTTGACCAACCATCATGCGGTCAATAGATATGCCGATATGGACCAGTAGTACAGGAATAATGGAAGACCTAACCTGATAATTTAGTCTTTTCAAGGTCGCATCAAATAGCTTTGAAATCTCCAACATGTTAAAGTTGGGATAAAGAGTAGCCAAACGATTTAAATTGATAAATTCCCCTTGAATTTCGCTGGTCAATAAATCGCGATACAACTTCCGCTTAGGATACTCTAAGCCCTCTAAGAGCAGGGTATCTTTTTTCTTTTTTAAAGATAGTCCCTTATACCCGTTTATCATCTTCCTCAGCTGTAGAATATCCAAGTCTAAGGTATAGGAGCTAATAAATAACTGTGCTTCTAACTGACTAGTACAAATTCCACTTGGATTTAAGAGCAATTGCCGTAAGAGCCACCCGATTCTCTCTTCAGGTTTTTCAGGGATGACATTCATATACTCCTGAGGAATCTGCTTTTGAAACACATAATATTTTTCTCTATCTAAGTAGTAGCCTCTATGGGTATGAGATTGAATCACTCCTGGAACAATTGTATTCATCTCTCCGATATCCGTTCGCAAGGTTCGACTCGAAATCTCTAAATCTTTAGCTAATATAGTTCCTTTTATCCATTGATTGGGATACCGTTGGTATAAGATAGTGAGAATTCGGTAATATCTTTGTTTCATTCCTTTCCTCCCACCATTTGCTATATACTTATTATAGCAAACGGATTATTTAATAATAGAGAATTGTTTTTCCTAAGTGCTAGGAAATTATACTGCCAGTTTCCTCTATCATCCCTACTAGCTGAATCATTTTTAAAAATTCCGCCAACGCTCGACTGACGTATCTTCCTTTCTTCCAATAAGCGTAAACATTTCTCTTCGCATTGCGAGTCCCTACTTTATAATAGATAACAGAATGAGAAGTTGGTAAACTTAAAATCAAGAGATCCCCAACAAAAGAAATACCCATTCCAGAAGCTGTAATCATATAGGCGGTCAACTGTTGGTCTACTTCTAAGAGTACCCTCGGCTCAAATGCCGCTTCTCGGCATATTTTCCGAGCGCGTCTACCCGTATCGTTATCGGACTTTTGTAAAATAAAGGCCTCTTTCTGGAAAAGCTCTAACGGGACAATCGGTGCTTCCTCCACCTCAAATCGACTTCGAATCTGATTAAGCGAGAGTTGATACTCCCCCAATTCTTGATTAATAGGGCAATGCTCAGGAACAGCTAACAAGAGATACTCTTGAAAGAATAACTGACTTTCTATAACCCTGTCGTCCAGCTCATCATTATCAATCAGTACATCAATTTCTCCTTTTTGCAGTTGTTCTTCTAATTTTCCCGTACTACTTTCGACTAGTGTCAATTGAATCTTCGGGTATAGACTTGAAAACTCGGCTATCAAAGGAGGTAAAATCAGAGAAGAAAACAAGCTCGTCCCGCCAATCGTCAAACTCCCCACATGAGCCTCTTGCCACTCGTTTAAATAATCCGTAAATTCTTGTTCAACCGCCATCATCTCTTCAATCGCCGTGATGTATTTTGCACCACATTCCGTTATAGATAAAGGCTTAGAACTACGATCAAAAATTGGATAGCCAATTCGTTCTTCTATTCTCTTCACCGCAGCACTAAGGGCTGGTTGCGAAATAAACAATTGCTGCGCAGCCTTTGAAAAACTTCTAGCCTTGTACACCTGATAGACATAATGCATTCCTGAAAACATCCAAAGCTCCTTATAACAAAAAATGTATAGTTAATATATGAATATAGGTATTTGCTTATACAATAGCATATTTTTATAATAAATACAACGAGATGTACAATCATCCATCATTCATATTTCCCCTATCCGTCTAAATTGGAGGCAACTATTATGAATAAAGTGCGTATCGAACACGATTCGATTGGAACAAAAGAAATCTCTCTTGATTCCTATTACGGAATTCATAGTGTCCGTGCAGCAGAAAATTTTCCTATTACAAAACAAGCAATCCACCCTCAGCTCATCAACAGTTTAGCTGCCATCAAACAAGCTGCTGCTATTACAAACTATGAGGCTGGACTCTTGGAAGGAACCGTTAAAGAGGCAATTGTTCAAGCAAGTCAGGACATTTTAGATGGCTTATTTCATGATCAATTTATCGTAGACCCTATTCAAGGAGGAGCGGGAACTTCCATGAATATGAATGCCAATGAGGTCATCTGCAACCGTGCACTTGAGTTATTAGGCAATAAAAAAGGAGAATATCGTATTCTCCACCCCAACGATCATATCAATGCCGGTCAATCGACCAACGATGTGATTCCTACCGCAGGAAAAATAGCCATTATCCAATTAATGCAACAACTCAAACAGACCATGCACACCCTTATTCTGGCTTTAGAAGACAAGGCGACTGAATTTTATCCTATCTTGAAAATGGGTAGGACTCAGCTACAAGATGCTGTTCCTATTCGTCTTGGTCAAGAATTTCATGCCTATGTCATTGCCGTAGAACGCTGCAACAATCGTTTGGACAGCATTCTTCAAGAATTATATACGGTCAATTTAGGAGGCACTGCAATTGGAACAGGGCTAAATGCAGATCTCTACTACTTCCACCACATTGTCCCCAACCTATCCCGCATTACGCATTTACCCCTACAGCAAGCTGAAGATTTGGTGGACGGTACTCAACATGTCGATGTCTTTGTCATGGCTTCAAATGTAGTAAAGACTTGCGCCGTAACTCTCTCTAAAATTGCAAGCGACTTACGCCTCCTTTCGTCTGGCCCCAAGACAGGATTTGGAGAAATTACCCTACCTGCTAAGCAAAATGGATCATCCATTATGCCTGGAAAAATCAATCCTGTCGTTCCAGAAGTCATCAATCAGATTGCCTTTAACATTATCGGAAACGATGTAACCATTGGACTAGCAGCAGAAGCTGGTCAACTGGAACTTAATGCCTTTGAACCCATTATTTTCTATAAATTGATTGAATCAATCGAAACATTAACAAATGGCATTAAAACCTTTACAGATAATTGTATTTGCGGAATCACAGCCAACGCCAAGCGTTGCAATCAACTTGTCACTTCAAGCGTCGGTATCGTGACAGCTCTATGCCCTTATATCGGTTATGGCCAAGCTGCTTCTCTCGTTAAAGAAGCAATGACTTCAGGAAAAACTATTGAGGAACTAGTTTTACATCATCAGCTCATCTCTCAAGAAGAACTCGCAACCATCCTAAATCCCACCCACATGACACAACCAGGCATCTCTGGAAAAGTTTATCAGTCGAATCTATCTTGACAGAGCATACGAAAAGGGACCAAGTACTTGGCTTGGCCCCTTTTCGTACTATAAAATTTCAGAATCCACTCAAACTATACCGCTCTAAAACAATCATGCGGGTATACTCTTAGTAAGTTCGTTTTGGAATAGTTGACAGCACCTATTCATCTGTCTTCTGACGTCGCAAGCTAAAGGTATCTGGTACTGGATCTTTTCCTCCTGTTACAAAAGGGTGACAGCGCAGGATACGCGCTATTCCCATGAGAAAACCTTTGAGCCCATGCTTTTGTAGTGCCTCAACCATGTAGCTTGAACAGGTCGGTTGGTAGCGGCAACTAGGTGGGAAAAGGGGGGAGATAAAGCGCTGGTAGAGGCGTACCAATCCAATCAAGATAGCGGTCATTTTTTCTGTTTCTTCGTGACAGCAAGGGTATGGAGCTTACTGACATCTTTCTTGTTCAATTTACGGGATTCTCCCGGACGAAGACCTGTTAAGTCAAGGTTGCCAAAGCGGGTCCGAGACAGTTTGTCCACCTGTAAACCAACAGCTTCAAACATCTTTTTCACCTGATGATTTCGCCCTTCGTGAATGGTCAATTCAACGACCGAACGGTTTTTAACAGGGTCTACTTTCAAGATATTGTACACAGCTGGCTTCGTTTTCTTGCCGTCAATCACCACACCACGAGTCAAGGGCCGCAAGACTTCTTTATTGGCAATTCCTTTAACACGCGCCACGTAGACCTTATCAATCTCATTACGTGGATGAATCATTTCATCGGTGAAATCTCCGTCATTGGTCAAAATCAAGACACCTGATGTATCCCAGTCCAGACGCCCGACAGGATAAATCCGTTCATTGACATGGGGCAAGAGATCAATCACTGTCTTTCTGCCCTTATCATCTGACACGCTTGAAATGACCCCACGAGGCTTGTTAAGGAGGTAGTAAACCTTTTCTTCGTTGTAAATTGGTTGCCCTTCAACCTCGACCTTGTCACCTGATTTAATGATGGTGCCAAGCTCACGCACGACCTGACCATTGACTATTACTAAGCCCTGCTTAATCAGCTCTTCTGCCTTTCGGCGGCTAGCCACACCAGCGTGAGCGATGTATTTATTGATTCTCATCTTCTTCTATCTCTTTTCTTTCTACGAACAAGTCGGTTTCTTCATCAACCAAATCAAGCTCTGACACATCAGGCAATTCCTCCAAGTGATTGATACCCATATAATCAAGGAAATAATCCGTTGTGACATATAGATTTGGACGTCCCAGCACTTCTTTTTTGCCATTTTCCCGAATCAGGTCAAAGGCCTGTAACTTGCTGATTGCTCCACTTGAGTTGACCCCACGAATGCTATCGACCTCAATCCTTGTAATCGGCTGTTTGTAGGCGATAATGGACAAGGTTTCCAGTAATGCACGTGACATGGACTGGTTAATCGGTGTTTTGGCATAGGTGCGCAGGAGGTCTGCATACTCTTTTTTAGTGACCAGTTTGTAGCGGTTAGACGATTCCAAAATAGCAAGCCCAGATTGATCATCTGCCTGGTATTTTTCAATTAATTTTTCGAGCTGTTGCACAATGGCTGACGGCTGTAAATCCAGCATTTCAGCTATATTACGCACTGTCAAGCCCTCTTCTCCTGCTACAAACAAGAGCACTTCAATCTCAGCTAATCGGCTCATCTTCACTCCTTATCAAGTAAATCTCTCCAAAATTCTCGGTCTGCTCCATGGTAATTTCCTTACTTTTGACCATTTCAAGCGTCGCCAAAAAAATGGTAATCACCTCATTCATATCCCGACTTTTGACAAATAAGTCCCGCAAGACCAAGCGTTTTCCTCTTTGAAACTGCCTGCGAACCTGCTCCATCATATCCTCGATTTTATATTCATCGCGCGCAATGGTCGTATGGCTCATCCGCAATTCTTCCTGCTTTTCAGCCATGACTTTTGAAAAGGCGAGGAAAATATCAATGACCGACTTATCTTGGGTCAAGGTCACATCATCATAGACCAATTCCAACTTGGGTTTGGAAAAATAGTTGGCCCGCTCCTCGTGCTGTTCCTTTAATTTTTCACTGAGCGCCTTAAAGGTACGGTACTCCTCCAATTGTGACAGCAATTCTTGCTCGGGATCGTCCGTAACATCCTCCTGCTCCACGATCTTTGGCAGGAGCCTACGGCTCTTAATCAGCATTAGCTGACTGGCCATGACCATGTATTCGCCAGCAATTTCAAGACGCATGGCTTGCAGGGTCGCGATATAGGCAAGATACTGCTCAATGACCTCGGTAATCGGCACTTCGTAGATATCCATTTGGTACTTAGACACCAAGTGAAGGAGCAAATCAAGTGGTCCTTCGAAATCTTTTAATTTAATATCCATGTTTGTATTTTTCTAGACTCATCGTTGTTTTTAAGCCCAAGAACTTGGCAATGTCTGCCAAATCTTTCCCAGCCTGCAATTGGTTGAGGATAAATTGTTCCCGCAACTTCTGGGCATTCCACTCCGATTTTCCTTGTTCCTCTAAAAATTCACTTAAGCGCTTGAAAAACCATTGACGAGAGTAAGACGAACCATTCTTGTCAAACAGATAAATCCCCTTGTTCACTTCTAAGAGTGGAAACAACTGATTGGGAATCGGGACAATCCGCTTCTGAGCTGACTTTTGAATAGCCAAGACTTGAAAATTTCGGTCTATATCTGCTTGTTTCATAAGGGCTAGCTCACTCGGCAAAAGCCCCAGATAGGCAATCATAAGTGCGATTTTCTGTCCGTCTTTATACTTGGTCTCCGCCCACAAAAAACTCAAATCTGCTAGACTCGCAACTACAGGCTGCGACAACACCTGCTGAGGGACTTTCACCTTGTAATAGCGGTCCAGGATCCCTTGTTCATAAAGATAGTACAAAAACTGATTGACCGCAGACAACTTGCGCTTTTGAGCAGCTGGTTTTAAAGCCTGTAAAAAGGCTTGATAGAGCGCTAAGGACGTCGGATTGGGTTTTGCGCAGTGTTTACTAAACTGCTCTAAATCATAGAAATAGGCGTTTTTCGAGTTGTCCGATAGGTCTTTTGTCGCAAGAAAAGCCTGGATAGCAGTTGTCATGTCCTTCATTATTTTTCTCCAAGCGTGAAGTTGTGAAGCAAGGCATTAACAGCTTTTAAAATGGACTTGCGAGTGATAATGCCTAGAAATTCTCCCTGTTCACCAACGACTGGTAAAAAGGCCTGATCCACCAATTTTCGCATGACTTCTTCTAGATGATAAGAGGCTCCAACAGTTGCGACATCCTTTTTCACAATAAGGGAAATATCCATGTGCAACTGGTCATCTGTCAATTCATTTTCAAACTGGTATTTGACAATTTCCCGCAGACCGATTGTACCGACAAATTGATTGTCTTCGGTGACCACAGGGACGCGTGAGTAGGTCATGTGGCTAAGTAAGAGCTTGGCATGATCGATATTATGTGTATCGATAATCACTGCCAATTTATTCGCCGGAGTCAAAAAAGTCTCTTCCTGCGCTAGGAGAAAGGTTTCAAATTCACGTGTAATCATCTGGGAATATCCTTTGTTAAGAGAGCATAGACTTGGTGGTCGCGATTGTAATACTCAATATGAATATGATCCTCAAAAATCGTTAAAATCGCATAGAGGCATTCCTGAACCATGCCCCGTGGTTGACGAATGGACCCTGGATTGACAAAGAGCGTCTTGCCTCGAACCGTTGCATCAGGTACATGCAGATGTCCATATAGACAGATATCCGCTTCCACTTCTTCTGCCCAGTAATCCAGTCGCATCCAGCTAAAGTTGATTCCATACAGATGCCCGTGGGTCTGTGCAATGGTCATATCGCCTAGTTGAACCACCAGTTGGTCAGGATAAGCAGAATCGTAATCACAGTTTCCTCTGACCACATAAATGCCGTCCCAGAGAGGATCCTTAGCATCCAACTCCGAATCACCATTATGAAACATCACATCAACCTTGCCTAGATAGCGTTCTTTTACTTCTTGGACAATGGCACGGTCGCCGTGCGAATCACTCATGACTAAGAGTGTTTGAGGTTCTGTTCTTGCCATACTGGAAATACCTCCAATAATTTTTTAAGTGCTTGCGCGCGGTGAGACTGCGCATTTTTTTCTTCAATAGTCATCTGGGCTGCTGTACGCCCTGTTTCGCCTACAAGAAAGAGAGGATCATAGCCAAAACCATTTTCCCCTTGCGGAACCGTGGCAATATAGCCGTCCCAATCTGCTTCAACCACAAGACTATCCACATTTGGTGCGGCAACAACCAAGGTACAGTGGAATTGGGCCGAGCGATCTTTTGGTTCAAAGACCATAGCCAATTCATGGAGCAATTTGGCATTGTTTCTTGCATCTGTCGCATCCGGACCTGAAAAACGAGCTGACCAAACACCTGGCATACCACCGAGTTTGTCAACTTTGAGACCCGAATCGTCTGCCAGTACCATTTTCCCCGTCAAATTAGCAATTGTTTCTGCTTTTAAGCGTGCATTTTCTTCAAAGGTCACGCCTGTCTCAGCCACATCTGGTAGGTCAAGATGGGCATTCAGATTTTCTACCTTGTAGCCCAATTGTTCAAAGAACTGACGAAATTCAGCAGTCTTGCCTTCATTTTTGGTCGCAATTAAAATCGTATCGCCAACAGCTGCCGGTACATCTGCCTGACCAAAGAAAGTCTCTGCTACTACACCATCCTGTGGCAGATGGATATCGACAATCTGCTGCCCATCCATCATGAGGAGCGCCCCCTTGTGCTGGACAACAGACAACTTGCGTCCGAGCTTTTCATTGATGATCTGAACGAGAAAGTTCAAAAAGGAAAAAGCCGAGCTATATTTCACAACATGAACCTGCAAGCCCTCAAGAGATAGGCGTTCTAGCAACTGATAAAAGCGTCTCCGAACACCTTCACAGTGTTCATCATCACCAAAACACGTCAAATAGCTAAACTCATCCCATGTACCAAGATACCAGTCATTGGCATCTTTATATTCATAGATTTTTTCTGTCATCGTTTCTACACTCCAGTTTTCTTCAAATACCCGTTACGGTTTACGCCAAAAGTCTTCTAACTCCACACCACCTTTAGGCAAATGAAGATAGAGCAGACGCCCCTTTTCTACTACCAAGACTGCACCTTGGTGTTTGACCACTTCAAGATTGCGTTCGGTATTGTCATTGATGATGTCAATAATGAAGCTGACCAATCGAAAGACTGAAGAATAACGGATTACAGTAACATCATATCCTCCAGCATTCCAAGCCTCTTCTGAGAAAGGGGCTGCTTCTCCATCTACAATAGAGGAGAAGCCTGGTAACACATCATGAATACGCAACTCGCCCATACCAGCTATGAGATTATGCCCTTGCCAATTTCCGACATACCAATCTTGGTCGTCCTTGTATTCGTAAATCTTTTCTGTCATAGGTTCACATGCTCCACCTGTATATCTTTTCCGAGCCAGTTTTCAGCAATTTCCCGAAAAGCAGCTGGACTAGCTGTCGTATAAAACAAATGTTGCGGTTGCTCTGCGGTTCTGCTGTGGTTGATTTCAAAATAATTGAGCAACACCGAAATATCCCGCGCACATTCTGCCCCACTATCAATCAGGGTCACATCCTGCCCCAAGACGTTTTGGATAATCGGACGAAGCAAAGGATAGTGGGTACAGCCTAGCACGACCGTATCGGCCTTTCCTTTCATGCTTTGAAGCGTTTCATAAACCACTTTCTTTGCTAAGCTTGACTGATAATTGTTTGACTCTACTAAGGGCACAAACTTCGGGCAGGCAAGACTGGTCACCCGTGTATCGGGAGATAGAGCCTGAATTTTTTGTCGATAGATGTCTGACTGAATGGTCATGGCGGTGCCTAAAACACCGATTTTTCCTGTCTTTGAAGCCTTGATAGCTGATGATGCCCCCGGCAAAATCACACCAAGAACAGGAATATCTAGCTTGGCCTTGACTTCTTCCCAAGCGACTGCCGTTGCTGTATTGCAGGCAAAGACAATCATCTTAACATTTTTTGTTTGTAAAAACTGAACCAATTCCCAAGTGTACTCTCGGATTTGTTCAGCAGGGCGCGGACCATAGGGAGCTCTAGCCGAATCCCCAATATACACGATTTCTTCGTGGGGAAGCTGGCGCATCAATTCACGCGCAACGGTCAAGCCACCCACACCCGAATCTAAAAATCCAATAGGTCGATTATCCATAGTTTTTCCTTACTGAATGTGACGATTCCTACTCCTCAAAATTGAGTTCTATAGTGAATTGAATAAAGGTCAGGACATCGTTAAGTCGCTTTGATAAACGCCAGTTCTATCTGTAGCTCCTTGCCTTGTCCTATTCCTTCATAAGATACGAGGGCGTATAAAGCACAAAGTGAAAATAGGAAGTCTGACGAAGAGCCCGCAGACTCTAGGAAAACTTATCTTTTTCTCACAGTGCTTAGCCCGTGTTCAATTTCATAAGATACGAGGGCGTTAAAAGCACACAGTGAAAATAGGAAGTCTGACGAAGAGTCTAAGGAGAGTTTGCTCTGTAAACTCCTATCACTCACCTCCAAAGGTATACTATACCTTTGGAGCTAGGAAGACTTATCCCTAAAGGGAGCCTCAGCTGTAACCAACTGAAGTTGGAACATCTGCGTCTCTTTTTCACACAGTGCTTAGTCCGTGTTCAGTTCTCAATCCACTATACTTACCTAACATCAAACCATTATAGTCTTGATCATTTCTTAAACAACACGACAATATCCGTTTTTTCTCACTTTGTTCGCTACTAGGCTAGCTGTAATTGATTGCCCATTACTAATAGCCTATTGGGGATGTTGATGGAGGATAAGTTCTAAGAAGAGAAGGTCACACAAACTAAAAAATGGGAAAGTGAGGACAGTCGATGTTTCCGACATTTCGACTGGTGTCCCACTTCCCCCACTTGATTATTTTTTCTTAGTCGCGATTTTTTGCTGACTCTTGATTTGACGAAGCACTTGTTGTACTTTAGCTTCGCTTGGTTTTTGACCCATTTGGCTCATCATAGCACGGAGGGCATTTTCATCTAAAACAGGCTTATCAGCGATATAGTTTTCCACCTGTTTGCGTGAAAGGTAAATTCCCAAAGCAACACCACCAGCAAAAGCTGCGATGATCAAGACAATTGCAAGACCTAGATTCATATCTATCTCCTATTTCTAAATTACAAAATCAATTCTCCCTATTATACCAAATTTGCGGGAATTTTCCAAGATTTATCTTAAAAGTTCTTCGCTAGTAAGAAACAAGAAAGGCCGCAAGAAAAGCTACATCATGCACAAAGCGTTTTTAGAACCTGTATTCATAAGCAAAGTCATTCTAATCAAGAGCTTACTTTACGTTACTCACCCCGTAGCATACCACTATCCATCATGTAGGTAAAAGTTGTGGCTGTCTCAACATTTCCTTCCGTGCCTTTGACCTCCGTTTGCCCATCCTGTCGTAACACATACATGCTATCATTTTCTCGATAAGCCAGTCCCTTTTCAGACAAGAGCTGATCACCTTTTACCAATTGGACGACGGACGCGCTAAGATATGGACCGTAATGGGCATTTGTTTTCGTATTCACCGCGTAGATACCGTCTTCTTTGACAAATACAAACAAAGAACTCTGGTTTTTTTCATATTCTTCAATCTTATCTAAAACAACTGTACCTAATGAATCTTTCAGTGTATCGGTCTCCCCTTCTTTCTCCAACTGATAGCCATTCAAATAAGCGTCACCGATGATTTTTGCCAAGCTTTCTGAAACCTACTTACGCTGCGTTGCTTGCTGTTCTTCGATAAACGGTCGAACAAGTTGCACTTGCCGTACGGTTTCTGCTTCTCTTTCCCGCGCTACTTTTCGCTGATAGTAGTAAGCACCTCGACCTATTAAAGCAATCAAGAGGAACACCCATAGCCAGTTCTTCTTTTTCATTTTAGAGCTTTTTTATTCCTCAAAGTCAAAGCCATACAAGGTCGCAAAATAATCCTCTGGTTTTTCCGCGCGACGAATCATGCGCGCACTTCCGTCTTCTTGCAGCAAAATCTCTGCCGAACGCAGACGACCATTGTAATTATAGCCCATAGAAAAACCGTGTGCACCCGCATCATGAATAACCAAGGTATCCCCTACCTCTGCCTGCGGCAATTCCCGCTGAACCGCAAATTTGTCATTGTTTTCACATAGAGATCCGACCACGTCCACCACCTCAATCGGCGCATCGGGACGGCTGATATTGGTAATATGATGATAAGCCCCATAGAAGGCTGGGCGCATGAGGTTAGCTGCTGAAGCATCTACTCCGATATAGGTGCGGTAGGTCTTCTTGCGATGAAGAACCTTGGTCACCAAATGACCATGCGGAGCCAGCATAAAGCGACCCAATTCCGTATAAATCTTCACCTCGCCCATACCAGCAGGGGTCAAGACTTCCTCATAGACCTTACGGACACCCTCACCAATGATTGCAATGTCATTGGCTTTTTGCTCAGGGCGATAATTGACACCGATTCCACCAGACAGATTGATAAAGTCAAGGGTCACACCTGTCTGCTCACGGATTTCAAGCGCCAGTTCAAATAATTGTTTTGCCAAGGTTGGGTAATAGTCATTAGTCACGGTATTAGAAGCTAGAAAAGCATGGAGACCAAATTCTTTCACTCCCAGTTCTTTCAATTCACGGTAACCTTGTAGCAATTGCTCCTTGGTCATGCCGAATTTTGACTCTTCTGGATGATCCATAATGTCTGTCCCAAGTGAGAATACTCCGCCAGGATTGTAACGCAGGCAGACCGCCTCTGGAATCCCCGCCACTTCTTTCAAGAACGCAATATGCTCATAAGCATCTAGATTAATAATAGCCCCCACTTCTCTAGCGTAGACAAATTCTGATCCTTGCGTATCATTTGATGTGAACATAATGTCCTCAAAGCCAAGCTTTTCACTCATCATCACTTCCACATCTGTCGCACAATCCACACCACAACCTTCTTCTTGCAAAATTTTTAAAATAGCAGGTGTCGGAGTGGCCTTGACCGCAAAATACTCCTTAAATCCCTTATTCCAAGCAAACGCAGCATTCAAGGCACGCGCCTTTTCACGGATTCCCTTCTCATCATAGAGATGAAAAGGAGTTGGAAATACTGCTGTAATCTCCTCTAGTACTTCTTTACTGATAAATGGTTCTTTTGTCATTCCTCTACCTCGTCAAATTTTTTACTATTATACCATACTTTGGTAGCCAATAGGCAATGAAAATCACAATCAGAATTTAGGTCATATTTCCTTGTCCCCAATAGGAAACTTGCTAATAAGCTCTACCAGCTAGACAAAAAAGAGAGGCTAGATAAAATCCGCCTTCTCATTTTTATAATTCAAAATCCTCTTCCAACTTCGCAATCATTTCCCGGAGCAATCTTTTATTCACATCAAATTTGACTGTCTTATCTTCTGAATTCAAGAGCAAGAGATTGGCATTGATTAACTTCTGGGTATGAAAGGACACTGCCGCTCCTGTAATCGCCAATTTCTCCGCAATATCCTTACTTTTGGCATATGGTTTAGTCAAAGCCACCATGACTTTATAGCGTGTCTCATCACTCATGACTTTTAAGGTCGTTGTTAACATATCTTCATCAATCGATTGCTTCGCAAGTAAAACTCTATCAACATCTACTGAAGTACACAAAAGGACAGGATAAGTCTGATACTGGGAATTATAAACAAAAGAAAAATGCATTAGCCACGGACTTAAAACGAAAAATTGAACTTGGTAAGCGCCTATTTCTTCAATGCCAATTGATTTATATAATCCATGTTCACCATAGATTTTTTCAAGGGAAAAACGTTTCGCAAACTCTAGTCTCTGCTGTTGAAACCGTTCATAATATGGGCGATACAAGGAAGCTACTTCTTCTATCAACTCCACCTGCTTACGAACAGTCTCTAACGGATTACGAATAGCTTGAAACCATTTCCATTTCTCCTCTGCATTTAGATCTGCCTGCTCTAAAAGGGCCACTAAATCACTTTTTTTATCAATTTGTTCACGATGACCACTTGACAAAGCTAAACGAATGGCCCGCTCAATGGTTTCCTGAGAAACGGTTGCAACTAACTGACAAGCCTCTTCTATCGTCTTAGGATCCTTTCCCTCTTCCAGTAATTCGAAATATACAAAATGTAACAGACCAAAATTTGTCGCAAATAAGTAGGCTGATAAGCGTTCGCTCATGTCCTCAAAAACGGATTCTAACTGGGTTTGAACCAAAAGAGCGTCCTTTAAAATTTCTTTTTCCTTTTGACTGCGCTCTTCATGTTCCTCCGTATCTTTTAGGACATAGAGGGGAACCATTAAAAATTCCACAATTTCACTTCGATGTTTACTATATATTAATTCCATATTCCATTTTCCTACTCTCTTATTTCAGAAGCTACGTTTCTTATAGTATAGACCAAAAGTAGCAGAGAAAGCAAGAGAAAGACAAGAGATATACTTCCTGCAGAAGCGACCACAATGAGTACAGCCATAACCCCACGCAGCACCACCATGCCTAATTGGACAAAAGTGGCAATACCTGCACTAATCGTTGCCAATTGACTTTCTGGCAAAGAACGATAGATAAGCGCATTAAGTTTGGGGTTCATAACGCCTACAAGGATTGCTGTCACAAACAGGCAGGCAAAAACACCATAGACAGAGCGGAAGTAAAAACTCACAAAAAGAAATACAGGGACATAAACAACCCACTTGGTCAGCTTGGCAATCGTCATGTCTTTAAACAAACTGGTCGTCAGCAAACTCCCTAAGATAGAACCGACGAGATAAACAGTCATACTTGCTACAATCGTCGTTGCCGAATTTACAATCACAAAACTTGGTGTCTCCTTAATCAGCAAAACTATCAAAGGAGTCAAGGCAACAAAAAGAGCATTTAAAGCAGTAATAACCAAAATCACCATTTTTAAAATCCGAATCTCTTGGACTGCCCGATAAGAAGCCACCAAACTATCTTTCATATCCACCCAGAAATGACCATTCTTATCTTCTTTTTCTTCCTGCTGTAGCGGATGCGCTGCTAGCAATTTCTTTAAGGCAGGACGGATACACAAGGTGATGAAGAGACTGAGCAAAAATGTTCCCGCATTGAAAAAGGCTAATTGTTGGTAAGTCATCACTCCAATCAAGACTGCTCCGCTAGACTGAAAGACGATTTGTAAAATCGAACCAATCCCCTGACGAAAAGCAGCAGCTGCCTCCCGATCCTCATTTGGAATCACTCGTAGACTGACTGGCATAAAAAGATAGGATTCATACTGTCCTGCAATATCAGACAACAGATTGATTACACAAACAATTGCAACAATCCATAACGCTGGGGAAAAGCCCATCACGAAGCCGACAAGCCCATACAATAGGACACGAATGACTAAGGTCCCTACAATGGTATCCAATTTATTTTTAGTCTGATCCGCCCACATCCCGATAAAGAGTCCAACTACGATTGGCAAAGTTTCCGATAAGGTAATTATGGATACAGCCAGTTTCGTATCTGGAAAAACGAGAATATAATTCATCAAGGCCAAATAGTACAGTACATCCCCAAAATTAGACACCATATCAGCTACAAATGACAGCATAAATAGTCGGTTTTTCAACATCTTTTTCATATACATTCTCCTTTTTTTATAGCTTTATTATAGCCATAAATTCCCCAAAAGCAAGGCTATTTCAGCAAGCGGTGATTATCCTTCTGTAAGTGGTCAGAAATTATCAGTTACCTGCATCATAAACATGATTTTGGAAATTATTTTCACTTAATTTTTATTAAACAATTGTTTAATTTTATTCTACTCTTCTTTTCTGGAAAAGTCAATATTTCATTTAACAAAAATTAAACGTTTGTTTAATAACATATTTTTAGCAAAATAACGGTAAATCGTTTTCTTTTTGAAAACTTTTTATTATAATCTTAAAAGAGGTGAAAAATGTGAAAAAAATTGCTTTTGATTCAACGAAATATCTACAATTGCAGCGTGACCATATTTTAGAACGCATCCAGCAATTTGACGGAAAATTGTATATGGAATTTGGTGGAAAAATGCTAGAAGATTTCCATGCAGCCCGTGTTCTCCCTGGTTACGAGCCTGACAACAAAATCAAGCTCCTCCAAGAATTGAAGGAGCAAGTCGAGATTGTCATTGCTATTAACGCCAGCAACATCGAGCATTCCAAAGCTCGTGGTGATTTAGGTATCTCCTACGACCAGGAAGTCTTGCGCTTGATTGATACCTTTAATGACTTGGGCATCTATGTCGGCTCTGTCGTCATCACCCAGTACACCAATCAACCAGCGGCTGACGCTTTTCGGCATCAGTTGGAAAAAAACGGTATCAAGTCCTATCTTCATTATCCTATCAAGGGCTATCCATCTGATATTGACTACATTATTTCGTCCGAAGGCATGGGGAAAAATGACTATATCGAAACCAGTCGCAATCTAATTGTCGTGACCGCACCTGGCCCTGGTTCTGGAAAGCTCGCAACTTGTATCTCGCAACTCTACCATGACCAATTGCACGGTATCAAGGCAGGATATGCCAAGTTTGAAACCTTCCCTGTCTGGAATTTACCGCTTCATCACCCTGTCAATCTTGCCTATGAAGCAGCAACTGCTGACCTAGACGACCTCAATATGATTGACCCTTTCCACTTGCAAACCTATGGCAAAACGGCGATCAACTACAACCGTGACATCGAAGTCTTTCCGGTTCTTAATCGAACCTTTGAGCGTATCTTGAATAAGTCTCCATATGCATCACCAACGGACATGGGGGTCAACATGGTGGGCTACTCGATTATTGATGAAGAGGCAGCCATTGCCGCTTCAAAAGAAGAAATTATCCGCCGTTACTACCAAACCTTGGTTGATTTCAAGGCCGAGCGCGTGCCAGAATCAGCTGTGAAAAAGATTGAACTCTTGATGAATGAAGTAGGCGTTTCAGCAAGCGACCGCAAGGTGACTATTGCCGCGCGTGAAAAAGCAGAAGTAACAGGCCAACCAGCGCTCGCCATTGAACTACCAAATGGCGAGATTGTCACAGGGAAAACCTCTGACCTCTTTGGACCTTCAGCTGCTGTCATCATCAATGCCATAAAAAACCTAGCCAAGATTGACAAGAAAACCCACTTGATTGAGCCTGAATATGTCAAACCGATTCAGAACCTCAAAATCAATCACCTCGGTAACCGCAATCCACGGCTCCACTCAAGCGAGCTACTGATTGCCCTTGCCATCACTGCTATGAACAAGCCAGAAGCAGACCTTGCTATGAAACAATTGGGGAATTTGAAAGGTAGCGAATGCCATTCAACCGTGACCCTACCGGAAGAAGACCGCAACGTCCTGCGCAAACTCGGTGTCAATGTCACCTTTGACCCTAACTATCAACACAATAAGTTTTATCATAAGTCGTAAGACATGAAAAAGGAGCTGGAAAACCAGCTCCTTTATATGGCTCTATAATTTCTGTAGTGGGTAACTCCACCGCAGAGGTTATAGAGCTTTTTGACTATATCAAAAAGTCCCATATGACCTATAATGAAAAGCGACAAAACTATCATTTAGAAAGACTCATATGGAACAAACTCATTTTATCACACAACTGCTGGGAATTAAAGACCCTAATATCCTATTCGACAAGGAAATACTCGATATAAGAACCCATAAGGAATTGAAGGCAATCTTAGATTACCTTGCACCGCCTTGCCCTTACTATCAAGGACAGATGGGAAAATACGATTTCCAGCGTGAATCTAAGCTCCCTTTTCTTGATTGTGCTGGCTATAGGATTTTGATTCGTCTCAAAAAGCGTCGTTTCAAGTGCAAAGACTGTGGAAAAATCGCTGTCGCAGAGACTTCGCTTGTCCCTAAAAATCATCAGATTCCAACCATCGTCAAACAGAAAGTTACCCAGCTTCTCATCGAGAAAGTATCCATGACTGAAATAGCCGACAGACTTTCCATCTCAACATCTACAGTTATTCGAAAACTCAATGAGTTCACGTTCAAGACTAACTTGAATCGTTTGCCTGAAGTGATGAGCTGGGACGAGTATCCCTTCAAGAAGGGAAAGATGAGCTTTATTGTTCAAGATTTTGACACAAATAACATCATCGCTATCCTTGATGGGCGGACACAGGCAGTCATCCGAAATCACTTTCTGAGATACCCTAGACAGGTCAGAAACCGAGTTAAAATCATCACTATAGACATGTTTAGCCCCTATTACAAATTATCTAAGCCCTTCGCTCTCCAGTTTCTAAGCTCAGGCTAAATCAGTCCACTGGACTGATTTACCCCAACAGGACAGTCGAAAACTCAGTAACAAGCGGTTTTACCGCCCTACATTTCGCATGCACTTGACAAAAAAGGAAATAGTCGAACGTCTTTTGGGCTGCTCTGACAAACTTAGGAGGCATTATGACCTCTACCAGCTCTTGCTTTTCCATTTTCAAGAGAAACAAGCTGACTATTTTTTCGACTTAATTGAAGAACAGATAGAGGGTGTCAATCCATTCTTTCAGACTGTTTTTAGGACATTCATGAAAGACAGGGACAAAATTGAAAAGGCATTGGTTTTACCCTATTCAAACGCCAAACTGGAGGCTACAAATAACATCATCAAAGTCATCAAGCGTAATGCCTTTGGATTTCGGAAGATGAAAACTTCAAAAAGCGGATTTTGATTGCCATCAACATCAAAAAAGAGAAGACCAAGCTGATCCTCTCTAGATGTTAGCTTTTCATCTACCCACTACAGTTGACAAAGAGCCGCTTTTCATCTACCCACTACAGTTGACAAAGAGCCGCTTTTCATCTACCCACTACAGTTGATAAAGAGCCGTTGTTCATTGATTAGAAATTCACGTATTCTTTTTGTAATTCAAGAACTTCTTCTGCTGTTGCGCATTCTGTCAATGCACGGTTTGCATATTCTTGCATTTTCGCAGTGTCCAATTGTTTCATCAAGCTACGTGTACGAAGGACAGAAGTGGCACTCATTGAGAACTCATCCAAGCCCATACCCACTAAAAGTGGTACTGCTTGTTGATCTCCTGCCATTTCTCCACACATACCAGCCCATTTGCCTTCAGCATGTGCTGCTTTGATTACATTGTTAATCAAACGAAGGATTGATGGGTTGTATGGTTGATACAAGTATGAAACTTGCTCGTTCATACGGTCAGCAGCCATCGTGTACTGGATTAAGTCATTTGTACCGATTGAGAAGAAGTCAACTTCTTTTGCAAATTGATCCGCAAGCATTGCTGCTGCTGGAATCTCAATCATGATCCCCACTTGGATATTATCTGCAACTGCAACACCTTCTGCAAGCAATTTCGCTTTTTCTTCTTCATAGATTGCTTTTGCTGCACGGAATTCTGTAATCAAGGCTACCATTGGGAACATGATTCGCAATTGACCGTGAACAGAGGAACGAAGAAGGGCACGCAATTGCGTACGGAACATTTGATTTCCAGTTTCAGAAATCGAGATACGAAGGGCACGGAAACCAAGGAATGGATTCATTTCATGCGGAAGATCGAAGTAAGGAAGCTCCTTGTCTCCACCGATATCCATTGTACGAACGACAACTGGCTTACCGTTCATTCCCTCAAGAACAGCCTTGTATGCTTCATACTGCTCATCTTCTGTTGGGAAGTCTTGTGAATCCATGTAAAGGAACTCGGTACGGTAAAGACCGACTGCTTCTGCACCGTTGTCATTCACACCTTCAACGTCTTTTGGTGTACCGATATTGGCAGCAAGCTCAAAATGCTTCCCGTCAGCTGTTACTGTTTGTGCATCCTTCAAAAGAGCCCATTCTGCTTTTTGCTTCGCATAAGCTTCACCAGCTGCTTTAAATGCTGCAATTTCTTCTTCTGACGGACTGATAATCACTTCACCAGTGATACCATTTACCGCAAGAACATCACCGTCTTTAACAACTTCAGTAATGTTGTTTGTACCAAGAACAGCCGCAATTTCAAGGGTACGAGCCATGATAGCTGAGTGACTTGTACGACCACCAATATTGGTAACAAAAGCTTTTACAAAGTTTTTATCTAATTGTGCTGTATCAGAAGGTGTCAAGTCATGAGCAATCACGATAGACTCTTCTGAAATCGCTGCAGGATTTGGCAAACGAACACCCAGCAAATGTGCCAAGACACGCTTAGTCACATCGCGAATATCTGCTGCACGCTCTTGCATGTATGGATTGTCTTCCATGCCTTCAAAAATGGCGATGAACATGTCTGTAACTTCTGTCAATCCACTTTCAGCATTTACTTTTTTCGCACGAATTGTTTCTTTAATTTGACCGACCATTTCTGGGTCAGCAAGAACCATCAAATGGGCATCAAAAACGGCTGCCGCTTCTTCACCAAGGCTAGCTACTGCGTTCTCTCTAATAACAGAAAGCTCGTTTTGTGACGCTTCTAAAGCAGCATCCAAACGAGCTTCTTCTGCATCTGTATCTGTAACTGTAACAGTTTCAAATGACAAATCTGGTTGAACGAGTAGGTATGCCTTCGCAACCGCAACACCATCAGATGCTGCAATTCCTTTAAGCATTTCTGTCATACTCTTATGCCAAACCTTCCTTGTCCATTGTTTCAGTGATAGCTGCGATTGCATCGTCAGCATCAGCACCTTCAGCAGTAATGGTTACATCAGCACCTTGACCAACACCAAGGCTCATAACACCCATGATTGATTTAAGGTTTACTGATTTGTCTTTGTAGTTCAATGTGATATCTGAAGCAAATTTGCTAGCTGTTTGCACAAGCAATGTTGCTGGACGTGCGTGAATACCTGTTTCTGCCACAATGTGGAAATCTTTTGAAGCCATATTTGGATTCTCCTTTATTTTTTCAATATTGAAGGTTAATTGTGGTAACCCTTACAAAGGACATTATACCATTTCTTGAAATCATTTTCAAGAATTTTTTATCTTTCTTTCAAAAATCCTCCTAGGCTAAAAACGAAGCAAAACAAGTTTCTTCATGTAAAAATATGAAAATATTTTGTAAGTTATTCGGAAAACCTCTCAAACGGCATTATAACAAGGTTTACACTATATATAGTGTTTCGATACCAAAAACAACACTATATTTAGTTTTTTAAAGTTGACAATTTTGCCATTTCATTGTATCCTATATGGGTGATTAAAAAAAGGAGAACTGTAATGATTACTGTTTATTCAAAAAATGATTGCGTGCAATGCAAGATGACCAAACGCTTCTTGGACCAACACCAAGTTCCATTTAAGGAAATCAACCTTGATGAACAGCCTGAGTTTATCGAGCATGTCAAAAGTCTTGGATTTTCCGCAGCGCCAGTCATCGAGACAGAAACGGAAAACTTCTCTGGTTTCCAACCTGGAAAATTAAAGAATCTTGTCTCAGCCTAGTCATCTACTATAAAAAAGCATAGAAAGAGTTACCACATGAGTTTGAAAGAATTAGGGGATGTTTCCTACTTCCGTCTGAATAATGAAATCAACCGTCCAGTCAATGGACAAATTCCGCTTCACAAAGACCAAGAAGCGCTCAAGGCCTTTTTCAAGGAAAATGTGCTGCCCAATACCAAACCATTTGCTAGCATTACAGATAAAATTCAGTACCTATTGGAAGAAAACTATCTGGAGCAAGCCTTTTTGGAACAATATAGCCCTGCTTTTATCGAAAAGTTAGCGCAATTCTTGAAAGATCAAAACTTCCGCTTCAAGTCTTTCATGGCAGCCTATAAATTCTACAACCAATATGCCTTAAAGACTAATGATGGTGCCTACTACCTAGAAAGCATGGAAGACCGTGTCCTCTTCAACGCTCTATACTTTGCAGAAGGCAACGAAGAATTAGCTATGGACTTGGCAAATGAAATGATCCACCTCCGCTATCAGCCTGCAACCCCAAGTTTTTTGAACGCTGGTCGTGCACGCCGTGGAGAGCTGGTATCTTGTTTCCTTATCCAAGTGACAGACGACATGAATGCGATTGGTCGCTCCATTAACTCTGCCCTCCAACTTTCTCGTATCGGAGGCGGGGTCGGTATTTCCCTCAGCAATCTACGGGAAGCTGGTGCGCCAATCAAGGGCTATGAAGGAGCAGCCTCTGGGGTCGTTCCAGTCATGAAACTCTTTGAAGATAGCTTCTCTTACTCCAACCAATTGGGACAACGTCAAGGAGCTGGTGTGGTCTACCTCGATGTCTTCCACCCAGACATTATCGCCTTTCTTTCTACTAAGAAAGAAAATGCCGATGAAAAAGTTCGTGTCAAGACTCTTTCTCTTGGTATCACTATTCCAGATAAGTTCTACGAATTGGCTCGTAAGAATGAAGACATGTATCTCTTTAGCCCCTACTCCATCGAGCGTGAATACGGTGTACCATACAGCTACATCGACATCACTGAAAAATACGATGAGTTAGTCGCAAATCCAAAGATTCGCAAGACCAAGATTAAGGCTCGTGACTTGGAAACAGAGATTTCAAAACTCCAGCAAGAATCTGGTTACCCTTATGTCATCAATATTGATACAGCTAACCGCAGTAACCCTGTAGACGGAAAAATCATCATGTCTAACCTCTGTTCAGAGATTCTCCAAGTGCAAGCGCCAAGCGAATTGAACGATGCACAAGAGTACCTCAAAATGGGAACAGATGTGTCATGTAATCTGGGATCAACCAACATTGTCAACTTGATGAAATCACCTGACTTTGGTCGCTCTGTCCGTACCATGACCCGCGCTCTGACCTATGTAACAGACCATTCTCATATCTCAGCCGTACCATCTATTGAACATGGAAATAGCCAAGCCCACTCAATCGGACTGGGTGCAATGGGACTACACAGCTTCCTTGCTCAAAACTTGATTGATTATGGATCGGCTGAAGCTGTTGAATTTACCAATATCTACTTTATGCTCCTCAACTACTGGACGCTCGTAGAATCAAATAACATTGCTCGTGAACGCAAGATGACCTTCCACAACTTTGAAAAATCCAAATATGCGGACGGATCTTACTTCGACAAATATATTACTGGCAACTACCAACCACAATCTGCCCGTGTCAAAGAACTCTTTGAAGGAATCTTTATGCCGAGTGCAGAAGATTGGGTAGCGCTTCGCGATAAAGTACAGGCAGACGGTCTCTACCACCAAAACCGCCTAGCAGTGGCTCCAAACGGCTCAATCAGCTACATTAACGATGTGTCTGCTTCGATTCACCCAATCACTCAACGGATTGAAGAGCGCCAAGAAAAGAAAATTGGTAAAATCTACTATCCAGCAGCAGGTCTTGCAACAGAAACCATTCCATTCTACAAGTCAGCCTATGACATGGACATGCGCAAAGTTATCGATGTCTATGCTGCTGCAACTGAACACGTTGACCAAGGTCTCTCTCTGACCCTCTTTATGCGCAGCGATATTCCACAAGGCATCTACGAGTGGAAAACTGAAAACAAACAGACCACACGTGACCTTTCTATCTTGCGTAACTATGCCTTCAATAAAGGTGTTAAATCAATTTACTACGTCCGTACCTTTACAGATGACGGCGAAGAAGTTGGCGCAAATCAATGTGAAAGCTGTGTGATTTAAGAACCTATATTTATAAGTGAAGTAATTCTAATCGGGAGCTTATACTCTATAAAAAGCAACGATGAGTAGCGAAAAATAAGCCCTGAATAGAGTTGCTGAGTTGTGAATACAGTTTCTAAGACAAATAGAACGGAGTGTGGATAGGATTTCATGGAAATCACGATGAATCCCACTCCCTCTCTTTTTGCATAAATCTCTATCCTTTAGACCACTCGCTAAAAATATGGTATAATGGTCTGAATACTGTAATAGAAAGTGATACTTATGGAAACTTACTACAAAGCCATAAACTGGAATGCGATTGAAGATGTCATTGACAAGTCAACTTGGGAAAAATTGACCGAGCAATTCTGGCTCGATACCCGTATCCCGCTCTCTAATGACTTAGATGATTGGCGCAAATTAAGTGCCGAAGAAAAAGACTTGGTTGGAAAAGTCTTTGGAGGATTGACGCTTCTAGATACCCTCCAATCCGAAACAGGGGTGCAAGCCCTTCGCCAAGACATTCGGACACCACATGAGGAAGCCGTCTACAACAATATCCAGTTCATGGAATCGGTACACGCTAAATCCTACTCATCTATCTTCTCAACTCTTAATACCAAATCTGAAATCGATGAGATTTTTGACTGGACCAACAGTAACGAATATCTCCAGCGTAAAGCTCAAATCATCAACGAAATTTATGAGACAGGCACACCTCTGGAGAAAAAAGTAGCTAGCGTATTCCTTGAAACCTTCCTCTTTTACTCTGGTTTCTTCACACCGCTCTACTACCTCGGCAATAACAAGCTTGCAAACGTCGCTGAAATCATCAAATTAATCATTCGTGACGAATCTGTTCATGGAACCTATATCGGCTACAAATTCCAGCTTGGATTTAACGAATTATCTGAAGATGAGCAAGAAAAGCTCCGCGACTGGATGTATGACCTCCTTTATCAACTCTATGAAAATGAAGAAGGCTATACAGAGAGCCTCTATGACGGTGTTGGTTGGACCGAGGAAGTCAAGACCTTCCTTCGCTACAATGCCAACAAGGCCCTCATGAACCTAGGACAAGATCCACTCTTTCCTGATTCAGCCGATGATGTCAACCCGATTGTCATGAACGGTATCTCGACCGGTACATCCAACCACGACTTCTTCTCCCAAGTCGGAAACGGCTACCTCCTCGGTAGTGTTGAAGCCATGCAAGACAATGACTATCTCTACGGTTTATAAACAAAAAACGACTGGAAATCATTTTCCAGTTCTTTTTTATCCCAATAGCTAGCAAGATACATCTCATACTCAATGAAAAGCAAAAATAGCTATTTTATCTTATAAATATCTACTCTTTAAGAAAATGGATTGAACGAAGCGAGCCAAAGGCGGCACATTCGAAATAGTGGTATGACCAGCACAGCAAAGTAGTTGCTAGTCACGGCATTTTTGAAACCTTGATTTCAAAAATGAACAATTGAAACTCCAAGAGAGGTTGCGGTAAACAAAACCTGACCCAATCACTATCTTGACGTTGTCAATGTCACCAATTTATATTTTTTAAGCTTGTTAATGATGGATCAGTTGGTTATTTTTGAATTTCAATGAGTATGATTATCACGAAGACTATTCACTGGTGGGAAAGCGAGCAATCAAAAAGAAGTGAGGACATTCACTTCTTTTTAGAATAGTATCATCACAAAAGATAAGAGATTATTAGCAACATGCAGTCCGACAGAATAACGTAAGTCTCGTTTTGCCAAGTACAGCCATCCTAGACTCGCTCCCATGGTGAAATAGATTAAAAAGTCTGATACTGTACGTGGTCCATGTGCCAAACAGAATAGACCACTGCTCAAGAGCAAATAGAAAATAAGACTGATCTTTTTAGTCAAATTTGGGAAGAAATAACCCGCAAACACTCCTCTAAAGAGCAGCTCTTCCATAATAGGTGCAAAAACGACAACTGCAAAGAAAGAAAAGAGTGGTTGTCCCAAGATACTTTGTTCTACAAGCTGTTGGTTCTCACTAGGAGGGACTGGAAGGGCCAGTTGCGCAACAAGGAGTAGGATAAACAAGCCGATTGGATAGAGGATATTAGACAGCCACGGTTTTGGCAGTTCAATCGTGATGTCTTTTTTACCATATACATACTTCCAGTAAAGATAGGACATTACTGTCAGAAAAACGAGACCAATCACTCCAAAAATCGGCACCATACGCTCTGCCCATTCAGCAGGTATATCAGGTCTCTGCTGTGCTACCATGTCAAACGTTAACAAAGCTGCTCCATTTAAATAGGCATATAGGGCAAGAAACCATAAAACAATGCGAATAACTATTTTTTTCATCTTTTTCTCCTTATTTGAAGTAATTTTTAACTTGCTGAATCCCTCTGAAATTAATATAAATATGGATAAAGGCGACAATCAGAAAGGCTAACAGCTGAAATTCTTGTAACAACATTGAAATAATAGCAATAAGTGGATACAAGACTGGTAAGACAATTTGATTCAGTTGAAAGAGAGTCATAAAGCTATTTTCGTAATTCGCCTCTCGCTCTCCCTCATCGTAACTCCTTACTAAATTCAAAGCATCTTCTGGCATGGCGAATCTAGGAAAATCATAGTTCCGTACAAAACTCAGCGTTTTTTGAAGATTTTTCAGAAGAAAGAACAAAACCAAGTACAATAGCACAGGTATGATCATACTCAGCCAATGAGTAAAATGAATTGTCACCATGTATAGGCTACCGAAGAGAGAAAAAATCATACTGATTGAAAAGATATTAAAGGCAATGGTTCCATATTCCAACTTCCTAAAAGAAGAGGTGTGAAACGTATCCATCCCTTGTTCGTCATCTCTTTCTTCTGCCTTTTGATAGGCAATCATATCTCGACGACTGTAGCTTAAGAAATACCATGTCAAACCAGCCAATAAGATACCTGCTACTTGAGCAAGGTACACATATCCGTCTAAAATTAACAATGGGCGTATAACTTCTTTAAATGCAACACCTTGTGCAATTCCTTTACCAAAAAAATAACCAATCAATCCACACACAAATCCACACACAAATAGAAAGCCAACTGTACGTAATCGTTTCTGCATTTTCATTCCCTCACCTCATTATCTTTACCAAAAGCATTCCCCATACTTGCTACAAGCCCAGCAATGATGAGCCAATCTTCTAACTGAAAAACGTAACCCATTAAACATCTTACCAACATTGCAAGCATTCCAAGAATCCAGCTTGCTTTGAGTACCATTCTGCCTGTAATAACGATTTCATTTTTCTTCATTTTTAATTTCCTTTGCTGTCTTCTTCTATCAGCAAGCAAGACAGAGCTGGTAGGATAATGAGAAATTCGTTTGTCACATCATAGTTTCCTGCAAAGACTTTCCCAGCTACATAGCCCATCATAAATAGTCCAAATAGCAACGCGACTACTTTAAAAGATATCTCATTTCCTGCTTGAATCTGTTTCTTTTTCATATTATTTCTCCTACTCTCACTCTACTTCATGCTTGATGGAAGAACTATTCTTCTTCCTCTAAGCGAAAGACTTTCTCCAAGGGTTCGTTGAAAATTTGGGCAATTTTAAGGGCAATGATGACAGATGGGGTGTACTCTCCCCGCTCAATCAAGCTAATGGTTTGTCTTGAAACTCCAGCTTCCTTTGCTAAAGCCGTTTGGTTTAACCCATCTCTGGCTCGTAATTCCTTGAGCCTATTTTTGAGTATCATGCATGTCAGCTCCTTTCTTTAAAAACACTTTTATTTTTTTGATAAAAGCAAATTCCTAGCCCCATTAGTAACACTGGAAAATAACGATTTTCACTCCCAAATCCTGTATGTAGCACCTTAATAAGAAGAATTAAACTTGCTGTCCCAAAAAATTCAAATAAAAAATTTATCAGAATTTCCTGCATGATTTTCAGTTTCATATTATCTTCCTCCTTAACTTGATTTTATTGTAACACATCTTTTTCTTTTTGACAACTATATTTGTCAAAAAAATAATAATTTTTGTCAAAAAGTTTATTATCTTAGTCAGAATAACTAGTTCCCTTGTCAAAACTCAACTTAAATGACCTATGAACACTAAAAAAGTAGTCTGGAAATCCAGACTACTTTGTCTTCTTATAGATGGTTGCCAACTTCTGCCAAGAGTTTTCCAATTGCAGAGGCATCGCTTCCTCCTGCCATAGCCATGTCTGGTTTACCACCACCGCGACCAGCTACGATTGGAGCGAGTTCTTTAATCAGATTTCCTGCATGGACATCCTTGGTCTTGCTTGCGACCAAGACATTAACTTTTTCACCAATAGCAGCGACGAGCACCAAGACATCTGAATAATCTTTTTGTTTCCAGTTATCAGCAAAAGTACGTAGTGCTCCTGCATCTGACACTTCGATTTGGCTAGCAATATAGAGCAACCCATTTGCTTCTTTGACATCTTTGAAAATATCACCAGCCGCAGCTGCTGCTGCTTTTTCTTTCAAGGCTGCATTTTCTTTTTGCAATTCACGCAACTGTTCTTGCAGGTTTGCGACCTTGTTTGGTACTTCTTTGATTTGTGGTGCTTTAATGGTTGTAGCCACTGCTTTAAGCAATTCTTCTTCTTCACGGTAGGCAAGGAAGGCTTCACGGCTGGTTACTGCGATGATACGACGAGTTCCAGAACCAATTCCTTCTTCTTTGACAATTTTGAAGAGGCCGATTTCAGCAGTATTTGCCACATGTGTACCACCACACAATTCGATAGAATAATCACCGATGGTTACAACGCGGACTTCTTTGCCATATTTTTCACCAAAGAGAGCCATTGCCCCCATTTCTTTCGCCGTGTCAATGTCTGTCTCGACTGTCACGACTGGAAGAGCTGCCCAGATTTGGGCGTTGACTTCTTCTTCGATACGACGGAGTTCTTCAGCTGTTACGGCTTCAAAGTGGGTAAAGTCAAAGCGTAAGAATTCTTGCTCATTGAGAGAACCCGCCTGTGTTGCATGCTCACCGATGACATGGTGAAGAGCTGCATGTAACAAGTGAGTCGCTGTATGGTTTTTCATGACGCGGTGGCGACGATGGGTATCAATCGTAAGTGTATAGGTTGCTCCTGTACGCAATTCTTCAAGTACTTCCGCAGTGTGAAGCGGTTGACCATTTGGTGCTTTTTGGACATCTTTGATACGAGCGACAAGCTGACCAGTTTCATCAACAATAACACCATGGTCTGCTACCTGTCCACCCATTTCCGCATAGAAAGGGGTTTGGTCAAAGACTAACAAGGCTTCACCACTTGCTAGGCTATCTACACGCGCATTGTCTGCAATCATGACCACTAGGCTTGCGGTCAACTCGTCTGCACCATAGACAAAGGTAGACTCTTCGGTAATACCTGCAAGGGTCTCATTTTGCATGCCCATTGAGCCGCCCTTGACAACAGACGCACGTGCACGCTCTTGCTGCTCTTTCATGGCTGTTTTAAAGCCTTCGTGGTCAATGGCAAATCCTTGATCTTCTGCTAATTCTTCTGTCAATTCAACGGGGAATCCGTAGGTATCATAGAGTTTGAAAATATCTTTTCCTTCGAGGGTTGATTTTCCAGCTTCTTTCAACTCAGCTAACAATTCATCCAAGTGGATTGAACCCGCATCAATGGTACGTGCAAAGGTTTCTTCTTCTCGTTTAACGATTTTTTCAATAAATTCATGCTTTTCAAGCACTTCTGGATAGTAACTTTCCATGATGTGACCGACCGGCACAACTAATTTGTACAAGAAGGATTCGTTAATGCCCAAGCGACGACCATGCATGACCGCACGGCGAAGCAAACGACGAAGAACATAGCCACGTCCCTCATTTCCAGGAAGAGCACCGTCACCAATCGCAAAGGAAAGGGCACGAATATGGTCTGCAATGACCTTAAAGCTCATGTTATCCCCGTCTGAATCATAGATTTTACCAGATAGTTTTTCCACTTCACGGATAATCGGCATGAAGAGATCTGTTTCAAAGTTGGTCTTAGCCCCTTGGAAAATCGCAGCCAATCGCTCTAAACCAGCACCCGTATCAATGTTTTTATTTGGCAATTCCTTGTACTCAGAGCGCGGTACTTCTGGATCTGCGTTGAATTGAGAGAGAACGATATTCCAAATCTCGATGTAACGGTCATTTTCAATATCTTCTTCTAAGAGACGAATACCGATATTTTCTGGGTCAAAAGCTTCTCCACGGTCAAAGAAAATTTCTGTATCTGGCCCAGAAGGTCCTGCACCAATTTCCCAGAAGTTGTCCTCAAGCGGAATCAAGTGACTTGGGTCAACCCCTAGAGCAAGCCAACGGTTGTAAGAATCGGTATCGTCTGGGTAGTAGGTCATGTAGAGCTTTTCTTTTGGAAAACCAAACCACTCTGGGCTTGTCAACAGTTCAAAGCCCCACTCAATTGCTTCATCGCGGAAATAATCTCCGATAGAAAAGTTCCCAAGCATTTCAAACATGGTGTGGTGACGGGCTGTCTTTCCGACATTTTCAATATCGTTGGTCCGAATGGACTTTTGAGCATTGGTAATCCGTGGATTTTCAGGAATTACTGAGCCGTCGAAGTATTTTTTGAGGGTTGCTACCCCAGAGTTAATCCACAAGAGAGTTGGATCGTTGACTGGGACAAGATTAGCAGATGGTTCTACTGAATGCCCCTTTGACTTCCAGAAGTCCAACCACATTTGACGAATTTGTGCACTAGATAATTGTTTCATTTTTCCTATTTCCTTTCCTTTACGTTGCGGCAGCTGCTGAGGCACTCCGCATCTCCTTCACATAATCAATTGCAATCACAAGAGCAATTGTGACATCTGCATACGCATCTTCATAGACTGTAACTTGGTAGGTCGAAGTCATCCGAAACCATTCTTGGTCGATTTTCGCAACCACAGTACCATTATGGATTAAGTCAAACTTCATATCCCAGAAATCACCAATCACCTCGAGACCTAAATTCTCAATCTCGTACCGAGGCTTGAACTAAGAGAATTTCTTCTGAATGGTGAATGGGGCTTGTCCTAAGACCTTAACCTCGAAGCGAGAGAAGAACCCAGAGAATTTCCTCTGAATAGTGCTAACAAGCTGTCCATTAGCACTGCGAATCTCAAAGTTTTTAAACCATTTGAGCAGACTGCCTTCGACTTGGTAACAGAGTTGACCACGGTCATCTTTGATATCAAATTTGCCACCCCAGGACCAAAAACGTTGCTTAATCTGAAATTGTTTCATCCTAGACCTCCAAAAGAAAAAACAAGAACACTAACGAAGGGCGAAAAACCGCGGTACCACCTTCATTCAATGAACTTGTCATTCTCATTTTTTATGCAATTGTCATGACTAAGTAGCAAGATAGTCTACCTTATATGGCTCGCACCGACCGCCAATTCTCTGAAATAAGGGGATAGAATATCCATTCTTAATCTTATTTATCTTTTTCTGAACTTGATTCGTTGGTCTCAGAACCGCTTGATGCTTCTGTTGAAGAAGCTGAACTTGAAGCGCTTGAAGAATCTCCAGTTGGAATGTATTGTGACAAGATCCCTTGGAAGGCTTGGTCTTTCACTTTAACATTGGCTTTCTTGAAAACTTCTGAAATCACGTTTTTCACATAGGTTGCATCAGCTTGTTTTGATTTGATGAAGCTATCTTTCAAGATATCTTTGTACTCTTTCCAGTCAGCAGCTTTTTCTGATTTGGAATTCAACTTCACGACATAGTAGCTGACTTGATAGTTTGAAAGGTTGACACTTTTGACAACGGAAGCTCCTACTTGATCATTGTTTAGAGCAAAGACTGCTGTCTTCACTTCATTTGGTACAGTTGTAGAAGTTGAGTCAAATTTAACTGTTCCACCATTTGCCTTGGTTTCAGCATCAGTTGAGTTATCTTTTGCTAATTGTGCAAAATCTGCACCTTCAGCCTGTGCTTGAGCCAAGATTTCATTTGCTTTTGCTTCATCTGCTAATTTAATGATTTGAGCAGTTACTTCTGGTGTATAAGCATCATAGGCAGCCTTGTATGCATCATCTGTCAATTCTTTTTCGGCTTTTTCTTTTACTGCAAATTCAACTAATTTGTTGGTACGAATTTGTTGTCTATACGTTTCTTCTGTTAATCCTGCAGAAGATAAAGCAGGTGCAAATGAATTACCTAATTTCTTTGAAATCTCATCGTAGGCCTTGTCCACATCTTTTGAAGAGACTTCTTTACCATATTGTTCTTCAAACACATCGCTAATCACCATTGATAGGAGGACTTGTTGTGCTTGTTGGTTGGTTTTCACACGCTCATAAAATTCTGATACGTTGATGGTGTTGCCTTTCATGGTCACGATATCCTTGTTAGACCCGTTTGAACAAGCTGCAAGCGTTACTGCTGCAAACAAGGTTACAGCTCCTGCGAGAATTTTTTTAGTCTTCATTATGAATTATTTCTCCTTTTTTATTAACTGTACCATTATACCATAATTGCTTAAAAATTACTTAAATTTCTTCTGTAGGGAGGACTACATCTTCTACGTTTTTTCTAAGCATGAGTAAACCGTCACTCATAGATACTAAACTCGCCGTCAGGTCAGGATTATCCAAGGTTGCATCAAACAAACGTTGTAGTCCTCGATAAATGGTTCGCTGACCACGACGGACTTCCATAATATCTCGTGCAACATCTCCCCCTTGGAAAATATCATCCAGAATAATCAAGCCTCCGACCTTCACCTTCTTTAAAACCTCTGGCAAAAAGACGATGTACTTGGACTTGGCCGAATCCATAAAGACAAAATCATAACTATCGTCTGGCAAGGTCGGCAAAATCTCCAGAGCCTCGCCCTCAAGTAAGCAAATCTGGTTACGTGTATCATACTTGGCGAAATTGTCCTTGGCAAAGCTGATCATCTCCTCGTTACGATCAATGGTCGTAATCTTGGAAGTCGGGCTATTTTCTGCCATTAATAAAGCAGAATACCCAATAGCTGTTCCAATTTCTAAGATAGACGCAGGCTGTAGCAATTGCATGAGTAAGCGAAAATAAGCTGTTGTCTCGTGAGGAATAATGGGAATGTTTTCCTTGCGTGCAAATTCTTCTAACTCTTTCAAAAATCCTGTATTTTGCGCCTGACGTGTCCGCATCATTTCCACAATCTCTTCCTTTACTACTGGACGGCGCATGTTGTGGTTTGCGTTTTTACTGTATGATTCTACCATTTTTTCAGTATAACATAAGGGATTTAGACGGTCAAGAATCGGTTTCTGATACTCGTCAAAAAAGAGGGAGTGAGATAAAAATCGGTATTTCGCAAAAATCGATTTTATCGTCTTTACTTTCCATTTTTTAGACTCAGGTATCAATAGTCACTCCCCTGACTATCCTCGCTCTCTAGTTTCTAGGCTCAGGTATCAATAGTCACTCCCCTGACTATTGATATACGTCAAACTGTTAAATCTACAAAAGAAGCGAGGCTGGACACTTTTGTCTCAGCCACGCTTCTGTTTATGATAGATGAACACCTTTTTCAACTAAGGCTTCTAGCTCTGTCAAGCGGGCTTCAAAGACCTTGAAGGCATCGTTCAAGTACTCTTCCCGAGTCATATCGACACCAGCTTTTTTGATGACATTGAGTGGATAATCTGAGCTACCTGCTTTGAGGTAATCAAGATAGTGCTCCTTATCTTCTTGGGTGCCATGAACAATCTTATGAGAAAGGGCAGATGCTGCTGCAAAACCTGTTGCGTATTGGTATACGTAGAAATTGTAATAGAAATGCGGAATACGTGCCCACTCAAATTGAATTTGTGGATTTTCTTCAGCAGACAAACCGTAGTATTTCTCATTGATTTCTGCATACAAATGATTTAAGAAATCAGCTGTTAGGACTTCTCCTGCTTGGTCTGCCTGGTAGATGGCTTGTTCAAACTCAGCAAATTGGGTTTGGCGGAAGACTGTCCCACGGAATCCGTCCAAATAATGGTTCAAAATCGCAAAGCGCGTCTTGTCGTCTTCTACTTCTGACAAGAGTTTTTCCGTCAAGAGATTCTCATTGGTGGTTGAGGCAATCTCTGCTAGGAAAATCGAATAGTGGCCATAAACATAAGGCTGGTTCTTACGTGTAAACATGGAATGAAGCGAATGTCCTGTCTCATGGATGAGAGTATAGAGGTTGTCTAGCGTATCCTGCCAGTTCAAGAGCATAAAGGCGTTGGTATCATAGGCTCCTCCTGAATAAGCTCCTGAGCGTTTTCCTTCATTTTCATGCACGTCAATCCAGCGATTTTCAAAGGTTTCTTTAACCTGTGTACTATACTCGTCACCAAAAATAGTCAAGGTGTCTGCCGCCTTTTCTAAGGCATCTTCATAGGTAAATTTGTAATCCACATCAGAAAGTGGTGTGTACATATCATACATCTTCAAATCGTCAATACCGAGCAATTTCTTGCGCAAGTTAATATAGCGATGTAGAAGTGGCAAATGCTTGTTGACCGCTGCTACCAAGGTATCGTAGACCGATTCTGGAATAAAGTTGGCAGACAAGGCAGCATGACGGGCGCTGTCGTATTTGCGCAAGCGAGCTTTTAGGTTATTCACCTTAACATTTGATTGCAATGTTTTTGCATAGGTGTGCTGGAATTGCTCATAGGTAGTATACATCGCCTCATAAGCATCCTTACGCACCTCACGGTTGCTTGATTCCATAAAGGAAATGTAGCTACCATGCGAAAGCGGTACGAGCTCACCTTCTTCGTTAGTAATCTCTGGGAAGCGGATGCTGGCATTATCAAGAACAGAAAAGGTTTCTGATGGTGCATCAAAGACCTCGCTTGTTGCAGCTAGCACTTCTTCAACTTCGTGTGACAAGACATGAGCTTTTCCTGCTAATAATTTCTCAAACTGGTGGCTGTATTGCTTCAAGGCTGGCTCTTCTTCCATGAAAGCCGCCAACTGCTCTTCTGTCACAGTTAAAAATTCTGGCTCATAGAAAGCAAAGGCTTGTGAAAGAGTTGAATACAAACCTAGGGCCTTAGCCTGAAATTCTTGGTACTTTCCTTCACGTGTATCTTGGTCATTTTTCATAGACGCATAAACATAGAGCGTTTCCATGCGGCGCATGAGACCCAGCTGCGTTTCGCTAATTTCTAATAAACGCTGAGCAGAGTCTAGCAAATGCCCTGCAAAACCAGCTGTCGCCTCGACATCTGATTGAAGAGCTGCAAGTTCTGTCTCCCATGCTTCGTCTGTTGGAAAAATCGTGGTCAAGTCCCACTGGTATTTTTCTTCAATTTCACTACGTTGTTTTGTCATAATTGATTTACCTCCGTATCTTTTATTCTACCACAAATCCAAGGTTGCTTCTAACGTTAAATCAGATTTTTCTTGAGAATGGTCTGATAAAAGATTGGCGGATAGAGATACTGCTCCTTTTTACAGGCTAGTTGCTGGTAATAGGTCTGAAAATTAGCGTAATAATCTGTCATATCCTGCTGAACTTGAACAAATCCAGCTCCTGACTGGGGCGGGCGAATTTGGGGATAAAAATCATCGAGGCTTTGAGTGAGTAGATTTCTCCCTTCCTGGTAAAGCTGGGCTTGGACAGCCATCCATTTGGGAGACTGGTAACGGAGCTTTCGGGCGATATAAGCCAACAACTGTCCATCTGGCTTCCCTTTTAGTACAGCTACTTTTTCCCCTTGATATGGAAAACGTAATATCGTCAATAAGTTCCCCATTCCAAAGGAAAATTCCTTGGTCAAACACTGCATGCGACCATGCAAATCCTCGTGGATCAGATAGCGCAGACGTAACTTTTTGCGCTTTAATTCTAACTCCCAGACAAAAAAGCCCGTGTGCTCGCTAAAAGATAGAAACTGCTTTTGCAAGTTGGTCAAACGTGTCTTCAACCATAAATCTTTTCCTAAAAGCCACAAGACACGATAGCCTGCCTGCTGGTAGGAACGCGTCCGCTCTTGTAAGCGACTAAGTGGCAAACTCGAACATTGGATTTCAAGAGCCAGTCTGTCTTCTATGAAGATATCTGCAATCTGCTCAATCTCAGGCAGACGCTTTTCGAGTTCTGCCTGGCTATCTTGCAAAGCCCACTGATACAAACTTGTCTTCAACTGAAGGTGTTGTTCCGATTCATTTTCTGAAAAATAATGGCAATTTTTCAATGAAATATGCGCAAAATGGGGTCGCATAACTTGCCCTTTGCGTAAGCGTACAGGTCCACCACAGCCGGGACAAAAAAACACTTGACCGTCTACTGTTTGCTGTTCGAGTAAGTGGACAGACTGTCCTTGTTCATTTTTTGCAACTAGCATAAGCCCTCCTGTCTATTCATTCGTAAAAAAAGTTGAACAATTTTCAGTTGTTCAACTTTTGATATTTTTCTTCACAAACAGTAGCCGTCCCTTGTTTTGATAGTTATTAAATTAACTTTGCTAACATGAACTGTTGATAGCTAAATCTAGAAGGTTGAAGCAAAAAAACAAAGTAAGTGGATTTGTTTGATTTCTTAGGAGAATGTTTATCCAATCACACTACCGTTTGGTACACTAGCATCAACTGTCAAGAGGGTTAAGCTATCCCCATGTTCAGCAGATAAAATCATACCTTGACTGATATGCCCCATCATCTTACGCGGTTTGAGGTTGGCTACAATTTGCACTTTTTTACCGACCAATTCTTGCTCATTTGGATAGTATTTGGCGATACCTGAAAGAATTTGGCGGTCTTCCTTGTCACCAGCGTCCAAGCGGAATTGAAGTAATTTATCACTACCTTCAACTTTTTTAACTTCTTTGACTTCCGCCACACGGATTTCGACCTTTTCAAAGTCATCAAACTTGATTTCCTTGCGATTCAAGGTCAATTCAACCTCTTCTGGTTTCCATTCTTTTTCAGTAGCTACAGCTGGCTGACCTGCTGCCATTTGTTCCTTGATGTAGGCAATTTCTTCGTCCATATCAAGACGTGGGAAGATTGGCTGACCTTTTGCAACAACGCTTAGACCTGTGGGCAAATCAGCAAGAGCTAAGTTTTCGAGACTTTCTGCTTTGTCCATACCCAGCTGCTCTAGAATAGCGCTACTTGTTGCCATCATGAATGGCCCAATCAAATGAGCCACCACACGAAGACTTGCTACTAAGTGGCTCATCACAGCAGCCAGTTCGCTTCGTTTGTCTTCCTCTTTTGCTAACAGCCATGGAGCTGTTTCATCGATATACTTGTTGGTACGGGCAATCAGAGTCCAGACTGCTTCCAAAGCACGTGGATAATCCACCGCATCCATTTGCTTATGGTATTCTGCGATTGCTTCTGCTGCTACCTGTGCCAAATCCGCATCAAAGGCTGTCACATTTTCTGCATAGGTAGGCACTTGTCCATCAAAGTATTTATTCACCATAGCCACCGTACGGTTGAGGAGGTTTCCAAGGTCATTGGCGAGTTCGTAGTTAATCCGCCCTACATAATCCTCTGGCGTAAAGGTCCCATCTGAACCGACCGGTAAACTTCTCATAAGATAGTAACGCAAAGGATCGAGTCCATAGCGTTCCACTAACATATCGGGATAGACAACATTTCCTTTAGACTTAGACATTTTGCCGTCTTTCATGACAAACCAACCGTGGGCAATCAGGCGTTCTGGTAATGGTAAATCGAGCATCATGAGGAGGATTGGCCAGTAAATAGAGTGGAAACGTAAGATGTCTTTAGCGACCATGTGATAGACACTACCATTATTCCAGAATTTATCAAAATTCGCATGATTTTCTTGACCGTAACCAAGGGCTGTCGTATAGTTCAAGAGGGCATCAATCCAGACATAGACAACATGTTTTGGATTGGACGGCACTGGAACTCCCCAGGTAAAGGAAGTCCGACTGACTGCCAAATCCTCAAGACCAGGCTCGATAAAGTTTTTCACGATTTCATTCATCCGTCCGTCTGGCTGGATAAAATCAGGACGTTCTTTAAAGAAGGCTACCAAGCGATCCGCATACTTGCTCAAACGAAGGAAGTAGGATTCTTCTGATACCCATTCCACCTCATGACCAGAAGGGGCGATTCCCCCAATCACCTTGCCTGCTTCATCTCGAAAGACTTCTGCTAATTGGCTTTCGGTGAAAAATTCCTCATCAGAAACAGAATACCAACCAGAATATTCCCCTAGGTAAATATCGTCTTGTGCCAGTAAACGTTCAAACACTTCTGCGACTACCGTTTCATGGTAGTCGTCTGTCGTACGAATAAAGCCGTCATACGAAATATCTAGGAGTTTCCATAATTCTTTGACCCCCACAGCCATGCCGTCCACATATTCTTGCGGAGTAATACCAGCTTCAGCTGCCTTGTCTTGAATCTTTTGGCCATGCTCATCAAGACCTGTCAACGAGAAAACATCATAGCCCATGAGGCGCTTGTAACGCGCCAAAACATCGCAGGCAATCGTAGTTGTCGCGTTTCCAATGTGGAGCTTTCCAGAAGGGTAGTAAATGGGGGTCGTAATGTAAAAATTCTTTTCTGTCATAACTTTTCCTTTCAGGGCAAATGAAACCCAGTTCTATCGTTTTATTATATCACAAAAAAGAGCCTGATAACAGACAAAATATCCCTTAAATATCCGCTGTGCAAATAGCTCTTCTCAAATGATTGAGCTAGAAATACGACCACTTTCTATACTTTTTGATATAATACAAACAGAAGAAACTACTCACAGAAAAGGATAGATTATGAAACTCATCTCATGGAATATTGATTCCCTCAATGCAGCCTTAACCAGCGACTCTGCTCGTGCACAATTGTCACAAGCTGTCTTGCAAACGATCATTACAGAAGACGCGGATATTATCGCCATCCAAGAAACGAAATTATCAGCCAAAGGGCCTACAAATAAACACGTGGAAATTTTAGATCAACTCTTTCCAAACTATGAACACACATGGCGTTCATCTGTCGAACCAGCTCGTAAGGGCTATGCAGGAACCATGTTTCTCTATAAAAAAGACTTGACACCCACCATTACTTTCCCAGAAATTGGAGCGCCAACGACCATGGACTTGGAAGGGCGAATCATCACCCTAGAATTTGACAATTTCTTTGTGACCCAAGTTTACACACCAAATGCGGGAGACGGGTTGAAGCGCCTCAGTGATCGCCAAATTTGGGATGAAAAATATGCAGAATATCTAGCAAAACTCGATCAAGAAAAGCCCGTTCTTGCAACAGGCGACTATAACGTTGCCCACCACGAAATCGACCTTGCAAATCCTGCCAGCAACCGCCAATCACCTGGATTTACCGATGAAGAGCGTGCCGGATTCACCAATCTCCTTGCCCAAGGCTTCACCGATACCTTCCGCCACTTGCACGGTGACCTTCCTCATCAATACACGTGGTGGGCACAACGCAGCAAGACCAGCAAAATCAACAACACCGGCTGGAGAATTGACTACTGGCTCACCAGCAATCGTGTAGCTGATAAGGTCTCCAAGTCTGAGATGATTGACTCAGGCGCCCGCCAAGACCACACCCCAATCGTTATGGAGATTGATCTCTGACATAATGACTATGCTCTGTGTCACAGATAGAGAACAGTACTAAAGTCAGAGAGCTTCGCTCTCGCCTCAGATTGAAGAAAAAGTCCATTTTGAACAATTTTCTTCAATCTTTTTTCTTTTACTTGAGAAATAAAAAACTCTTAGAAATGCCGCTATATCAGCATTTCTAAGAGTTTCTGTTATATAGTAGTCAACCCCAAAGATAAAATTTTTTCTATCTCTAATAGGGTTTGTCTACGTTCTGAGGCAGAGAGCTTCGCTCTCGCCTCCTTTAACTTCTCTCTAAGCTACAATACATTACAATCTATGCACTTACTATAGATAACTACTTCTTCGTTCACTGTCACCCTATAAAAGGTAAGTAAGCCGTACTAGTTTCTCTTTTTCTCCATAATCATCAATTTTCCTTTTGAACCTTCCACATCTCTTTTTACAACAACAAATCCTGAATGTTTATATGCTTTTTGGGCAACTCTATTTTTTTCATTTACAGCTAGTATAATATGGTTCACATCTAATGTTAAGGTTGAATCGATAAAGGTAAAGATGTCATTCAGAGCATGAGATCCATAGCCTTGATTTCTGAAGTTATCATCAATAGAAAAGCCCCTAACAAGTGCATAATCCTCTTGATTATATCCATACTCTTTAGGACCAGCATTTACGTGCAGGCAAAAAAAGCCGATGAGGTTCCCATCTTTATGATCAAGTATTGCGACCGGATACCTATCCCTATCTTTTTTTGACATTTCAATAATATTTTGGGGAGTATCGGTATGCGTACTGTCACATAAAGAATAGGTCTGCAATAAACGGCCATGTTCAATTTCATGATACAAGGATAGCATCACCATCATTAGCTCCTTTATCTTTCTTCTCTTACAACCCTAATTCTTTATAAGCTGTGCGGTAGCCAATCTGCAGGATTTTGCCGTCCTGAATGAGCAGAGGACGCTTGATGAGCATACCGTCATTTGCTAGTAAATCTAGAGCTTGATCCACCGTCAACTGATTAAATTTGTCTTTTAACCCGAGAGCACGATAGCTATTGCCAGAGGTATTGAAATATTTCTTGAGCTCAAGCCCTGTCGCTTCCATCCACTCTTTTAACTGACTAGCTTTGGGTGGATTGGTCTTAATGTCAATCGCCTCAAATTCAAGTCCCAGAGCTTGTAATTCAGCCTTAGCTGTTCGACAGGTTGAACATTTGGGGTATTCGTAAAATGTTAACATGTATTGTCCTCTTTTTTTCATTGATGATTCATGGGTGAGTAACCAGTTTTTCTTCTCAAGACCGGCTGCATAGCCTGTCAATTGCCCCTTACTGCCTACTACTCGGTGGCAAGGAATCAGAATCGCAATCGGATTTTTGCCCACCGCACCACCGACCGCTTGACCAGAAGCCATGCCCAAGCGCTTGGCAATTTGACCATAGGTCATGGTATGCCCATCGGGGATTTCTTGAAGCACTTGCCAAACATTTTTTTGAAATGGTGTAGCAGGAACGTCTAGCGCTAAAGTGGAAACATCAACTGTCCGACCAGCAAAATAATCATCCAACAAGGAAACGGCCTGTCTTAGGACAGGGTGTTCTGTCATCAGTGGTTTCTCTGTGATACCACGTTCAAAATACTGTTGATTTTCAAACCAAATACCGCGTAATCCTTTATCTGTTGCAATGATAGATAGCTCCCCTAGCGGTGATGAATACAGGCATTTATAGTACATCATCTTGGAATTTCTTATTGATGTTTGGCTTTCCTTCTGGATTCAACAAGGGACGCAATTCCCCATCCCCTAGACGGAGATACTCGACACCAGTTTCCTTATCAACCCAGAGGGCTGTAATGAGATTCACTTGAAAGACTTCAAAGCGTTCTTTTAATTCTTTCACATATTCTTTTCGTTCTTTTTTATCCATTAGTTTTTCCTACCTTCGATGATACGAACCTTGACAATATTCTCATCACTTTCAAATTGCTCAGCAAGTGCCTTGATTTTTTCCTTATCTGCCTCATCCAAGTCAAGCATGGTGTAAGCATAGTCACCTTTCGAACGATTGAGGATATTGTCAATATTGATATTTAAGCTAGAGACAGCTGTCGAAATCTTAGCCACCATATTTGGCACATTTTTATTGATTAAGGTAATCCGAAATGGTGTTGATAAGGCTTGGTGCATATTTGGGAAATTGACCGAGTTCGTAATTTCTCCTGTTTCCATAAAACGACGAATGGTCTGACTAGCCGCAATGGCACAGTTTAACTCAGCTTCCTCTGTTGAACCACCAACATGGGGGAAAACTGTAATGTGGGGCTTGTTGAGTAAGTCTTCTGTTCCGAAATCTGTCACATATTGACCAACAACACCTGTTGCAATAGCATCAAACAAATCTTGATGATTCACCAATTCTCCACGAGCAAAGTTGATAATGGTCGTTCCTTTTTTCATCATCGCAAATGCTTGCGCATTGAACAAGTCACGTGTCTGTTCCGTTAGCGGTACGTGAACTGTGATGTAGTCTGACTGCGCAAAAATCTCCTTCAAATCAGCAACACGTTTGACATGGCTTGAAATGCTCCATGCAGTTTCAACCGATACGTAAGGGTCATAGCCCAAGACGTTCATTCCCAAACGGCGAGCATCATTGGCTATTCTGGCTCCAATGGCCCCTAGTCCAATGACACCAAGGGTTTTCCCTGTAATTTCTGTTCCTGCAAATTGCTTTTTCCCTGCTTCAACTTGCTTTGGTACATCATCACCTGATAGGGTGTTGGTCCATGCACTAGCGCTAATATAGTCACGCGCAGAGAGCAAAATAGAGGCTAGGACTGCTTCTTTTACCGCATTAGCATTGGCTCCTGGTGTATTAAAAACGACAATTCCTTGGGCTGTTGCTTCTTCGATAGGGATATTGTTGGTTCCTGCACCTGCACGGGCAATCGCTTTTAGATTCTCAGGAAAAGCAACACCATGTAAATTTTCAGAGCGAATAATAAAAGCATCTGGATTAGCCGCCTGATCTCCATCGATCTGAAATTGATTTCCTAATTCTTTCAAGCCAATTTGGTTAATATTGTTAAAGGTTCGTACACTAAATACCATGTTATTTCCTAAAAGGGAGTGGCTTGCCCCCATTCCCTTCTCTTTCTATCTATTTTTTGTTAATCATTTCTACCAAGCATCCATCGGTCATCTTCTGCGATTTCTTGGTAGAGGCTGGTTTCTCGCTTGGTTTTAATCTTCTGATAGGCCAGGCGCTCCCCATCAATCGGGACTTTTCCACAATAGACAAAACCTAATTTTTCCAAAATATGCTGCATGGGCAGATTTTTTTCATGGGTATCACATCGAAAATCCGGCCCCTTTTGCCCTTCAATCAAGCCCTGTAAAAAAGTCTGAATGATTTGCTGCCCACGAAACTGTTGCGCAACTGCTACGCGGTGAAAAGTAGTATATAGAAAATTATTGTGCTGCCATTTTCCATCATAAATCTCGTTATAAGCTGGTTCATTGCCGACTTGGACAGCTGTATAGGCTGCTACCTGCCCCTCTACAATTGCCACATAGCCACGACCTGATAAAATATCTTCAAAGACATCATCCTGATTTGGATAGACTCCTTGCCACTGGCTACTACCAGACTGGGCTAAAAAATCACGAGCATCTTGAAAAATCTGACAAACCGCAGTCACTTCATTGGGGTGAGCAAGTCGAATTTCCATTAGGCATTCTCCTCTTCAAATTTCTTCATAAAGGCAATCAGATCAACCACTCCTTGGCGGGGAAAAGCGTTATAAAGACTAGCTCGCATACCGCCGACTGAACGGTGACCCTTGATATTTTTAAAACCTGCTGCGGTCGCTTCTTTGACGAATTTTGCATCAAGTTCTGGACTTGGCGATACAAAAGGAATGTTGGCTACCGAACGTTCTTCAACCTTGCGTACTGGGTTTGTGTAAAAGGCTGATTGGTCAATATAATCATACAAAAGGCCTGATTTTTCACGGTTGAGTTTTTCCATTTGGTCGACACCGCCGATTTCCTTGACCCATTCAAAGACGAGTTTCGAAATGTAGATAGAATAAGCTGGTGGTGTATTGTAGAGCGATTCATTTTCCGCTTGAATGCGGTAATCCAACATGCTTGACAAAATCGGCTCATCATTCAAGAAATCCTCACGGACAATGACGACTGTCACACCTGCAGGACCAATATTTTTCTGAGCACCTGCATAAATCATGGCAAAATCTTCCACACGATAGCGAGCTGCCAAAATATTGGATGACATGTCTGCAATGACTGGGACACCATTGGTATCTGGAATCGTATAAACAGCTGTTCCTTCAATGGTATTGTTGGTGGTCAAGTGGACATAGGCTGCTTCAGGATCAATTGTATTCTTATCAAAACTTGGTAGTTCTGCGTAGGTGATATCCTCTGTTGAGCCCAGTAAAATCGGCTCAAAAGCAATTGTTTTAGAGAGTTTGACTGCTTCTGTATAGGCTTTTTTCCCCCATGAACCACCTGCTAGATAATAGGCTTTCTTGCCACGAGCAAAGTTAAGCGGAATCATGGTAAATTCAAGCGAAGCACCGCCTTGTAAGAAGAGGACCTTGTAGTTGTCTGGAATGGCCATCAATTCTCGTAAAGTTGCTTCAGCACCCTTGATAATGTCATCAAACTCCTTGGAGCGATGCGACATCTCTAATACACTCATCCCTGAGCCTTTGTAATCCAGTAATTCAGCCTGAGCTTTTTCTAAAACGTTTTTGGGCAATACCGCAGGACCTGCAGAAAAATTATAGATAGTCATCATACTCCTCCAAGATTAAACGATTTTGTTTATTATATCACAAATTTTCAGACAATTCCATCTTTTTTAGCCTTGTTCGCTCCCTTATTCGTCTTTTGAAGAAAAATTTCACAGAAGAAAAGCTAGACTAAAAATCTAGGTTAGTAATTTTCTACAAAGAATACAAGACTAGAATCTCAAGCTAGGATTTTTCCCTGAAGAATGGGAAACTTGAAGGCTAATAGGCATTGAAATTCAGGAATAACCAACTGATCCACCATTAACAACCTTAAAAACTATAAATTGGTTACATTGACAAGGTTAAGAGAGTGATTGGTTCAGGAGCCGAAGGCGTTTAAACATAGGATACTGTTGCAGTAGTGGTATGATTCGCAACAGTTAGCAATGAAACTTCAAAGGAGGTTTTGCGTCTGCACTATCTAATAAGGTATCGAAAAAGCCTATTGTTGATATGAATAGAGTATAAGCAATATGTATCACAGGAAAAATAAGAATGGAAATGTAGAAAAAGGGTTGAAGTAATAACACCCCACCCAATTAACTCTTCTAATTTAGATAACTTATCATATATCCTACGTAAAGGAAGTGACTATTGATTCCACAAAATAAGATCGATCCTACAAAGATTAACCAATCCCATGATAAAGATCATAGACTTCTTGCTTTTTAAGTTGGTAGCGTTTGGCTACTTCCTTTATCGCTTGATTGGGCTTATGACCGGCCGCAATCAGCTTATCCACTTCTGCTACTAGATTTCCTTTATCTGCTACAAGGACCTCATCTTCTGCATAACCCGCTACAATAATTAGGCACTCACCTTTTAAGGGATTTTCTGCGATAAAGGACACAACTTCACTAATCTGTCCACGTTGGTATTCTTCATACAGTTTTGTCAATTCACGAACCACAACCACAGAGCGATTCCCATAAACCGCCTGCATATTTTCCAAAGTCACTTTAACCCGATGGGGTGATTCATAGAAAATTTGTGTTTCTGGATAATGCTTTTTCTCTTCAAAAAATGCTTTTTGCTGGCCAGATTTCCGTGGTAAAAATCCGTAAAAAATATGCGGTTGGGGCGCTAGACCAGAAGCAATCAAAGCTGTAATCCCAGCCGATGCTCCCGGAAGTGCAACAACTGGAATGTTTTCTGCAATCGCGGCTTTGACCAAATCATGCCCTGGATCTGAAATACTTGGAAGTCCCGCATCTGAAACCTGAGCGATTGATTGACCCGAACGCAAGAGGTCTAGCAGGACTGGAATTTTTTCATAGGCATTATGCTCGTGAAAGGAAATTTGCCGCGTCTCAATCTCAAAATGTTTGAGTAATAGACCAGTATTTCTCGTATCTTCTGCGGCAATGACATCCACTGTTTTTAAGGTCTCAATCGCTCGAAAGGTCATATCCTGAAGATTGCCAATAGGAGTTGGGACAAGGTATAGGGTGCCGTAAGGCAAGGAATGTTTGACTGATTTTTGAATCTGCATGGTTACTCTCTATTCAACAATTCTAAACAAAACATACATGGTTCATCATTGTCCCTGCGCTGACCATAGGAAAAAGTACAGATATGAAAGCCATCTTCGTAGATATTTTCTAAATTTTCTTTCCCGAAATTCGCCGTCCGATTCTGTTCACGATCATCTTTTTCTAAGCGCTCCCGTAATTTGGAATTTTCCAAGCGTAAATCCGTATTTTCTTCAATCACCCCGCGCAAGTGCTTCTTGATCGCTTCTACTTCTGCCAGCGTGACCAGCAGCTGTTGAGAAAATCCATCTAAGGCATCAAAAATCTCTTTCTTATCCATACTCTATCCTTTCACTTGTTTTTCTGTTGATAACAGCCAGTATTCTAAAGCATTTTGTAGACTAACATTGCTCTGCCATTGCTGGCGTGCCAGCTGTAAATTCTCCAAATAAGTCAAGACCCTAGACTCTGTCATCTGGTCTGCTAATAAGAGTGTCAGCAACTCAAACAAGCGTGCTTGGTCTAATTTTTCTGGGGCAAGGCGCACCAAGTTTCCTACCTGTACATAAGCCTTGTTGGGCTGTTTCAAGAGGATATCGAGCCACTTTTTTACGACCATTATTAGGTCCAAAAAGGATTTTTGGCTTGCCAATTGCTTGGCTTCTTCGATATTTGCGACGAGTCTAGCAATCAGCTGCGCCTGCGTTTTCAATAAACCTTCTTCTTCTAATATTCGCTCTAAAATAGGCAGATTTTTTGGGAAAGCCACAATCTGAACTCGGCTTTTAATGGTGGCTAAAACGGCATGTTCCTGATTAGTCAAGAGAAAAACCCGAATATCACTCTGAGGTTCTTCGATGACTTTTAGAAGAGAATTAGCCGCATTAGGGTGCATCTTCTCTGCATCCCGAATGATAAAGACCTGCTGGTTTGACTCAAAGCCTGACTGGGAAAATTGCTTAACCAAATCGCGAATAGTCTCGGTCTTAATCGTATTGCCCTGGGGACTAACCACGGTCACATCAGTAAATTCTCCCTGTTCAATCAAACGACAGGAGCGACACTGCCCACAAGGAATTTCTCTTACCTTATCTTCACAAAAAATCGCTTGACTGAGAAAAATGGCCATTTCAAAACTAGCAAAATCGCCTGAAAAAAGATAGGCATGCGCCATGCGACCTTGCTGCAAAACGGTCTGAAAAGCCTGGTAAATTTGGGGTTGCAAACCTTGTAATTCTTCTTTTTTCATCTATTACTTAAAAAAGCGGTCATAGATAACAGTAAAAGCTGCCTCTACCACTTCCTCCACGGACTTTGAAGCATCAATCTTTATGACACGATCTGCTTCCTTATCTAAAATCGCCAGATAGCCTGTTCGCACACGTTCATGCATGTCCAAAGCCTCCATATCAAGCCTATCAACATCCCGATTTGCATTGCGAGCAATCCGCGCCAAGCCTTCTTCCACATCAATATCAAAATAGAGGGTCAAATCTGGTTTTAGCCCATCTGTCGCATAGTGGTTGAGCCAATTAATAGCTGCAATATCCAATCCCCTACCAAAACCTTGATAGGCAACCGAAGAGTCGATAAAGCGGTCAACCAAGAGTAGCTCGCCACTTTCTAAGGCTGGTAAAATCCGCTCCTTCAAGTGCTGACGTCGTGCTGCAATATACAGCAACAACTCCGTTTTATCATCCATGGCTGTGTTTTGAGGATTTAAGATAACCGAGCGAATGTCCTCTGCAATCTCAACGCCTCCTGGCTCGCGGGTCGTTGTGACCTGCTTTCCTAGTGCTTTTAAACGCGGTACTAATTCTTGTAGAACCGTAGTCTTGCCTGCACCGTCTGGACCTTCCAATGTGATAAATATGCCCTGTGTCATGTGAATCCCCTGTATTTTTCGATATTCATTACTATCTGATATAGCCGTTCAGTTTGTATTTCCTCTTATTTTACCAAAAAAGAGAAGAAAAAGCACTTTTTATTTATCTTGTGTATCCGCTTTGAATTTGTTAGAATGAAAGTAGACAAACCGAAAAGGAGCAGGAGAATGCTGCGATTTAAAAATCTCTTTTTTATTCTACTAGGAGCTGGGCTTTTTTCTTTTGGGCTCAATTATTTGATTATCCCAAATCATCTCTATGAAGGAGGCGCAACAGGGATTAACCTGATTATCTACTATCTCTTTCGCATTCAACCCTGGATCATGAATATCCTCATCAACATTCCTTTGTTTATCCTTGGCTGGAAAATTTTGGGCAAACGTACCCTATACTATAGTATTGTAGGTACAGTCGGTGTAACTGCTTGGTTGGCTCTTTTCGCACATGTTCCTTTGAATATTCCACTCGAAGGAGACCTAATGCTTGTTTCTATTCTCGGAGGAATCCTCATGGGAGCCGGACTCGGAATTATTTTCAAGGCTGGTGGCACAACCGGTGGAAGCGATATTCTCGCTCGAATTGGACATAAGTATACCTCTTTTACGATCGGTCAAATCATTCTGGCCATTGATGTACTGGTGCTGACTCTGACCATCTTGGTCTTTCATGACATCCGCAATGTTCTATATACCCTCATCATGGTTACCATTGTCTCTCGCGTAATTGATTTCATCAGCGACGGAAACTATGGCAGCAAGGGCGTCATGATTGTCTCTGAAAAATCACACGAACTAGCGCAGGCTATTGATGAAAATATCGAACGGGGCATCACCCTCATTAAGGCACAAGGTTTCTATAGCAGAAAAGAAATCGATCTGGTCTACTCTGTCATCTACAAGAGCCAGTTACAGGAAATGAAAGAGTTAATTCACCGCATCGATCCTCACGCCTTCATCACCATCACCGATGCCCACGAAGTCTTGGGCGAAGGATTTACGCTAGATAGCAACAAACAACCGTTTGAAAAATAAGGAAGTGAGACAACCCATGATGAGCGCGTCGCACTCACCCACAAAAGAATATAATCTGGAAGATTACGTATAAAAATCATTATTTCGTAGAAATCGATTTTGTCAATTTCACTTTCTCATTTCTAGGCTCAGGTATCAATAGCCACTCCCTTGACTATTGATATACGTCAAGCTGTTAAATCGATACAAGAAGCGAGGCTGGGACACTTTTGTCTCAGCCTCTTACACTCTATAAAAATCAACATCTAACTTGCTCTCATCATTGAGAAGGGTGGATGGGTGAAAATTCGACCTAGTGTTAGCTGCAAATTATGACATAAGCCATATTTCCAACCTTCAACAGTCCACTGGACTTACTGCTGTGGATTATGACATAATCCATATTTCCAACCTTCAACAGTCCACTGGACTTGCTGCTGTGGATTATGACATAAGCCATATTTCCAACCTTCAACAGTCCACTGGACTTACTGCTGTGGATTATGACATAAGCCATATTTCCAACCTTCAACAGTCCACTGGACTTGCTGCTGCGGATTATGACATAAGCCATATTTCCAACCTTCAACAGTCCACTGGACTTGCTGTGGATTATGACATAAGCCATATTTCCAACCTTCAACAGTCCACTGGACTTGCTGTGGATTATGACATAATCCACATTTCCAACCTTCAACAGTCCACTGGACTTGCTGTGGATTATGACATAAGCCATATTTCCAACCTTCAACAGTCCACTGGACTGTTGAAGCAAGATGAGTTAGCAACGTTAGAATTTACCCTTTGACGAGTATTATATTTTCTTCGTTTCAGTTGGTACCATGCTATCCACTTTGATATTGGCCTGTTCAAATGTGTCTGCTAACTGCTGACTGTCGACCTTGCCTTCAATCTGTACTTCAATGACCACACTGCCTGACTTATCCGCAATCTGAACAGTGCTGACAATATTGTAGCCTTTTTCTGAAATCAATCTGATAATCTTTTCCAGCTCGCCTGCCTTATTTTCTACCAAGAAACGCACGCGCACACCTGCTTCTCCATAACCAGACACATGTAGGAAAGCTGCGAAAACATCGCGGTCTGTAATGACCCCTGCCATTTGATCGTTGTCCACGACAGGCAAAATACCGACCTTATTTTTATACATCAAGTAAACGGCATCTTCTAAGCTGGCAAATTTCGACACAGTAATTACATCACGAATCATCACATCGCGCACCTTGGTCTTGTTCAAGAGGTAATTCATCTCATAAATTGATAGACTAGTCGCCTTTGACGGGCTTGCTTCTGCAATCGTACCCTCTGTCACCAGACCAACCAATCGATCATTTTCAATAACAGGTAAACGGTGAATCGCCTGTTCACGCATCAATTCAGCGGCATGTGCAATCGTCGTATCAGGTGAAATATAGACAACCTTTCGCGTCATAAAATCTTTAACTGCCATGTGCAATCCTCCTAGTCTCTTCTATAGCTATAGTATACCACAAATCAGAAAACGATTTCAATTTTTATTGAAAAAAAGTGAAATTTTTCTTTACTAGAGTAAAGAGAATAGCATTAAGAAATTGAAAGATTTATTTCTTAGGTACTTAGTTGCATATTTAAGCAATTTTTATCCCAACTCCACTTAGTCAAACAGACAGTATGTCCAGTTTGCTACACTCCCTCATACAAAAAGAAGACCGCTTCTAGCAATCTTCTCTACTCTACATATACCTATTTGATTTTCTTCTTAATCTCTCGAACCAAGGAGTCGTAACAGATTCAAGAAGAGATTAACAAAGTCAAGATAAAGGGATAAGGCCATTGAAACAACCCAACCTTGACCAACTTCTCCATTGGTTGCTTCAAAAACGTAGCGAATCCGTTGGTTATCATAGGCAATCAAGCCTGAGAAAATCAAGACGGAAAGAATGGAAAGAACAAAACTCATGCCAGAGCTATCAAGAAAGAGATTGACCGCACTTGCTATGATGACTCCAATCAAGGCTGCATAGAGAGCTTGCCCCATCGCTGAGAGATTTTTCTTAGTGGTCAGACCAATCACGGCCATCACAACAAACATCAGAGCAGCTGTCAAAAAGGCTGTTAGTACTGTCTCACCTGTATAGGCTAATAGCACGATACCGAGCGTAAAGCCATTCATGACCGAATAGGCTAGAAACATGGGCAAAGCTAGAGGACTATTTTTCGCTGCCATACGAGAAGCCGCAAAGACAAGTCCGATTTCAACTAGCATGATAAACCAGATAGCAAAGGAGCCTCCTAGCAAGAGACTACGCGTCATTTCCCAAAAAGTGGTCAATGACAGATAGGCTACCAAGGCAGAAAGTCCAATTCCTGCTGCCACAAAGCCATAAATTTTACCAAAGAAACGATTCAAAGCGGTATGATCCACTTGATTGATAATATAAGGTTCTTGATTCATATCCTAATCCTCCTCTAATGACTAACGATTTAATGCACATGAAAACTGCGCTGTCTCCACATTTTTTGCAAAGGCAGTGTTGCTTCTTTCACCGCCCAATACTTATCGACACAAGTCACAATCCACGCTTCTTTATAGCGCGGTGGCGCAATGGTCGCACCGAACATATGTTTGATAATAATATCTTCTTCGACCTTGTTAAGCACGGTTAACTTCTCAGCATTGCGCTTAGCAATTCGTGGATGAATCCAGGCATGGCTCTTTTTAAACTTGGTCTCACGCCAATCGTAATAAAACAAATCGTGCAAGAGACCACCACGAGCCGTTAACTTAGCATCCCAGCCCAATTTCTTTGCAATTTTGTAGCTGGTATAAGACACGTTAATCGAGTGCTCCAAACGGGTCGAATAATAATGATGAGGGATTGCGCTAAGTTTTTGCACCTTAGGCTTTTCAATCAAATGCCCAACATAAGCCATGTACTCTTCATCTTCTGTGTAAACTGCCATTCAATCACCTCGTTTTCTATTATACCATAGTTTATAACTTCTAACTTAAATGAAGCTAAAGAGGAGAATGCCTGCAGCAACCGCAACATTCAAACTCTCTGCTTGACCCGGCATAGAAATGTGGACCAAGTCGTCTGCTGCTGCTTCTACCATTTGAGAAATACCCTGCCCTTCATTCCCCATGATAATGGCAAATGATGCTGGTACCTCAACCGTCCTGTAGTCTATAGAAGTGCTTGACAAGGTGGTTGCTAAGATACGGATCCCTTGAGCTTTGAACTGAGCAAGCAACTCATCCATCCCCACTCGATAAACTGGTAAGTGAAAATGACTGCCCTGCATAGAACGTAGGGTTTTAAGACTGTAGATATCAGCAGTCTTGTCTGAAATAAAAACCGCATCATAACCTGCGGCATCTGCCGTCCGAATCATGGTTCCGACATTGCCTGGATCCTGAACATCTTCTAAGACGAGATATTTGCCCGTAAATTCCTTTAACAGAAAAGCCTCTGGTAGGGCTAGCTGCGCGACAATGCCCTGCGGGGTTTGGCTGTCTGCCAACTCCTGCAAAATCTCTGGACTAACCACTGTCACAGGAACATCTCCTACTACCCTATCCACATATTCTTCTAGGACAAAGACCTGCTCAATGTCAGCCTTGGCTTGACAAGCTTCTTCAAATAAATGCCAGCCCTCAATCAAATAGGACTGCTTACGATACTTCTTCTGGTGTAATTTTTTTGTTTCCTTAATCAGTCGATTGGACTTGGAACGAATAACTTCCATACGATTCCCCATTTTCTTTCATTACCATCAATGATATAATAAAGTAAAGGTCTTGTCAAAAGGAGAAACACATGCAAAAAGTAAAAATGATTGCTTCTGGTCGGGTACAGGGAGTCGGCTTTCGCTGGTCTGTCCAATATCTGGCTGTAGCAATCGGCGATATCTATGGCCGAGTCTGGAACAACGAAGACGGAACCGTCACTATTCTCGCTCAGTCTGAGAACCCTGCCAAACTCAGCCAGTTTATTCAAGAAATCAGAAAAGGACCATCACGCATGGCCAAGGTTAGCTATCTGGATGTAACCCTTGCAAACTTTGAAACCTTTAGTGATTTTCAGGTCAAACAGTGGCATTAAAGACTTGTATATTTTCTCCAAAACAAGTAAAATAGAGTGTATCATGTAAAAAAGGAAATGAGAACGTGAAAAAATCAAATCGTATTCTATTATCAGGGCTTATCTTGTCTATGCTCTTCTTTTTATCTGGTTGCGTACAAACCAAAAATGGCGTACCAACTGGGGAAGGTTGGGTCTACAAACTCCTCGTTGAGCCAATGGGAAATGTCATCCAGTTCTTTGCCGAAAGCCAAGGACTTGGATTTGGGGTAGCCATCATCGTTGTGACCATCTGTGTCCGTTTACTCATCTTGCCACTTGGGATTTACCAATCTTGGAAAGCAACTTATCAATCTGAAAAAATGCATTATCTTAAACCGATTCTTGGTCCTATCCAAGAACGGATGAAAAATGCAAGCTCACAAGAAGAACAGCTCGCTGCCCAACAAGAACTCTTTGCCACTCAAAAAGAGTACGGTGTCAGCATGTTTGGTGGAATGGGATGTCTACCACTTTTGATTCAAATGCCATTCTTCTCAGCTCTCTTTTACGCTGCTCGCTATACAGAAGGAATTGCGGACGCTAGCTTTATGGGAATTTCTCTTGGTAAGTCAAGCATCATTCTGACAGCTGTAGCAGGTGTCCTCTACTTCTTCCAGTCCCTTCTCATGCAAGTTGGTATGGAAGAAGAACAAAAGAAACAAATGAAATCCATGATGTTGATGAACCCGCTTATGATTGTCTTCTTCTCATGGAGCTCTCCTGCGGGTGTGACTCTCTACTGGGTAGTCGGTGGAGTTATCGGAATCATCCAACAAGTGATTACCAACTTCTTCCTCAAACCAAAACTTCGCAAGCAGATTGCAGAGGAGTTTGAACAAAACCCACCGAAACCCCTCCGCACAAGTACCCGCGTCAAAGATGTGACCCCTACGATGGATAGTGCCATTACTACTTCATCACCGAAAAAGAAAAACCGCAACGCTGGTAAACAACGTTCACGGTAAACTATGACCACCCATCAAACGGGTGGTTTGAACAAGGGGTATAGGCACACATCACCAGCCAGCGCCTAAAGACGCTGGCTTTCACTTTGTTCAAGCCTCACTGCTCTCGACTCGTCACTGGCCTCTCAAAGAGGCAGTTGTACTACTTGCCACTATCCCTAAAGGGATCTTCATATTCTTTCACACTCAATTTATCCAGTGCTATATCACGGAACAAATAATCTCCCAAATTATTTGTTTAATCTTGGATATATTTCTTTGTGGTGGCTTCATTGAGACCAACCGTTACTCATGTAATATCCCTCTGCCCAAAAATGGCAGTTCCCAAATTTATATTTTAAATTGGCGTGTTTATAAAACATTATTAAGGCACTCTTCCCTTTTTAGTACCCCATGAAACTGGATACACTTATTCGTGGTGGAATGCTCACTAACATGTGAACATGGTCTGGCATCAGATGTCCTTCTATAATTTCCACCCCCTTATAACTGCATAATCGGCGAAATATCTCTCCCAAACTACTTCTATATTGATTATCGATGATTTTTCGTCTATACTTAGGGGGAAACACAATGTGATAGAACACATCCATTTTATGTGCGATAAACTATGTTCCTGAGTGCCATATTAGTATCTCCTTTCGCTTTGCAGTAGACTTGAACACCTTTATTGTATCGCGTTTGGAGAGTTTTTTGTATAACAGTCGATGCGCACCCGCTTAGCGGGTAGTTTATTTGTCTCGCACCTATCGGAGCGAGACGGGCTTAAAGCCACATAACTAAACAACCTGACTCCTTGGGAATTCAGGAATCAGGTTGCTTAGTATCTTTCATTATTTGACTGTCTACTTGACAGGGAGCCGTTCAATGGAGCATCATGCTAGGAAATAGAGTTTTCTTATATTCTATTAATACGTCTCCTGGCTATAAAAATAGCAGAAAGACACTTCTATCAATAATTATTTTGTTTTTGCTACGCTTAAAATCTTGACTTCGTAGCTACCAACAGGTGTCTGAACAGTAGCAATATCGCCTGTTTTCTTGCCGATAAGGGCTTGACCAATTGGACTTTCATTTGAGACTTTATTAGCAAAGGCATCAGCTCCTGCTGCTCCTACGATCATGTAGACTTCTTCGTCGGTCTCACCAACTTCTTGAATGGTCACAGTTTTACCGATTGCGACTTCATCTGCTGCTACTGCATCACTGTTGACAATCTCTGCGTAACGAATTTTGGTCTCAATCATTGAAATTTGCCCTTCGACAAAAGCTTGTTCATCTTTTGCTGCTTCGTACTCAGAGTTCTCAGACAAGTCTCCGTAAGAGCGAGCAATCTTGATACGCTCAACAATTTCAGGACGACGCACGAGTTTTAACTCTTCTAATTCTTTTTCCAATTTTTCCTTTTCTTCAATCGTCATTGGATATGTTTTTTCAGCCATGTTCTTTTTTTCTTCCTTTACATTTAAAATTCTGTGATGAAAACAAAATTATGCGGAAAACCACATAATTTTATCCGAGCTATTGCTCTAATTGCTTACTTTGCTATTGACATATTTTTCAACGTTTTGATTGTGCTCTTCACCTGTTTCAGCAAAGTAGACCGCACCTGTCGTAACATCTGCTACAAAGTAATAATAGTTTGTTTTATTTGGAGCAAAGGTTGCTTCAATTGCAGAGAGACTTGGGCTATCGACTGGACCAGGCATCAAGCCAGTGTTGACATAGATATTATAAGGGGAATTAATCGTCGTATCAATCGTTGTATCTTCTTTCAAGGTCGTCTTTTCACCCAACTTATCCATTGCATATAAAATCGCAATATTCGATTGGAGTGGCATACCTAGATTTAGACGGTTGAAAAATACACTCGCAATATTGCGTCGATCTTCATCCGTTGAACCTTCTTTCTCAACCAGTGATGCCAAGGTCAAAAGCTCGTTGACATTAAGGCCTTTTGCAGCTAATTGATTGTAGTACGGCTGCAGACGACTATCCATAGCTGAAAGCATCTGCTCGATTAATTGTTCAATCGTTGTGTTTTTTGAATATTCGTAGGTCGCAGGGAACAAATATCCTTCTAAACGGTATTTGACACCACTATTTCCCGCAGGCAGACTGCCCAATAATTTTGGATAGGCTGCTACCATTCGCTTGATGAAGTCCTCATTTTGAACAGTTTCAAGAAAGGCTTCTTCTGTGAATGGGGTTTTATCTTCCTTATCAGATGTGTGAACATTATCTGTAATTGCCCGAGCAATTTGTTTGATTGTCAGACCTTCTACGACAAGAACTTTTCCTGCAATTGGCTCTTGCGCTGTCGGCGTGCCACTTTCTTGCAAGGCTTTTGCAAGTTCATCTACTGACATAGACTGGTTTAAATTATAGAATCCACTTTGAAAATTGTTATAGCTTTTTAGTTTTGCGTAATAATTAAAAACTGTTGCATTTTTAATCAAGTGGTATCCTTCCAGAATTCGAGCAATCTCCTTTGTAGAAGAACCCTCTGGAATTTCTACTTGAACTATTTCCGTTGCCCGCGTATTGACTGGTTCTAAACTTGATTTGATATAGAAACAGACGGAAATCCCTGTTATCACTAACAAGAGGATAACGGCTGTCATCACAAATTTGACAATTTGTTTGGCCACATTGTCTTGCGTTTTCCGATTTCGGTTTCGTCTTTGTCGCATGTCAGGTTGCATATCCCTAGAAATTCTACTAATGTCAGGCGAGATAATCGTATCTTCTAATAATTCTTCGTCTTCGCTAACAGTTTCAGTCAATGATGGGCGATGAAGCGCAACCGTATCGGTTAAATCCTCTTCCATCCATTGATGGTCTGAAGTGTCAGAAAGAAAATCAGCTTTTTCTGAAGCAGACGCTGCTTTTATCTCTTCTAATTCCCGTAAAATCTTATCACGAAAACTCAAAGGTTGCGCATCTTTTTCACGTGCATCTTTTGTCACAATAAAGCTCCTTTCAAACAGTTACAAGCCATTATATCTTAAAAGTGTTACAAAATCAAGCAGGGTTACTATGTCAAGGACATTTCCAATACATATCGTACCAAATTTTACCTCCGAACTGAGATTCTGAAACACCCAAATCTTCAAACTGATACATGCCGTAATAAGACAGGAGATAATCCTTGCAGGTTAGGCTGATGCCCTGATAGTTTCCCTGGACTGCCATTTCCTTGATTGCAGCAAGTAGCAAAGTCCCTATACCCTGCCCCTTATAGGCATCCGCTACGGATAGACTGACAATTGCTAGATATGGTAGAGGACCATCCGTCTGCTCAAGTCTTTCAAATAGGTCATCCGTAACTGTCGCTTGCTTTGTCGGAAGTGCCAAGATGTAACCTGCAACCGTCCCTGCGTCTTCCATAACCAGGCAAGTCTTCTGCTCATGTTCTAAATAAAAAGCCAGCACTCCCTGAGCAATCTGTTCTTCTTGGCTGAAATTGTCTTGCTCAATACGATTCACCGCTTCAAGGTCTGCGAATCGTGCGTGTCGAATTTGCATGTGTTCTCCTTAAAATTAGCAGAGACAGTGGAAAATCCGCTGTCTCCTGTATTCCTTACTGAACGTTATTGGATAAGTTTGAAAGTAAGCGTTCAAATGAATATTCGTAGGATTGAATGTCTCCTGCTCCCATAAAGACATAAACTGCATTGTCATGGTCAAGGAGCGGTGAGGTATTTTCAAGCGATACGATACCACCTTTTTTACTAATTTTGGCCGCCAGATCCTCAACTTTCACCTGACCATTGTCTGTCTCGCGGGCTGAGCCATAAATCGGCGCTAGGTAGACGGCGTCCGCCTCACTCAAGGCAAGGGAAAATTCATCTAACAAGGCAATGGTCCGCGTAAAAGTATGCGGTTGAAAAATGGCTACAATTTCTTTACTTGGGTATTTTTGACGAGCAGCGTCAATCGTTGCAATAATTTCTGTCGGATGATGTGCAAAGTCATCGATAATGACCGTGTCATTGACGATTTTTTCAGTGAAGCGACGCTTCACGCCTTCAAATGATTTGAGGTGTTCTACTACCAAGTTCAAATCAAATCCTGCAACAAATAGATTTGCAATCACTGCTGTCGCATTAAGAACATTGTGACGACCAAAGGTCGGAATTTGGAACTGACCTAATTCTTGTCCGTCATGGCGGACCTTAAACTGCGAACCAGTCGTTGACGGCTGCAAATCATAGGCTACAAAGTCATTGTCCTCATTAAAACCGTAGTAGTAGATCGGTGCAGTTGCTGTAATATGGCGGAGTTGCTCATCTTCACCATAGACAAACAAGCCCTTTTGTACCTGCTTGGCATAGTCATCAAAGGCATGGAAGACATCCTCTAAACTAGTAAAATAGTCTGGGTGATCAAAGTCAATATTGGTAATGATGCTATATTCTGGGTGATAAGGCATGAAATGGCGCTCGTATTCGTCTGATTCAAAGACAAAATACTGAGCATTTTCCGAACCACGACCTGTTCCATCTCCAATCAAGTAGCTGGTATCCGTGATATTGCGCATAACGTGCGCAAGAAGCCCGGTTGTCGATGTTTTTCCATGCGCTCCTGCCACACCAAAACTCGTGAAATCACGCATGAATTGCCCGAGAAACTCATGGTAGCGTTTATAAGGAAAGCCATTTGCATCCGCATAGGCAATCTCGACATTGTTATCTGGACGGAAAGCGTTTCCTGCTATCAATTCGACATCTGTCGTAATGTTTTCTTCATTGAATGGGAGAATCTTAATCCCTGCTTGTTCAAGTCCACGTTGCGTGAAATAGTACTTTTCAACATCACTTCCTTGTACCTTGTGCCCCATTTGATGCAACATTAAAGCCAGAGCACTCATTCCTGACCCCTTAATTCCGATAAAATGATAGGTTTTTGTCATTCCAATCCCTCTTCCATGTGTGTTAGATTTAATTCTTGTGCCAGACGACGCTCACGTTGTACCTTGCGCTCTGGGTAATTGTAGACCTGACTTTTCTTCAAAAAATCATAGGAATTTTTCTTGACTGCTTGTTCTTGCTCTCGGTCTTCTTTTTGCAGTGAATAAACCGCTGGCACGTCCGCCAAAATATAGTCTGTCTGTTGTAAGCGATTGGCCAAGGCAGTTAAGTGAGGCACTGGCTTTTTGAGCAAGGGGGTAGTCACCTGACGCTTTTCTTGTAGAATATGGCGTGGCTTTTCTTGGTGAAGATAAGAGGCCGAACGTTTTTTCTTCAAATCTTCACGCGCTGTCTCTCGTGCCAACTGCCCTTGTGTTTTCACTTGCGGAGCAGAAGAAACAGAAGATGTTGGCTTTTGGTAGCGTTCTTTTCGAGAATACGGACTCGGGGTTGCTTTAAATAGCGGTGGCAATAAGGCCTCTTCTGCCCCACGTTCCCCTTGACATTGAGGAACAGCCTGATTCGCTACTTCTTGCCCAAATTCCCTATCCTGATAAGGACCTTTGATATTACTAATCAAGTCCCCCTCATCATATAATCTCATTTCAGGATTTTCTCCCACGATTAACTCATCATCGGCTACTAGGGGAAATCTTGTCTGCATTCTCACCATACATTCTTCCTTTCAAACGTTTATTATACCACACCTTACGCACTTTGACTATCATTTTTCCTTAGAGCCAGCTGGCAAAGGCCTCTAACAACTGATTTGAGACTCTTAGAACCTGTTTTCATAAGCGAAGTAATTCTTTATTTTACAATCACCAAGGCGTTTTTTTGAAGGAATACTGACCCTATTTCGAAAAAAGACAATGATGAGTAGCGTAAAATAAGCTCTGAATAGAGTTGCTGAGCTGTAAATAAGGTTCTTAAATACTCAAAATCTCTCGGATGTCATCGACTGTCATGCTGGCCCTGCTTTCATTACCGTCAAGAACGGTCGTCACCAAATGCTTTTTACTTTCTTGTAGAGCTTGAATCTTTTCCTCAATAGTCCCACGGGTAATGAGTCGGTAGCACTCAACCTTCTCTGTTTGTCCCATACGATGTGCTCGGCTAATGGCCTGGGCTTCTACGGCTGGATTCCACCAGAGGTCGACTAGAATCACGCTATCTGCCCCTGTCAGATTGAGTCCCACGCCACCTGCTTTAAGCGAAATCAGAAAGGCATCCCTGCTTCCTGCATTAAAGGCAGTCGTCATTTCCTGACGGAGATTAGCGGGGGTCGACCCTGTCAACTTGTAGCTGGTCAAGCCTAGCACTTCCAACTCTTCCTCAATCATGTCCAGCATTGTGCGGAATTGAGAAAAGATTAAGATGCGGTGGTTCCCTTCTTTTAGCTGAACCAGTAATTCTCTCAAACTCTCAAGCTTCCCACTTTCTCCCTTGTAGTCTAGCATAAAGAGTTTCGGTGTGTCACAAATTTGACGGAGACGGGTAATGCCTGCGAGAATTTCCATTTTCTTGCGCTGAATTTCGGCATCGCTTGCGTCTATAATGCTTGACTGCATTTGTTTCAATTGAGCCAAGTAGACAATCTTCTGCTCATCGGTCAATTCATTTAAGACATTGATTTCTAGTAGATCAGGCAATTCTAGTAGCACATCTTCTTTTTTCCTGCGTAAAACAAAAGGTTTGATGACACGTGCAACTTCTTCTGCGGACAACTTAGCAAATTCTGCCTTTCCTGGCAGCAATCCTGGTAAAACAATCTGAAAAATCGACCATAATTCTGACAGATGATTTTCTATTGGCGTTCCCGAAAGGGCAAAGCAATTGCCCACTTCAAATTCTCTCAAGAGCTGAGCAATCTTGCTTTGGGCATTTTTCATGACTTGTGCTTCATCCAAAATCAGGTAATCATAGCGATGGTGCTGATAGAGCTCTACATCCTGCCTAAAGGAGTGGTAGCTGGTGATGATGATTTGGTGTCCTGCAAGAATCAGATCCTCCCGCTTCTCCTTGTTTCCATAGGCCACAGCCACATCTAATTCAGGTGCGAAAGTCTGGCACTCGCTTTGCCAATTGTAAATCAAGCTAGAAGGCGCCAAAATCAAGACCTTAGCATCTTTTTCTAAATGACTGCTCAAAAAGGCAATGGTCTGTAAGGTTTTTCCCAACCCCATGTCATCTGCTAAAATGCCACCAAAACCATGGTAGTCAAGCATGGACAGCCATTTCACGCCCAAAAGCTGATAGTCACGCAAGGAAGCCGTCACCTGCAATTTAGGTAACTCAAACGATTCTGGATGAGCCAAATCATAGGCCAACTGTTGAAATTCCTTGGAGAATTGCACTGTGTCTTTTCCAGCCCAGATCTGAGCCAGTTGATAAGAAGCTATGCGGTCAAGGGATAGATGTCCTGCTGATTGGTAGCGGGCCCGCAAGTCCTGCAAGGTCTGACTCAGCCGCCTTGTCTCCTCATCGAAGACCAAGACCTTTCCTGTTTGGCTGGTAAAATGTGTGGCATCCGTAAGCAGTGCCGTCACTGCCTGATCAATCTCGTCCTCAGCAATCCCTGCAAAGTCAAAGGAAATGTCAAGCAGAGAGCCATGGGGCTCTACCTTGATTGTCGGTTGCGTCTCAACCATCATACTTTCTAGCTCACTCGATAGCTGCACCTGACCCAAGGATTGAAATCTTGGAAGAGTCTGACTGAAAAATCTGTACCAGTCTGTAGGGGCTAGCGGTGGATGATACGCAATAAAGTCTCCTCTAAAGCCCGCTTCTTGGATAACCGCTTCTACCTGCGCCACATGCTGAAAATGATACGAAAACGGCAGAAGGTGTAAGGCTTCTCTACTCGCTACCTGTATCTTGTCAAATTCCAGTGTGAGACGCAGTTCAATCTCCCCTTCAGCTCTCAAAAAAAAGTCAAACCGAGGACGGAAATCGGAAATAACAAAGCGCTTCGGCGCCTTGACGTTTCCAACCAATTCCAGCTCCAACAAACTAAGTGCCAAGCGTTCTTGATCTTGAAAGTCAAACTGGACTGATTTTTCTCCGCTCTCACTTGGAACAAGCCCTTTGAGCGCAGCTATAATCTGCTCCTGCTTCCTGTCCAGATAGTAAAGACGATTGTCCACTAATAGATAGCGACCATTGAAGAGTTCGCGAAAAGGTCGCTCTTCTACTCGCAACTCGATCATGTATTGGTGAACGACAACTTCAAAGAAATAGCGCTCTGCCTGAGCATCAAAGGCCAGCAATTGAAGCTCCGTATAGGTATTCATATCGTATTGAAACTCAAAGGATTCTAGCTGCGTCAAGACATCTAGCCCTTCTTCAAAATTAGCAAGTGGCAAGCGCAGATGCCGTCCATAATGGACCAAAATCTCCAAATCGCCTACCTTCTTGTCAGGAATTAACCGCCACAAAAAGGTCACTAAATCCTGACTGGCCACATCAAACTGTTCAAAGGAAATCCGCTCATAATACTGCTTGCCAATCTGAAAGTAGCCACCCTTTTTCAAAATTTGCAAAAAAGCACCAATATCGCGGATGATGTAGCTTCGTGGATCAACACCGCGCTGAATTTTTAAAGTCCAGTCGATATTATGGTCAAAGAGCATCATCTGCCCTTCCACAGCCAAACGGTAATGGATATCGGCTTCCTGAGTACTCTCCAGCAGATTATCAAGAAATAACCCACCAGCATAGGTCCTGCGCACTGTTTCCTCGTGCTCTTCCTTATCAGCCGAAAGCTGCTCTTCTAAGACCTTCCCTTCTGGATCATTTTTTAAAAAATATTCAGCCGCAGCTAAATGTTTACAGTAACCCTTGCTTGAAAACGTATCACAACTACAAGACAACTTACTTTCTTCTAAAGCGTAGCAAAAATCCTCTTCTTCAATCGTCAAAAAGAGCTGCCTATCTTCTACCTGTTTCACTTCAACTTGTCCGCTTTCATAAAGCAAGATTCCCTCTTGACGAATCCGCCCTGGCATCAATCGACCCATACATACTCCTTTATCTTATCTCTTCATTATAGCATATTTTTTTAGATACGGAAAAAGAGGTGTTTTCTTTTGTACCGTTCCCTCATTCTACTTGCTTATTCTAAAAAAAGCGAATATAGCAATACCTGCGATACAGTTTAAAAGGAGGGCGTCATGACACTATTGCTCTTTCATCCATTTATTGTTTTGATTCTAGCACTTAGCTCCTGTTGCCTCTTTCTTATCGGCTGAACAAACAGCAAGGTGATAGCTGGCACAGTTCTGATTAACCAATTCTACTATTTTTTCTTAGCTCTCTTTGCAGGCGCAATCAGCGCCCATAGACTCTACCGCAAGCTGATTGCGTTAAGGCTAGTCTACCTCTTCCTAGACCGGACAGGCATTCCCTCTATTCTTGCCATCACCGAAGGCTGGATAATCCTTAGCAAGCCTAGTAGTTACGGTGATATCCTCTATCTATAGCGACTTGAATCAAGGTTAGGACATCGTTAAGTCGCTTTGCTTCAATAGTTCAGTGGACTGTTGAAGGTTGGAAATAGGGATTATGGAGTAATCCTCAATTAATGCCCGCTCTATCTGCAACTCCTTGCCTTGTCCTATTCCTTTCTCAATCCATCATATAAAAAACCGAGTTGATCGAAACCAGCTCGGTTTTGGTTATTTTTTAGAAATCTTGTTATCAGTGTTCAGCCGACTTTTTCGCTCGCTCAACCGCTCGATAATAGCGTGTATCTCTGACTAGTTTTTCACTATAGATTATGAGTAACCAGCTACAGAGAGCAATTAGAAAGACATATAGGCCCAATACCAACACGAGAACAGCTTGTCTACTCATCCATAAGACAGTTCCTGTATGAATGCCTAAAATTAAGACCAGTACAGCCATTAATATTAGGTACAGATATGCAAGCAAGCTCGCCCAATAGCGCCATGAAAAGGGAGGATACGCTGCCGCATTGTAGCTCAAGGCCTTTTTGGCAAGCATTACAAAAATATAACTTACGGCAAGAAAACCAAGATATACGTCCATGTCCTCCTCCTTTCGCAGCCTACTTCCGCTTGCGAGCAATCAGGTGAATTGGTGTGCCTTCAAAGACGAAGGCCTTGCGGATTTGATTTTCAAGGAAACGCAGGTAAGAGAAATGCATGAGCTCTTCCTCGTTAACAAAGATGACAAAAGTCGGTGGCTTGGTCGCCACTTGGGTCGCATAGAAAATCTTGAGGCGTTTGCCTTTGTCAGTCGGCGTTGGGTTGATGGCAATCGCATCCATAATCACATCGTTTAAAACTGCAGATGGAATCCGTGTTTGCTGGCTTTCGCTAATCTGCTTAATCATGACAGGCAATTTATGCAAACGTTGTTTGGTCAGAGCTGACACAAAGATAATCGGTGCATAAGAGAGATACTGGAACTGATCTCTGATGTCTGCTTCCCAATTCTGCATGGTCTTATTATCTTTTTCAAGGGTGTCCCATTTGTTGACAACAATAATCATCCCTTTTCCTGCTTCATGGGCAAAACCTGCAATCCGTTTGTCATACTCACGAATGCCTTCTTCGGCATTTAAGACCATGAGAACGACATCTGAGCGGTCAATGGCACGCATAGCACGCATGACAGAGTATTTCTCCGTATTCTCATAGATTTTGCCAGATTTGCGCATACCGGCTGTGTCAATCATGGTAAATTCTTGACCTTCGCTATCCGTAAAGACTGTATCAATCGCATCTCGAGTCGTACCTGCAACAGGACTTGCAATCACGCGCTCTTCTCCCAAAATAGCGTTAATCAGACTAGATTTCCCAACATTTGGACGCCCAATTAAGCTGAACTTGATCATATCTGGATTTTCTTCTTCGACCTCTGCTGGAAGATTTTCCACAATGGCATCAAGCACATCACCTGTCCCAATTCCGTGAACCGATGATACTGGGTAAGGATCTCCTAAGCCCAAGGCATAAAAATCATAAATGTCGCTACGCATTTCAGGGTTATCGACCTTGTTAACTGCTAAAATAACCGGTTTATTAGTCTTATAAAGGATTTTAGCTACATATTCATCTGCATCTGTCACCCCTTCTTTTCCAGATACAACAAAGACGATGACATCTGCCTCACTCATGGCAATTTCTGCCTGATGTTTGATTTGCTCCATAAAAGGCGCATCAACATCATCAATCCCCCCTGTATCAATGATGCTAAAATGACGATTAAGCCATTCAGCAGTTGCGTAAATACGGTCACGAGTCACACCTTCTATATCTTCTACGATTGAAATGCGCTCACCCGCAATCCGATTAAATAAGGTTGATTTTCCAACGTTGGGACGCCCCACGATGGCAATAGTTGGTAGAGCCATTGCTCCTCCTTTTCTATAGTAACTGTTTTTCTTTCAAAAGTGCTTTGGTTTCTGGATATTCTGCCTGACCAAATTGGGCAACTAAACGCTCAGACCACGTTTCTTTCTGTCTCGCTCCCGCATAATCCGATTGGATTTGGTCGTAAGTGACAATCGCCTCCACACCTTGCTCTTGGTATTCTTCATTGAAAACAACGGTTTCATAAGGCAGACGTGGCTTGACTGGAAAATGCTGGTTGGGTCTGCCTAAGGCGATACAAAAGATTGGATAGGTGTAGTCTGGCAAGCAAAAGAGCTCGGCAATCTCTCTTGCTGCGTGACGAATCATACCGATAAAGACACCACCGTAGCCCAGACTCTCCGCTGCTAGCATAGCATTTTGCCCAGCTAAAGCAGCATCAACAGAAGAAATCAAGAGATTTTCTGTTCCCTTGGCATCAAAGTGCGCTTGGTGCAGTTCAGCCGCCTTGCTCGCTCGGTTGTGGTCTCCTACAAAAAGCAAAATCGTATCTGCCTGTAAAATAGCAGGCTGCGGGGTTAGGGCATGTAACGCTTCTTTTTTCTCTGTTGAACGCACCACAATAATCGAATAGGACTGGAAATTCTTCCAAGTCGAAGCTGCACGTCCTGCGCTAATAATCGCCTGCAAATCTGCATCTGCAATCGGCTCCTCGGTAAATCTGCGAACAGAGCTGTGAGAGAGCATTAACTCAATTGTTTCATTCATCGACGGTTCACTCCTCCTAACTGTAGTTCAGTGGCTAAGAAGCGAATACGTTCCATCACCCGCTTAGCCTGCCAAGTTTCATCACCTGAACGCCCCGCCGCAAAGTGACGTTCCAAGTCGGAAAAGGAAAAATTCGACGTAAAGAAGGTCGGCAGTTTTTCCTGCATGCGGTGCTGCAAGATGACCTGTAAAACATCATCGCGCACCCAAGAGCTATGTTGCTCTGCACCAATATCATCTAAGACCAGGACTTGAGCCGTCTTAATCGCATCAATTTTTTCCTTGACTAGACCTTCGCCAATGGCATTTTTAATTTCCACAACAAAGGTTGGGTAATGAAGCATGGTAGTTGACATCTGGTGGGTCTTGGATAAGAGATTGGCTAAAAAGGCCATGAGATAACTCTTTCCAACCCCAAAATTGCCATAGAGGTACAAGCCCTTATTGTCCTGACCTGCCTGCTTGACAAATTCAGTCATAGCTTTTATGACCTCAACTCGATTCTCATCATTGCGATCAACATCTGCAATCGTAATATTTTTCAGATTCGCAGGAAGATTGATCAGCTGAATACGATTTTTAATCGCTTCTTCCTTTCGGTACTCAATTAATTCAGCTGTCTCTAAATAAGAGATATCGGCGTAACCCTCATTCATGATGAGGACTGGCTGATAACCCACTGCGATGTAGGATTCGTCTTGATGGAGAAATTTCTTGCGCTCAGTCACATATTCAAAAAACTTGGAAATAGAGCGGGTAATTTCTTCTTCTGTTAATTGGTGCTGACGGATAAAATCAGCTACTTCCGTATCTTGAATGATTTCCTGATAGAGTTCTTGATAGGATTTTCTTCCTGATGTAGCGCCTTGTGGTACCTTGCTTTCTATAGCTTTCATCTATCCCTCTCCTTTCATTTCCATAGCTTCTAATTCACGGTAGAGAGCAGCCAGCTCTGCCTGACCTTTTTCTGTTTGCTCGGTCTTGACTTCTTGCTTGCTCCATTCAGGCACATTGCTCTTCTTAGCTTGACCGCTGTCTTTCTTACGGCTCACTACCTTGCTATCTCGTAAGTGATAAACTGCTTGCTCTGCACTTCGAATCTCCTTGTAGGAAAAATCATTCCCCAATTTCAAAGCATAGGCTTCTTGTAAATTGGCCGAGTCTACCTTGTTGAAGGTATAAAGGACAATCACATTGATCACCTCATCAAGCAAGCCCAAATCCACCAACTGCTGCAAACACTTGCGTTCTGACATGGTGACAGTCGCCTTGCGAGCTTCTTTTAAAAGGGTTAAAAATTCGAGTGCTGTTTTGGACTTGCTTTCCCGAACAATGGCTTGCTCTTGCTTGGTCAAACTAGCGGCGACAGGTCTTGCTGCCACCTTTTGTTCCATGCGCTTGACCAAAATCACTTGACCGTTGGCTGTCTCTTTTGCAACCTTATAGGCCTGCATCCAATCCCAGCCATTTTTTTCTGCCAAGTGATAAAGAGCAATGACATCGTCTGTCTCATTTTGGAAACGCAAGCGGTCACGTGCCATCATGGTCTGAAAGGCTTGCAAATCAAAACTCTGTACAGCAAGAGGAGCAAGCGGAACGTCACCTAGGCTAGTAAAGACATCTGAAAATTTCTTGGTCACTTCGGTGTCTGATATTGGTTTTGCATCGGTCCATTCCTCAACTGCTGGTTCTCCAATTTTCTTGGTCAACAGTTTTTGATACAAGGGAGTGCCCAAAAAATCCTCTTTTGACAAGGGTTCTGCCAAGCGAAAGACGATTTTTTCGTCCTTTTGATAAATCGCAAGCAACCCCATAGCACCGAGTACATCAAGCGCCTGTTCCAAGCGCCCCATGCCCATATTGACATGATTCAAAATACGGCTAAGGGCATACTGCCCCACACCATGGTCATAGCCAGCCCACAAGAATTGATAGACCGCAGCTGCATCTTGTCCAATAATCGGTTGGTAACAGAGAATAAAGCTGAGCCAGTTGGGGCTAAGGGCATTCTTTCTCATGTAAGAATAGAAATCGTTTGGTTTCATGTGCTATCCTATCTTCTGGTCTTGCTTCCCTTGGTGATTTGCTTGAGCAAGTTTTCCAATTCGCCCACGTCTTTAAAGGAACGATAGACAGAGGCAAAGCGGACATAGGTAATCTCGTCTAGTTCGACCAATTCTTCCATGACCAAATTACCAATCAAGTCACTTTCGACCTCGCTATCGCTATGGGCCCGAACCTTTTGCTCAATTCGATTGACCACTTCTTCAATCTCATTACTAGATACTGGGCGTTTCTGGGCAGAACGAATGATTCCGTTGAAAATTTTCTCACGAGAAAACTGTTCACGAGTGCCATCTTTTTTCACGACCACCAAGGTTTTTTCTTCCACACGTTCATAAGTGGTAAAGCGATGACCACAGTTTTCACACTCTCTTCTTCTGCGAATGGTATTTCCGTCTTCAGCCTGACGACTATCGACTACACTTGATTTTATACTGGTACATTTTGGGCAACGCATGCTACTTCTCCCATTCTATCATAATCACTTCATTGTATCATATTTCACAGGATAATAAAAGGGAGCGTGATTGGAGCAACGCAAAAGAAAAGAGCAGAACTAGTCCTGCTCTTGGTAAGTATCGTTTTTCAACTTCTGTTTCTTTTCAAGCCGTGCGTAAGTCCATTCCCGCACCAAGCGATAAATGACCGCAAAAATGGGGGTAAAGAAGACCATGCCCAGCAAGCCAAATAAATTCCCACCAATTAAAGCAGCAGCCAAGGTGAAAAGCGTTGGCAGACCAACAGACTGTCCCACTACACGAGGGTAGATGACATTTCCTTCAATCAATTGGATAACTTGGAAGAGGACAATGGACCAGAGAGCCAACCAAGGATTTTGCACTGAGATAAAGAGGGCACTGATGAAACAGGCCGAAAATGGACCAATGTAAGGCACAAATGATAGGACACCTGACAAAATCCCTGCCATTCCCGCATACGGAATCGAAAAGAGTGAGTAGCTGACAAAGACTAACACTCCGATGATGACTGCTTCTACAATCTGACTCATCAAGAAACGATCGTAGGTTTCAATAATCACCTCGCCGATATAGCTAATGGTGCGCACCACTTTTTCGGGAAAAGCCGCATGAAGGAGTTGACCTGTCATGCTCTGCAAATGCTCCTTGCTCCCAAGAATGCTCAAGGTGAAAAAGAAGGCCATGACCAAGGTCAAAACATTTGAAAAAATACCTGTCACATTAGTGGCTAAGCCTGCGAGAAAAGCTGTCGCAAAACTTGACAACTTCGACCAATCTGTAAACTGGCTCACATAACTGTTCAAGCGACTGCCTAATTTACTAGACAAGAAGCCACTATCCTGCAAGGTCCGAATCAACTTTGGAAAGGCTTGATTGGTCACCGATACCAACTCAGATACCGTTGAGACCAAGGTCGGCAGGATAATCACTACCACTCCCGTCACAATCAAGGCAAAGGCAATCAAGACACCGAAAATCGCCAAGGAACGCTTGCTCTTACGTAAAAAGGACACCTTTTCAATCAAATCTTCCAACTTCTTCATCGGAACATTTAAGATAAAGGCAAAAATCGCCCCGATAAACAAGGCATTCATACTGGATAACAAGACCTTAACTGTACTATAAATATCTGAATAATTCAACACCGCAAGTAAGACCAAGGCCGCAAAACTAATCAAGAGGAGTTTTTCTTTAAATGAACTCTTCTGCATCTGTCCATCTCCTTTTCATCCTTATTTGTCCTATGATAGCATAATTTGGAGAAAAAGTCAGAAAATGCTTGCCAAAGAAGTCGCTATACCTGATGAACGATTGTATTTTCCAATATGATTTCTAGAAGATTTCCTGAAAACAAACTCCCTACCTTCTAGATATCATCGTTTTCCTTGAATCTGAGCTCACTAGGTTCTAAGGCTTGCTTTTTTCGACTGAACTGACCTCATCTGCCATTACCGAGGAAAATGAGTTATTCAAGAGGATACAACATATCATCGACATACATAAAAACTCTCATCAGGAACAGTGATATACTCCCCATATAGTAGACAGTGAAAAAACCAACATTCACTAGACACTAGTAAGGGGAGTTTTCCTATGTCCAAAAGAAGTCCAAAATCAGTAGAAGAAAAGTTAGAAATTGTTTGCTTATTACTTAACCAAGAACAGTCGCTTACCCAACTCAGTAAACAATATCAGGTCGATAATCAAACAATCCAGTTTTACAATACACAACGCTATCAAGCGAAACTAAACAACCTGACTCCTTTGGAATTCAGAAATCAGGTTGCTTAGTATCTTTTATTATTTGACTATCTACTTGACAGGGAGCCGTTCACAGTTCTTGATGAGAGTTTTATTGTTCTTTTTATTCTTCCCGCATGGCATAGCCTACACCGCGGACGGTTTTGATATAGGATTCTTGACCGGGTAGGTCTAATTTCCCACGCAAATAGCGGATGTAGACATCAACCACATTGGTTTCAGCTGTGGCTTCATATTTCCAGACCCGATCCAAGAGTTGCTCTCGGGTCAAGGTCTCCTGACTGTTCATCAAGGTCGCAAGAAGATCATATTCCCTGCGGGTCAGGTTAATCAACTCTGGACCACGGGTGACAGTGCGATTTTGAAAATCAATCTTCAAGTCCCGATAAGCTGCTTGTAGCTTTACCTGCTTGCAATGCTCATCAATATAATCCCGCCCCCTAAAGATAGAAGTTACCTGATCGACTAAATCACTGATGACAAAAGGTTTGATAATATAAGAAACAGCATAGCGCTGAATCTCAGCACCGTAGATTGCTGCGTCCTCGCTGTCCACTACCACAATCATGACCGTTGTCGGCTTGATATTTACCAGTTCTGCCGCTAACTCCTGACTAGACATGTCTGACAGGCGAAAACTCATGAGAATCAAGTCAAAATCTGTCTCATGGGCAAGCTGAAGCGCTTCTTTTCCCGTAGAAGTATAGTCGACCAAGTAGTCTTTTTTTTGCAACTCCATGGAGACAAAGTGAGAAAGATTGCGCTCACGGCCTGCAATTAAGATTTTTTTTACCATAGATTATTTTTCATCATACCATGAGTAATGGAAGATTCCTTCTTTATCTTTACGCTCGTATGTGTGCGCTCCGAAGTAGTCACGTTGTGCTTGGATAAGATTAGCTGGTAGGTTTTCAGCGCGGTAGCTATCAAAGTAGGTAATCGCTGCTGAGAAGGTTGGAACAGGCACACCTGCTTGTACTGCCAAGGTTACTACATCACGAACAGCTTGTTGGTATTTGGCTGTCACATCAAGGAAGTATTCGTCTAAAAGAAGGTTGGCAAGGTCCTCATCACGTCCGTAAGCATCGGTAATCTTTTGCAAGAAACGAGCACGGATGATACAGCCTGCACGCCAGATTTTAGCGATTTCACCGAATGGCAGATTCCAGTTGTTTTCCTTTGACGCTACGCGCAATTGGGCAAATCCTTGGGCATACGACATAATTTTTGAAAAGTAAAGGGCTTGACGGATTTTTTCAATCAACTCAGCCTTATCTCCTTCATAGGCAAAGGCTGCTGGTTTTGGCAAGATTTTGCTGGCATGTACACGCTCTTCTTTGTAAGTGGAGATATAGCGGGCAAAGACAGACTCTGTAATAAGGGACAATGGCACACCCAAATCAAGTGAAGACTGGCTAGTCCATTTACCAGTTCCCTTGTTGCCTGCTGCATCAAGGATATAGTCGACGATTGGACCATCTTGACCTTCATCATCCTTGCGTTTTAAGATGTCTGCTGTGATTTCAATCAAGTAGCTATCGAGCTCACCTTTGTTCCATTCAGTGAAGATTTCAGCCATTTCATCCACAGAAAGACCGAGCAAGTGTTGCATCAAGTCATAGCTTTCTGCAATCAACTGCATGTCACCGTATTCGATTCCGTTGTGGACCATTTTCACGTAGTGACCTGCACCGTCTGGACCGATATAGGTCACACATGGTGCACCGTCTTCAGGAGCTTTAGCAGAAATTTCTTCTAAAACATCTGCCACTAATTCATAGGCTTCTTTTTGTCCACCTGGCATGATAGACGGACCTTCAAGCGCTCCTTTTTCACCACCAGAAACCCCTGTTCCGATGAAATTGATGCCTGAGTTTGCAAGCTCTTTTGAACGGCGAATGGTGTCTTCGTAGAAGGTATTTCCACCGTCAATCAAGATGTCTCCTTCATCAAGGTGGGGCAAAAGAGCTTGGATGGTTGCATCTGTACCAGGACCTGCCTGCACCATGAGCATGATACGGCGTGGTTTTTCAATGGATGCTACAAAACTTTCTACATCGTAGCTTGGCACTAATTTTTTGCCTGGGTTGCTTGCAACAACATCTTCTGTCTTGTCTGCTGAACGGTTGTAAATCGCAACAGTGTAGCCTCTTGATTCTACGTTGAGTGCAAGGTTACGACCCATAACGGCCATTCCCACAACACCAAAATTTGCTTTTGTCATGAATATTCTACTCCTATTTCTTAATATCCTTTTCATTATACAATGAAATCGACCTATTGACAAGATTTTTCCAATTTTCTGTCAATTTCATTCTTCCTCAAAAAGTCCTTGTAATTGGGCAAAGGGGCTGTTTGCTTCCTTTTTCTCTTGAGCTACTACTGCATAATCCTCTTCTGTCATCAAGGTCCAATCCTTGCCTGACGGCAAATCCTGTCCTGCTACTTCTTCTGGAGTCAATACCTTGAGCGGAATGTTTAAAAGGATGTTATCTGCAACACTTTCTGCAAGCACAATCACATCATTTTCAACAATCAACACCAACTCTTCTTCCACCATATCCTGGTCTTTCAAAGCCTGCTCATCTGCCACGAAGATTTCATGGACTGGGAGTGACTCGGAGAGGACAACAGGCTCCATGGAACGACTGGACGCAAGCGTGATGTCATAGGTCATCTGATAGTTTAGGAGAAAGAAGCCCGCTTCAAAGCTGACCCGTCCTGCCACCTGAATCGGTGAAACAGCTAGAATATCTGCATTTCGAGCCATGAGCTCACTTGCAAGTTCCAAGGTCTCGTCAAAGGTAATGCCGTCTGATTTTTTCTGAATATCTTGGATATGGAACATCTCTTCTCCTTAGTTCACATGCTCAGTGATATAGTGGTAAGCCTGCTGACCAGCGATTGCTCCGTCACCAACTGCTGTTGTGATTTGACGCAATTGTTTTTGACGAATATCACCGATTGCAAAGATACCTGCTTGGCTAGTAGCCATTTGCTCATCAGTCACGACCCAACCTTGCTCATCGGTAATGCCCAAATCAGCTACCGCATCGGTCATCGGGTCAAGCCCTACATAAATGAAGACACCGCCAAAGGCATGAGCTGTCACCTCACTTGTCTTGACATTCTTAATCAAGACTTCTTGTACCTTGATGTTATCTCCCTTGATTTCTTCGACCACACTATCCCAGATGAAACGGATTTTTTCATTGGCAAAGGCCCGTTCTTGGATGACCTTTTGAGCCCTCAATTCATCACGGCGGTGGACAATCGTCACAGTATTTGCAAACTGGGTCAAATAAAGAGCTTCTTCAACAGCAGAATCCCCGCCACCTACAACCAGCAAATCTTGCCCACGAAAGAAAGCCCCGTCACAGACTGCGCAGTAAGAAACCCCACGGCTATTGTAGGTATCTTCCCCAGGCACTCCTAGTAAACGGTGTTGCGCTCCCATAGCAAGGACAACCGTGTGAGCTTCTAGGGTCTCATCTTCTGTCATAACCCGTTTAACAAGACCTTCTGTCTCCACACGAATCACTTGTCCGTAGAGGTGTTCTACCCCAAATTTCGCAAGCGGTGCAAACATTTTTTCTGCCAATTCAGGACCGCTAATATGGTCATACCCTGGGTAGTTTTCAATCTCTGCTGTATTGTTCATTTGTCCGCCATAGATTCCGCGATCTAAAAGAGCTACTTTTAGATTGCTTCGTGCCGCATATAAGGCTGCGGTCATTCCTGCAGGACCTGCTCCAATAATAATCGTATCGTACATCTTCTTCCTTCTTTCTATGCTCTTAGCATTAGCAAGATGCCCACAACCCCGAAAGATAGAATGGGAATGGTCATCACGTTGATAATTAATAAATCAAAGAGAACTTCTTGACGTTCTTGAATTGTCTTATCTTTTTTCTTGATAAGGCGGACTAAAAACCAGGCTAGACTAGCCAAGACCACCAAGACTGCTGCAATCAAGAGTCCCTTTAGATAAAGACCTAGTATTGTTTGTAACATTTCTTTTCCTACTTTACATCATCAGCCTAAAAGGTTTGGCGCTTGGCTTTACGCTCAGCACGACCCTTGGCACGATTTTCAATCCGCTTGGTCTTACGGCGTTTTTCATCGACAGCCCACTGGATTTTCTTCTTGTAGCCCGGCTTGATTTTCTTCTTTTTCTTCTTGACTAGACCAATCATCTCAAGGTCCAATTTCTCCCTTGACTTTTCTCGATTAACACGGCGGTCACGGTCGTAAGTATCTTGAAACTCTCCATCCTTAATCATCTTTGGTACAAAGCGGATATTGAGTTTTTCAAGCTCGCGGATATCAGCATCATCACTTGGCTGATAAAGGGTGATGGCTGTTCCTGCTAGCCCATTGCGACCTGTCCGTCCGACACGGTGCACAAAGAAGGATAAATCCTGCGGAATGGCATCATTGATGACATGGCTGACCCCTTCAATATCAATCCCCCGCGCTGCTAAATCTGTTGCTACAATATATTCAAATTCCAGATTCTTGACCTGATTCATGATACGCTTGCGCTCCCGCGGTGGAATATCCCCATGAATTTTTGCCACACGTAAACCATTTGCACTCAGGTAACCATGTAATTCATCTGCCCGCGTCTTAGTGTTAACGAAAATCATAGCCAAGTACGGCTGCATGAGCCTTGTAATTTCCAAAATAAGAGCATTTTTATCCCGTCCCTTGGTCGAAATCAGCCAGTTATCAATCGTATCTGAAATGACTGTCTGTGTCTTAATTTGTTCGATGACAGGATTGCTCAAATATTTCTTCAAAAAGGGTTGTAATTTTTGCGGAATCGTCGCAGAAAAGACCATGAACTGCAGATTCTTGGGCAGGCTTGACGCGATGCGGTCGACCGTTTCTAAAAAGCCCATGTCAAGGGTCATATCTGCCTCGTCCACCACAAAGGTTGTCGCCTTGTGAATGACTAAGTCGCCTGATTTCACCAAGTCATAGATACGCCCTGGCGTCCCAATCACGATATGAGGCTGACTAGTCTGCAACTTGTCAATCTGGCGCTGCTTGTCTGTTCCTCCGACATAGTTGACTACACGGATTTCTATCTCCGAACACTGGGCAATCTGGCGCGCCGCTTGGTAAATCTGCGTTGCTAACTCACGTGAAGGTGCAGTAATCACTGCCTGTACCTGTTCGAGATCTTCCTGTAATTGCTGGAAAATCGGAACCAAGAAAGTATGGGTCTTTCCCGAACCTGTCTTGGATTCACCGACCAAATCGCGCCCTGACAAGACAATCGGAATCAAGCGTTTTTGAACTTCTGTCGCATTCACAAAACCGATTTCTTTTAAGGCTTCTTGAATATAAGATTTTAAGCTAAATTCTGTAAATTTCATAGTATCCTCTTTTTCTACTTCACCCTATTATACCAAAAAAAACAGCATTTGACTGCTGTTTGATACTGACGAGTGATTAGAAATATAAGATAGCAAGAGTCAGTAAGCTCATGACCAGACCAACTCCCCACAAGAAGAAATCGACCTTCCATTCGCTCCACTTTTCACTCTGACCGCTCAAGCCACCCAATTCCAAATGGTGATGGAAGGGAGTCATCCGAAAAATGCGTTTGCCTTCGCCAAACTTTTTCTTAGTATATTTAAAGTAGGTCACTTGAAGCATAACAGAAGATGTTTCCACCACATAGACAAGGCCGATGAGAAGCAAGGTCCACTCTTGATGAAGAGCAATCGAAATTGTTGCCAACATCCCACCGAGCGCTAGACTGCCCACATCTCCCATGAAGATTTTTGCTGGTTTGTGATTGTAATAGAAAAATCCAATCAAAGCCCCAATCATGGTCACACAGACTAGTAAAATGTCAAACTTACCATCTACAAAGGCAATGACAGCGTAAGCTGACAAGCTAATCACAACTGAAATTGAAGCCAAGCCGTCGATTCCGTCTGTCAGATTGACCGCATTAGAAAATCCAACCAACCAAAAAAGGACGAAGGCGACATAGAAAATCCCTAATTGAAGTGGGTAGCCTAACACATTGAGCGTTCCGCCACCAGTTCCTTGTATATGAGCCAGGTAAAAGACAATTCCACCCAGAATCTGCAGGGCCAATTTTTGCTTAGGATTCAGCCCCTCGTTTACCTTTCGGAAGATTTTTAGGAAATCATCCAAGAAGCCAACGATTCCATAGAGTAAGAGAATGAAGAGAATGGCAAGTACCGGCCCTGTCATTCTATTGGTCAATAAGGCAAACAAAAAGGTCACAACAATGGCAACAACTAGAAAGACAGTTCCCCCCATCGTCGGAGTTCCTGCTTTGAACTGATGCTGCTTGACATCTTCATGGGTTTGTTGTCCCTCAATACGTTTTGCTTGGTAAAATCTGATAAATCTTGGAATCAATAGAACCGTCGCCACAAAGGCTACCAGTCCTGCTATGATTACAGAATACATATTAGTCTCCTAGGTTAATTCTTATTATTTTTGTCTTTTCTAAGTCGCTTCCGATTGCAGCATTCTGACTGGTAACTATCGAACCAGAGCCACTGTACTCAATCTCAATCCCTGTCCATTCAGAGAATATATCGACATTTTCCTTGGTCCAACCATACATGTCAGGCACCATTGTAAAACGATCCGTCAAGAGCAAAATCTGCTGATTGGCGGTGAGATTTGAGCCAATACCGACAGAGACTTTTTTAATCTCTGCACCATTTCCCAAAATAATCGGCTGCACCAATTGCTGGCGCAAGATTCCAGCCGTCACTCCTGGCTGTTTACCGATAATCTTGCCTAACTTATACTCTGTTTCTTTTGAAACAGAAGCAAGAGTTGGAGCTGGTGTCGTCAGATTGAGGCTATCTTTTAATTGCATTGCTTCTTTAAGGGTTGGATTGAAAATATCTTTCCAGTAGGCACTTGTCCAACTTTCTGGTTGTTGAACCGTCACATACATGATAAATTCTGGATCTTCAGCTGGAATCATAGCGACGACAGAATTAATGGTAGCGTTTGGCTCTTCCATATATCCGCTTCCATCCTCCTTACCAATCTGAGCAGTCCCTGACTTCACGGCAATGTTATAACCATCTACCTGAATCAAAGGACCATCAGAGGCTCGCAGGGTCCCGAATTGCGGGTCTGTTCCGACCCCAATCATATATTGGCGGGTATCCGCAGCAGCTTTAGCTGAGACAGGCTTTCCAACTACTTCTGGCTGAGACAGGCGCACCGAATCCGTATTCCCATCATAGAGAGCTGTGATGAACTTCGGCTCTAGCATGATACCATCATTTGCAATAGCACTAAAGCCGCGCAACATCTGGGTTTGAGTGGCCAGAATCCCTTGGCCAAAGGAGGTCATAGCGACAGACACCACATTATCTTCTGGCAGAAGACCTGCTTCTTCCCCCTCCATTCCAAAACGGGTTGGGTAGCCAAAGCGGAATTTCTCCAGATAATTCAACCAGCGCTCATCTCCCATTTTTTGTTCCTGAATGACCATCCCTACGTTACTTGAAAGGGCAAAACCTTGGGCATAGGTCAAACTTAGTGGAGCAAATATATCCTCTGCGTTGACGTCCCAGTCTCGGATAGTAGCATCTGCAATCTTGATTTCAGAGCGATTGTAATATTCATTTGGTGAAAAAGTCCCATTATCAATAGCAGAAGCCACAGTCATGACCTTCATGGTAGAACCAGGCTCAAAGTTTTCTTGATAGAGGAGCGAGCGTTGCAAGATGTCCTTGTCGTCAACCCCCTCTTTGGTATCTGGGTTATAGGTTGGTCGTTGCGTTGTCGCTAAAATTTCACCTGTCTTAGCAGCTACGAGGGTCGCATTGACATATCTTCCTTTGGTTTTGCCAAAGAAAATATCCATATTCGTTTCAAGGGAACGCTGGAGATCCGCTGAAATCGTGGTATAAATATCCTGCCCATCTACTCGTGCTTCTTTGACATTTTCTGTTCCCGGAACAATTCGTCCGCGGCTATCTTTTTCATAAACAATTGTTCCATCTTGACCAGCTAAGATACTGTTGAGGGCATACTCCATCCCCCGTTGACCTTCCAAGTGCTGGCTACCATCATTCTCGTCTTCGACTAGATTAGCTAATCCAATAAAACTCGATGCAAAATTCCCATTTGGATAAAGACGACCTGGATTGGTGTTAAAGGCTATCCCTTTTATACCTGCAGTTTCCATCTCCTGCTGAATCGCCGTCATCGTGCTGTAGGAAATATTCTTTCCTAATGTTCCAAAATAGACCTGCTTGAGCTTAGGCTGATTTAATTGCTGCATGACATAATCCGTCTCAAGACCCAAATGTTTATTAAAAATCTGTGCGACCTGATTAAATTGACGAGGCTCAACATATAAAATCTCTTTCAGAGCAGAAACATATTCTTTGTCAATAATGGCGTAGACCGTATAGGTCGTCGAATCCTTAGCAATCGGCAAACCAGTGCGGTCATAAATCGTCCCCCGCTTCGCTTGGACAGTCACTTCGGTCTGGTGAACCTTTCTTGCCCCTTCTGACAAATCAACCCCAAATTTTTTATCTGTTCCAATAATAATGGCAAAATTAATCAAGAAGATGAAAAAGATGAAAACCGTCAGCAGAATGAGACTTTGCCCCACTCTACGACGATTTTGTGACGGAATATAGCGTTTCTTTAAAACATACCGTAACAATTGTTGTTTGCGTTTTGACATTATTCTGCTACTCCAACATTATCATTCTTATACGTCAAACCAGCTTTTTCTGCTATCTCCAATAAGCGGGCATTCCGAATCAATTCATTGACTGCCTGCTCAGCATCATCAATTTCCACTTGCTTACTGTTAATTTCTTGATTGACACGGGCCATCTCCGTCTGTACTTGCAAAAGACGAGTCTGCATAAAGACGATTCCAACGGCCAAGGTCAAACTAGACAAGACGATACTACCATAAAAAGCCTTTTCCACTCGAGAAAATGTCTTGATTTTTTCACTGATAATACGCATGGTCACGTCTTTTCGTTGATCTTGTAACATGTTTTTCACCTATTTGTGTATCTTTTTCGCCACGCGCAATTTAGCAGAATGAGCGCGGTTATTGGCTTCTAGTTCCTCTTTGCTCGGCAATATTGGCTTTCTAGAGACCAATTCCATTTTGGGTTTTAAATCATCTGGAATAAAAGGTAAACCCTTTGGCACATCAACCATCGAGGCTTCTTTAAAGAGCTGCTTGGTCAAGCGATCCTCCAGAGAATGGAAGGTAATAACCGAAATCCGTCCGTCTACCGCTAGCAACTCAATCGCCTGCTGAATCGACTCATCGGCCGCACCAAGTTCATCATTGACTTCAATCCGAATAGCCTGGAAAATCTGCTTGGCAGGATGTCCCTTTTTCTTCAATTCCTTAGCAGGCTTGGCAGATTTAATCAATTCTGCTAGCTCGGTCGTCGTCTCAATCGGCTTTTCACTTCTAGCTTGCTCAATTTTTCGTGCGATTTGCTTAGAGAATTTATCTTCACCATATTTGAAGAAAATCCGCACCAAATCATGATAATCATAGCGATTAACCACTTCATAAGCAGTCAAAGGCGCTGTGCGGTCCATCCGCATATCAAGGGGAGCATCTTTTTTATATGAAAATCCACGTTCCCTCTCATCGAGCTGAGGACTAGATACGCCCAAATCATAACAAATTCCGTTAATCTCTGTCACACCTAATTCTCTCAAGCGTACCTGTAAATGACGAAAGTTGTCCTTGATAAAGGTAACCATCCCCTTTTCAATATAGGGTGCCAAGCGTTTTTGGGCATTCAAAATAGCCGTCTCATCCTGATCAAAGGCATAGAGATGACCCTGTTCACTTAATTGACTCAATAAATACTCACTATGACCTGCACCGCCCAAGGTCGCATCGACATAGATGCCATCAGGCTTCACCGCTAACAGATCCACTGTTTCATGTAATAATACGGTCGTATGGTTAAATTCCTTCATCATATCTTTACTATTGTACCATATTTTATCTCAAAACGAACCGGAAAACTATTTTCAAAAAAACTGTCAAATATAGTTGACATTTCCTCTCAAAAGGTGTAAGATAAAGCTAAGGATATGTCTATTATATTTGACACATCTTAATGGGAAGTAGCGAATAGGAAGCTGATTGCCATGGAATCACGACTTCTATCCTGCTTCCAAAAAATTTTAGATAGACATGTCGCATATATCTGACACCAAAAGGAGGACACATGAATCGCGTTAAAGAATACCGACTCGATGTCGGCAAGTCGCAGCTTGAGCTAGCCAAGCAAATTGGCGTTTCCAGACAAACCATTAACATGATTGAAAACGACAAATACAACCCCTCTCTTGATCTCTGTATCAATCTCGCCCGTGCCTTAAATACAGACCTCAACACCCTCTTCTGGGAAGACTATAGTGGCTCGAGAAAGGAATAGGAGCTACAGATAGAGCTGGCGCTCAGCAAAGCAACTTAACGATGACCTAACCTTTATTCCATTCACTATAGAACGGAAAAGATGAGACAAAAACGATTACAAACCACATTCGTACTCATCACTTTTATCGTTATCCAACTCAGCTCCTACAACTGTCAATGACCAACCATCTTACATTGCAAATTGGTTGCACAAATTCTCATCACATTTTTATTGTTACTTCAAATGTTGTATATAAGGTAAGCAAACAAAAAATAAAACAAACACAAGGAGAACAAACATGAAAAAAGAAACCTTTACTGACAAAATGATGAAACGCTTTTATGGTATCACAGGTCCACTCGATGAGTACAAGCGTCGAGAAGTAGACCGTATCGGCAGTATCTGTTTCATCCTGCTCTTTTGGGTACTGCTGATTGGAAATGCACTTGCCCTACTTCTAGCTGACAAATATCCTGAAGTGATTGCTTTTGCCTATCCTATCATACTGACCTTACTCCTATTAACAACGTCAACCTTTGCCTTGGTCAAAGTCCACAGCCTGCATTTGGCTGATATTGATAAAGAAGAACTCAACCAAAAAGAACAAGCTCAAATGAAATTTGCGGGACTAAAAGCTGGGATTCTCTTTGGAGGGATACTTTGGTTATATGATGCCTTCTCACAAAACGTACCTCTCTTTGACTCTCTCTTTACCGTAAAAGCAGCTCTTTCCTTCTTCATAAGAGCTACACTATTTGGTCTTGCTTGCCAACTCTATATTTCTTTTAAAGCGCGAAGGGGACAATCCGAATAACCCCAAACAGTTTACAAAGTGGTCAAATTCCTTTACAATATTCTTATTCATGAGAGAATGAGGATACGAATGAAACAGATTTTACGTCAATTTAAACCTTTTGATTTTATCCTGATTGGGATTACCCTACTGTTGTCTTTTGTACCAGCAATAGTGACCTATGCGGGCAGTCAAGGACAGCCAGAAGAGCCCTATCTGATTGCTTCTGTCCGTATTAACGGAGAGGTCGTCGATGAATTTAAACTCTCCAAAGGCACGCCCCACAAGGAAGTGACCTATCATCCCAATCCAGGTCAGTACAATATCATTGAAGTAGATGGAGAACGGATTCGCGACAAAGAAGACAATAGCCCTGATCAAATAGCTGTTAATACAGGCTGGATCAGTCGCCCAGGAGAAATTGCTGTCTGCCTCCCACACAATCTCATCATTGAAATTCGTGTCCCTGAAGACCAAGAATCCGATGACGAGGAAGAATTAATTTTACCGATTTAACTAAAAAAGGTCCTGGAGCAACGTTCAGGACCTTTTGAATACTTTATATAGTGGAGTGATACTCAATGAAAATCAAAAATAACTATTTTATCTTATAAAAATCTACTCTTTAAGAAAATGAATTGAACGAAGTGAGCCAAAAGCGATACATTCGAAATAGTGGAATGACCAGCAACAGCAAAATAGTTGCTAGGAACGGCATTTTTGGGTACTTAGGCTCAAGATTGCTTTAACAGTCCAGTGGACTGTTAAAGGTCGGAAATACAAGGTTGCTTGCGACCGCACGATTTAAGAAAGTATCCCAAAGTGCTAAATAGGATAAGGAAAGGAGCTGCAGATAGAACTGACGTTCATCAAAACAGCTTAACGATGTCCTAATCTTTATTCAATTTATAGTACTGTTGCTAAAATTAAAACTACCAGATACATCAGTGCAAACAAAACAAAACTTTTGACTGCTTCAACAAAGGTTTCACGCTTGATTTGCTTTTCTAAAAAACGTCCTAGACTCTTGTAAGAGAGAAAAGCAACACCACCACCTATCCAAGCCCAGAAGGGCAAGAAGCCAAGAAGGGGATAAGCTAGCCACAAAAGCCACGGTAAGGCTGCCAAACAAGTATAGAGTAAGAGGCCCTTTTCCCGTCCGATATGAAAGACCAGTGTGTGGCGATGATTGCGAATATCCTCATCCAAGTCACACAGATTATTGGCTAACATGATATTAGCAATCAAGCAGACCAGAGGCAGGCTCATAAGACCAATCTCGATGAATTTGCCCCAAGCCAGCTGCAATTGAAACCATTCACCAACAAATCGACTGGTTAAAAGCAGATTCGGCGCTTGAACAAAGACTCCCAAGAAGAAGATGCCAAGCCCCATGGTGACCCCTGAAAAAATCTCCCCAAGCGGCATGCGCGAGAGAGGAATCGGTCCAAAGGTATAACAGATACCAATTAAGAAACACAAGGCTCCTAGCGGTAATAAAATCAAATCCGTCCGCCAGACTAAGACAAGCGAGACCGCAATCGAAAAGAACAAGAGCAGAAAGACAATCTGTACCATCTGCCTAAAATCAAGCTGATTACGCCCGATGACATTGCGCTTCTCACGGTAAACCTGATCCTTAGCCTTGACATAGTCCATGGTATTATTGATGGCCGTCGTACACATGTCAAAGGTCAAGACCGCAAGGACGAAGAAGGCTGTATTTAGACCATTAAAAGTACCATAGCGATAAATGGCCCAGACAATTCCAAGCAACATAGGAAAGACACTTGCAACCTTTGTCCGTAATTCAATAAATTCTAAAAAAATGGGTAGGGTAATTCTCCCTGTTTCATTAGTCATTGACAAGATGATACTCCTCATTACTCAATTCAAACCGTTCCTTGAGTCCTTTACTTAGATGAACACCGCGTTCCTTATCCACAAAGACCGCTTCTACATCCTCCAGTTGGTCGATAAATTCCATGCCTTTATCAATTCCCAAGAGAAAAAGCGTTGTGGAAAGGGCGTCCCCTTGGGTAGAAGTCTTGGTAAAGACGGTCACACCTGAGATATTGTTCTCAACTGGATAGCCCGTTGTTGGATCAAGGATGTGGTGATAGATGACACCATCCACTTCCAGATAGCGCTCGTAGATTCCTGAAGTCACGACTGAGCCGTCCGTTACATAGACTGAGCCGACCACGGTTCCCCGCACTTCATCAGGATCTTGAACCCCTACCTTCCAACCTTCCTTGTGGGCAGGGGAAGTCCCCATCACGACCACATTTCCACCCAGATTGATAATAGCCGTTGTAATACCTTTTTCTGCAAACAAGTGCTTCAAACCGTCAGCGATATAACCTTTTGAAATGGCACCCAACTCTAAAATCATGCCTTCTTTTACCGCAACCGTCTGGTTTTTCTTATCCAACTGTACATTTTTGTAGTTGATATGAGGGAGAGCCACCTTGATTTCTTCATCGCTTGGCTTTCTAGCATCTTCTGAACCGATTTTCCAGAGATTGTTGACTGCTCCAATTGAGACATCAAAACGGCCATGACTCTTCTCCCCCATTTCTAAAGCCCTCTCAATCAATTCAAAGGTACGCGGATCAACCTTGACCGCTTCTTTTCCTGCCGCCTGATTGATACGGTAAATATCCGAACCTTCCAGATTTGTCGATAGGAGTCGCTCCATTTCTTTGACGTAGGAAATCCCCTCGTCCATTGCTTCTTCCTGGTTTTTATGGTAAATACTAATCTGCACAACCGTATGGAGCAAGCTCTCCGTCCGTGTCAAGGGTTTGTCCACTACAAGCAAACTCTCCTTGACTGTTTGCTTCGACTGACAAGCTCCTAATAGAAAGCCGCAAATCACCAACGGAATGGCTAGCCACTTCCATTTCATATTCTCATTCTCCTTTTCTAGTCCTTTTATACTCGACAACAATAGCTTATCCTTCGCATTCAGACTCCACTGCTCGTTTTGGAAAAGCCACACATGACGTAATCCTTTCGCTGTAGTGAAAATCTGAGAAACAAAAAATTTTACGTACATCTTCACTGCCTAAGAAAACATTCCTGTTAATGCTCAGTGAGTAGGATAAGGTATAATTTCTATACCATTGTATCATCTTCTAGCAAAAAATCCACTAGAAAGGGAGTGAGCCCCCAATCAGTTGACTGACTGTCCTCACTCCCTTTTTTATTTTATGCTAGATTATTTGTCAAGCATTACTTTTGCAGTGTCCCCTTTTTCAGCTGCAGCAAGAAGAGCTGTTGTACTCTTCTTGAAGTCTTCTGAAGTATGAGTAGCACCAGAAACAACTTCAACTGCTTCTACGTCTTGTTTTTCAACAAGGCCAGCGTTCAATTTGTCAATTGCTTCTTTAGCAGAAACACCTGCTTTTTCGCTCATCATCTTGTTGTATTCTTCGTTTTCAGACTTCATTTTACCGTCTTTGTCTTCGTAGTCAAACTTAGACTCAGTGATTTTTCCGTCTTTCACAGTGATAGTGTGAACAATCTTGTAGCCACGCTCATCAGCAGCAGATTCTGCTGAGTACATACCGTCTTTCAATTCTCCCATCATTTTTGCTTCTGATGATGAAGACATTGTTGTTTCAGATGAAGACATCATTGTGTCTTTCTTTTCTTCTTTAGCACCACATGCTACCAAGGCAAACGCAGCTGCTAAGACTGCAACACTTTTCAACACAACTTTTGTTGTTTTCATTATAATAAAACTCCTTTTCCCTACCTCAGCCTCTTAAAACTGAAGCGTTTTCTTACTCTATCATCATATACTTTTTCGGTAAAAATGTCCAATGTTTAACGTAAATTTGGACATAAAAAATTTTTTGTCTATTTAACTATAGGGGTCTAGCATTTTCTCAGCCAGCCAGTCACAATCTACGGAACGACCGCCTGTTTTTAACAACGATATCTGCTGCTCCATCTTGTCAAGATAGGCCTGCATCAAGGAGTTTGTCCGCTCCTTTGCCTTTGTTCGATTGATTTTCTCCACCAGTTGCTCAATCAGTCTTTCTTCCTTAGTCTCAATAACTGCCAGCAAATCCTGCCGAATACTTTTATCCTCTTCCATAGCGAGAAGAAGTGGAGCTGTATAGATGCCATTTTGAATATCTTGGCGAGCTGGCTTTCCCGATTCTTGAGCAGTCAATTGGTAATCAATTAAATCATCTCTCAACTGAAAGGCCATGCCAAAGGAACGACCAGCCCGAAAGGCAGGTGAAGTGTGCGTGATAGCTGTTCCGCTCTGTAAAGTCCCTAGTTGACAGGAGAGACCAAATAAGAAAGCTGTTTTCCCCTGAATTTGCTTGAGGTAGCGTTTCATGGTCATGCTCGCATCAAACTGGTTCATCAACTGAGCGAGTTCCCCTGCTAAAATTCCCTCAATCAATCTCTCATTGAAAGAGTCCGTTTCTGTTGTCTCAAGATCTAGCAAGCGAATGCCCTTAGCAAATAGTCGCCCTGCATAAGCCATGAGATAGTCCCCTGCATAAATCGCAATCCGATTAGAAAATTGACGGTGAGCAGCCACAATCCCACGGCGCAACTCTGCCTCATCAATGACATCATCATGGATGAGGGTAGCAAGGTGCAAGACCTCCACATAAGCGGCAAAATAGAGCTTTGCTGGTTTGATTTCTCCGTCTACAGCCTCAGCAAATAAGAGGCACAAACCAGAACGCAGGTATTTCCCCGGCGCTTCCATGTATTCAACAATTTTTTCGCGCACAGCTGGATGAATCATTTTCATCTCTGTCAACATGATGCGCTTGACTTGTTCTAAGCCCCTTTGTATTTCTGGATGATTCTCCCAAATTCGATGTACCACAATTCTCCTACTTCATCATAGAAAAAGAACTATTCAGCAAACTTTTCTCCCGTTTTTTGAATAGTCCTTATCATTTTTACTCTATTTCAATGATAATGGAATCAAGAACCACTATTCATTATCGTTTATCTTTTAATCTATAAATATGCTTGGGCTTGCCATAAATCTTCTTATCGAGGAAGCGACCCAACCATGGCATAATCCAGTAGTCAAGACCAAAGGCACGACCAGCACCATTCATCAATGAAATCGCAACTGGAATAAACCAGATGTTCACCCAGTAGAACATACCTGACAAACTGAACATCACCACCAAGGCAACTGTTGCTGCGCTGACAATCCATACGAAGGCACCTGCAATCAAGGCAAGACCGATTCCGATTTCAGCAATAGTCATGAATTTTTGCATAAAGAGGGCAACTTCTTGGTTTGGCATCATGAATTGCATGATTGACGCAAACCAATCTGGCATGCCATCCAAAACAGTCATTGGTTGCTCACCATACGCATAACTGAGTCCAAAAATAGCGTGGGCTGTTTCAGCGACTGCTTGAGAAGCACCAGAAGTTGCTTCAGCAGCTGAAGCACCCGATACAGGGTCTGCTAACCATGGGAATGGGAAGACAACTTGATCTCCCAACCATGAAGTCGTACCAAAGAGACCAAAAGCTTTCTTAACCCCTTCATAGAGCCATACAGAACCGTAGAAGACACGAAGTGGCGCTGACCAAAGAAGATTCCCTTTCCCTGATGTATGACCACCAAAGATATTGCGTTTGTTCTTAATATCAAAGAATTCATGGCGGACATAAGACCCCATATAGAAGAAGCTACGGATTGTAAAGAAGTAAAGCAAGTTGACCATGTGCTTCATGAACATTGCCATAAAGCCTGATAAATGGTATTTGCCCATAAGGAAGGCAACGCCATAGTGAGAACCGATTGAGACCATGAAGCCATCGTATTTCCCTTTGTAGCTATGCTTTTCACCACCTGTAATCGCAGCAATAATGTTTTGCGCAGCAGTGTGTCCAGTTTGCTCAGCAGCTTGAACGATTTGCGGTGTTGGTTTGCCGTCATTTCCTGGCTCTTCGTAATACACCAAATCACCTGCTACATAGACATTTTCCTTGCCTTTTGCTTCCATGTATTCGTTAGCAACTAAGCGACCTGCACGTGCTTTTTCAATTCCAAATTCGCTCGCGTCGCTATTAGCTTGTACACCCGCTGTCCAGATAGACGTGTAAGTTGGGATTTCGCGACCTGATGAAAGGACCAATTTGTCAACTTCAACAGCTGCAACTCCATCACCAAGTACCAATTCAACACCTTTTTTCTCAAGGTATTTACGTGTTTTAACCTGTTCTTTCTCAGTGACCATTTGCAAGATGTTTGGCATAGCTTCAATCACTTTGAGAGAGAATTCTGCTGGATCAAGTTTGAATTCATGCGCCAAGATTGGAACCCAATCAATCAGCTCACCAATCATCTCAATACCAGTGAAACCTGCACCGATAACAGTGAACGTTAAAAGAGCACGGCGTTTTTCTTCGTCATGTTCGCGCATAGCACGGTAGCAAGAGTCAACGATGTGGTCATGCAAGCGTTCTGCTGCTTCGATTGACCAAAGAGTAAAGCCATTTTCTTTTACACCCTTGATACCAAAATCGTTCGCCTCTCCACCCATTGCAAGCAAGAGATAGTCAAATGGAAGTGTTTGGTGCTCTGCAATCACTTCTTTTTTGTCATAATCAATTTCAAGCACCTTATCGGTTACCAAGTTTACTTTTGGATACTTGTTGAAAATGCGTTTCAAGTCATATTTGATTGCATCTTTTTCCACACGACCAGCCGCCACTTCATGCAACTCTGTCATATAGGTATGGAATGAGTTTTTATCAATCAAGGTAACGGTCACATCGTCGTTTTTCTTGAATTTTTTCCCGAGTAAGCGCGCCGCAGAAATCCCTGCATAACCAGCACCTACTATTACAATATTTTTAGTCAAAACATAACCTCCGTTTAGTTTGTCTGTTTTTTAACAAAGCCTATTATACACCTTTTAAAACAATTGTACAATTGGATAGTTTGCTTTTTGCAAACGATTTTATGAAAAAGACTTGCATATCTTCTAAAAAACAGATAGTATAATGAAAGTAGAAAGATTGGAGAAATAGTTAATAATAGAACTGCCCTCCATTTTGCATCTACCCTAGCTAGAGACACACTTATGAATTCAAAAAATCAAAAATTACTGTTTATCACCATGCTGGCTGCCCAAGCCGTTGTCATTTCGCTAGTCGAACGCTTAATTCCAACACCTTTTTCATTTGCTCCTGGGGCAAAATTAGGACTTGGAAATTTGATTAGCTTAATTGCGATTTTCACTCTCCCTACAAAGGATAGCGTCAAGGTAGTCAGTATCAGACTCCTCATTTCGACCTTTTTAGGTGGTACCTTTTCGACCTTTTTGTATGGCTTTGCTGGAGTTACCCTTAGCTACATCGGCATGCTTTCTGCTAAACAATTAGGACCTAAACGGGTCAGCGCCATTGGCATTTCTATTTTAGGCGGTATGCTCCACAATATCGGTCAGCTCCTCGTCTTTTCTTGGATTGGACAATCGTTACTAGTCCTAAACTATCTGCCTGTTCTGTCTTTTAGTGGCATTTTATCTGGATTTTTAGTCGGACTCACAGCCAATTATCTGCTTAAAAAGGTCGGCCCACTCCGCTATTACAACCAAATCATTTTAGCAGAATGGAAATGAGAACCTGTATTCATAAGCCAAGTAATTCTTATTTTACGATCATCAAGGCTTTTTTTGAAGGAATACTGACTGTATTTCGAAAAAGCAACGATGAGTAGCGAAAATAAGCTCTGAATAGAGTTGCTGAGCTGTGAATACAGGTTCTAAGCTTCTTTTCCTACCAAATTTGGTAGGTTTTTCTGTTATTTTGAGCAATTTATGCTACAATATCCTCATATCCTATTTACGAGAGGAAATCATGCCTACTTTTAGTTTAAAATTAAAACCGAGCCAACGGATTGTCCTGAGCTTTGCAGGCGTTATCCTGATTGGCTCGCTCCTGTTATCTCTGCCGATTTCTCAGCTTGCAAGTTCTGAGGCTAGATACTGGGATCACCTCTTCACAACCATTTCCATGGTATGTGTAACAGGGCTCTTTACCGTTCCTGTCGCAGAAACCTACAATACTCTGGGACAAATTATCTGTATGTTGTTGATTCAAATCGGAGGATTGAGCCTGATTAGCTTTATCGGACTCTTTGCCCTAAGAGGAGGACGAAAGCTCAGCTTTATCAACATGGCAACCCTGCAAGAAAGTTTTAGCTTGGCAGAAACCAAGCATTTCCGTAGCTTTATCAAGTCTGTCTTCGGCTTTACCTTTGCCATTGAAGCGTTAGGAGCAGTCTGCCTTTCCTTCCACTTCGTTCCAGAATTTGGCTGGCAAAGGGGGATTTTCTCTTCCATTTTTCTAGCTATTTCTGCTTTCTGTAATGCAGGCTTTGATAATTTTGGCTCGACTAGTCTGATAAACTATGCGACCAATCCCTTGGTCAATCTGACTATTGCAGCCTTGATTATCATGGGAGGACTGGGCTTTTCTGTCTGGTTTGACATGCAGACTAAGATTCAAAAGCGACTGAGTTTCAAAAAATTGAGTTTCCATACCAAGGTTGTCCTCACCATGACTGCTCTCATTCTTCTGATTGGGACTGTTCTTACTCTGTTGACTGAATACAAAAATCCTGCAACGATTGGCTTATTGAGTGTTCCAGAAAAAGTCTTAGCTAGCTTTTTCCAGACTGTGACCATGCGGACAGCTGGTTTTGCATCCATTGACTACACCAAGGCCAATCCTGTAACCCTACTCTTTTACATCTTTCAAATGATGCTGGGAGGAGCGCCTGGCGGAACAGCGGGCGGGATTAAAATCACAGCGTTTCTGACCTTAATCCTCTATGCAAGAAGCGAGATTATCGGACTTCCCCATACCAACTTCAAAGCACGAACCATTGACGATGTGACCATTCAAAAATCCTTCGTAACTTTTATCGTCTTTATCATGGTCTTTCTCATGGGACTCTTTGCCATTAGTATGACCGACCCTCAACAGCCAATGCTCTTTCTCATCTTCGAGGTCATGTCAGCCCTTGCAACCGTTGGGGTAACGGCCAATCTAACTCCTGAGCTATCTCAGCTAGGACAACTGGTCATCATGGCCCTCATGTTCTTTGGCCGAATTGGCCCTATGTCCATTTTAATTAGCCTTTCTGCGCGGAAATTATCCAAGGAAGAAACCATACAATATGCAAAATCATCTATGATTGTGTAACTGAACTCGGGCTACAACTCACTGACAAAAAGAGACGCTGGTGTTCCAACTTTAGTTGGTTACAGCAGAGGCTCCCTTTAGGGATAAATCTCATTGGTTGCAAGACAGCCTGCTTCGATTTCCTATTTTTCTTTCACTTTTTTAACGCCCTCGTATCTTGCGGAATTGAACTCGGGCTAAAAGCTCGGAAAAAAGAGACGCAGGTGTTCTAACTTTAGTTGGTTACATCTGTGGCTCCCTTTAGGGATAAATCTCATTGGTTGCAAGACAGCCTGCTTCGATTTCCTATTTTTCTTTCGCTTTTTTAACGCCCTCGTATCTTGCGGAATTGAACTCGGGCTAAAAGCTCGGAAAAAAGATAAATACTCCTAGAAGCTTCCGCTTCTTCGTCGTATTTCCTATTTTTCTTTCGCTTTTTTAACGCCCTCGTATCTTGCGGAATTGAACTCGGGCTAAAAGCTCGGAAAAAAGATAAATACTCCTAGAAGCTTCCGCTTCTTCGTCGTATTTCCTATTTTTCTTTCGCTTTTTTAACGCCCTCGTATCTTGATTTAAGGAGATTTTATGAAAACTCAAACAATTGGTATTTTAGGTCTTGGTGTTTTTGGGACTACGATTGCTAAGACTTTACATCACTATGACTGTAATATTATTGCGATTGATAACCATGCGGAGCGGATCAATCAGCTAGAGACTGTTCTGACTAAGGGGATTGTCGGTGATATTACTGACAAGGACTTGTTGCGGGCTGCAGGGATTGATCGGTGTGATACGGTGGTTGTTGCAACTGGGCGCAACTTGGAATCAAGTGTCCTTGCTGTTCTTCATTGTAAAGCTTTGAACGTGCCTAAGATTGTTGCCAAAGTCAAGAGTAAGACAAGCAAGGAAGTTCTCTTGAAAATCGGGGCTGACCGAGTTATTTCTCCAGAAAGAGAAACAGGGGTTTCCCTTGCTAAACACTTACTCCACCGCGATACAACCGACTTGATTGAGCTAGACGGTGATGTGACGATTATTGAATTTCATGCACCACAAAAATGGATTGGCAAGAGCCTTGCTGAGCTGCAATTGCGTCAACACTACAATCTCAATATTATTGGCTACCGCGATGCAACCACTCATAAATTGAACGTGCAATTTTCACCGAACTATGTCTTTAACGAACAAGAGTTGATTATGGCTGTCACTGATAACCATACAGTTGATCACTTTGAGGAATATACGAATAAGCTCTAATAGACTCTCCGTTTTCTTTATTGCGTCGTTAATATATTCATTTCTTCTCCCTCATTTTCAAGGAGTTTTTATGCAGGATTTAACCCAAGGCAAGCCGATTCGCGTCATTTTACGCTTCACTTTGCCACTTTTGATTGGAAGTTTTTTTCAATTGGCCTATAATTTTGCAGATAGTATTATTGTAGGACACACGCTGGGGAAGGTTGCCTTTGCTAGTGTCGGAGCTACTGGGAGCATTGTCTTTCTCATTCTTGGATTTGCCCAAGGCTTGACCAGCGGGTTGACCATTGTCACCGCCCAACGTTTTGGAGCAAATGACATTGAAGGAATCAAAAAAAGTTTTGTCCACGGTCTCTTTTACTCTCTTTGTACGAGCCTTATTTTGACCATACTAGCCCTGTACTTCCTAAGACCTCTACTCATTTTTATGCAAACACCAGAGGAATTACTGCCACATTCGCAACAGTTTTTAACCGCTATTTTTGGAGGCACTATTTTCTCTGTTCTCTTTAACTATCTGTCTAATCTTATTCGCAGTCTGGGCGATTCGACGACGCCCTTGATTGCGCTCATCATCGCCTGTTTTATCAATATCGCACTCGACTTTCTCTTTATCTTGAATGTCGGTCTAGGCGTCTTCGGGGCAGGGCTTGCTACCGTTACAGCGCAGGCTTTTTCTGTCCTTTATCTGGCTGTTTATATTTCTAAAAAAGTTCCCTATTTTCATGTTAAATGGACTGAAATTCGGCTGGACAAACCAAATCTCATCAAGCATGCACAACTAGGGTTTCCTATGGCCTTTCAGGCCAGTATTATCGCTATCGGTGCTATTACCTTGCAGGCCATGCTCAATCAACTGGGGACTAACGCCATTGCTGCTCAGGCTATTGCCAGCAAGACCGATCAGCTTGCCATGCTCCCGATGATTAACTTGGGCTTAGCTATTTCAACTTTTACCGCTCAAAATTACGGAGCAAAGCTCTACCCACGAATCTTGGAAGGCTTGAAAAAGTCAGTCTTTATCAGTATTGCTTGGGCCATTTTCTTTGCTCTTTTACTCATCACCGCCAACCGCTTCTTCTCTCGTCTCTTTCTTGCAGATGGTAGTGTAGAAGTCTACCAACTGGCGCTCGTCTATTACATCATTAACGGAGCCTGCTACTGGATTTTGTCCATTCTCTTTATTCTCCGTAGCTTTATCCAGGGGCTAGGAAAAAGCTTTGTCCCTACTCTTGCGGGCATCATGGAGTTGGTCATGCGGGCTGGGGTCGCTATTGTTGGTCTAATGTATTTCGGTTTCTATGGTGTAGCTGCAGCAAACCCTGCGGCCTGGATTGGCAGTGTCATGGTCCTAATTCCCAGCACGATTATCTTGACAAGAAAACTCCGTCAGAGAACTATTTAAAAAGCAACTGAAAATTCCAGTTGCTTTTTCTTATGAATGCGGGTCGTCTAGGCTTCTTCCATGAAGTCCTTTTTCGCGTTGGATTTGTTTGAGTTTTTCTGGGGTCACATCGTTGCCGTCCTCATCGATAATCTTGATTCCTTCGACATGAGCACGGACACTGCGGCGATAGCCTTCGATGTACTCTTCACGAAGGGCCGCTTGCTCCTTTACTTCCTCTTCTGTCAAGCCAACTTCTTTTTTCTTTTTGGCTAATTCATTGATCCGATCAATCTTTGCTTGCTCCATTTTTCCTCCTATTTGGTATTGATTTGGTTAAATTGGGCAACCTGTTGTGCCTTGGTGGTCAATGCTGCAAGTAAAGCCAAGCGGTTATTCTTCACGGCTTCGTCGTCGACCATGACCATGGTATTGTCAAAGAAAGCGTCAATCACTGGTTGAAGAGCAAAGAGTTTGTCGATATCACTTGCCAAGTCTGTAGTCAAGGAAATCTTCTCTATAGCTTCTGCCAAAGCTTTTTCCTCAGCATTTTCAAAGAGACTGCTATCTACTACCATGGCTGACTCTGCTTTTTCTGCCAAGTTAAAGGCACGAGAGAGGCTTTCAACCGCTGATTTGAAAGCTACTGTTTTGGCTTTTTCTGACAAAAGATGAGCTGTTTCAATCATGGCACTGACTACAAAGTTGGTGCTGTTTAAGACCGCTATCACAATGTCTTTCGGTATACTCTTATCCATCATTTTCTCTACACGAGCGCGGAAGAAATCAAGCACTTCTGTCTGATGTTCATAGGCAAGGCTATCATGTTCAAGAGCGTAGAGTTTTTCTACCAATTCATCAATGGCAATCGTCCAGCCAAAGGCCTCCAAAATCCGTACCACACCTTGGGTTGCACGACGAAGGGCATATGGGTCATTGGAGCCACTTGGAATCAAGCCAACGGAGAAGAAGGACAAAATCGTGTCTAATTTATCTGCAAGGGCAAGGACTGCTCCTACCTTCGTTTCAGGAAGAGCACCTTCTGCACTGTTTGGCAGGTAATGCTCCCGAATAGCTGCCGCAACGGCTGGTGTCTCCCCTGCAAGAAGAGCGTATTTCTCTCCCATGATCCCTTGCAATTCGTCAAATTCACCGACCATGCCGGTCAAGAGGTCAAATTTGTAAATAGCTGCTGCACGCGCAAGGTCTGTCTTTTCCTCTTCAGAAAGCCCAGCTTGATCAGCCAAGAGAGCGCTAATAGCTGCTGTACGCCCCATATGTTCATAAAGGGAGCCAATCTTCTCATGGAAGGTCACGGCTTTCAGGCGCTCCACAAGGTCTGCAATCTCTAATTTTTGGTCTTCCCGCCAGAAGAATTCACCGTCTTCCAAACGTGCTACCAAGACTTTCTCATTCCCTTTGATGACATTGTCCAGAAACTCCGCATTTCCGTTGCGGACAGAGATGAAGTTCGCAAGGAGTTTACCCGTCTTATCACGGACAACAAAGTAGCGTTGGTGATTCTTCATTGAAGTTACCAAAACTTCTTCTGGAACTTCGAGGTATTTGGCATCAAAAGCTCCCATGAAGGCAGTCGGGTATTCGACCAAGTTCAAGACTTCATTGAGCAAGTCTTGGTCAATCTCAACAACCACATCGTGCGCTTTTTCAATCGCTCTGATTTGCTCAACAATCATCTGTTCGCGCTCTGTGCTATCTGTAATGACAAATTCCTTCCGCAAGTCATCTTCGTAGCTGTCTGCTGTCGCAATTTCTGTTTCATGACCAAGGAAACGATGACCGCGACTGATACGACTTGATGAAATATCAAGGAAATTCATCTTCAGCGCTTCATCATCTAACAAGACTGTCAAAGTATGAACAGGGCGGATGTATTCAAATTTGTTAGAAGCCCAGTGCATGCTGACTGGGAAGGTCATAGAAGCAAGCACCTCTGGAATACCAGTCAAAACTTCCTTGGCTGATTTTCCTTTTTCGTGCTTGGTCACATAGACATATTCTTCCCCTTTGATTTCTCGGAAGGTGATGTCTGCGATCGTGAGGCCCTTACCACGGACAAAACCTTCTGCCGCTTTGGTGAAATTCCCATCAGCGTCCAAGGCAATTTTCTTGCTTGGGCCTTTGAAATCTTCTGTCAAATCCTCTTGCTGATCTGCCAAGCCACGGACACGCACTGCTAAACGACGAGGGGTTGAAAACATCTCAACCTCTTCAAAATCCAAGCGGTTATCTGTCAAAAATTGTGCCATGCGGTCTTTCAACTGCACCATGGCAGGCGTCACAATGTAAGCTGGGATCTCTTCTAAGCCAAGTTCTACCAGTAAATTTTTAGCCATCTTATTCTGCCTCCTCTGCTAATAATTGCGCTCTTGTTGTTTCATCCAACAGCGGATAACCAAGGCGTTTTCTTTCTGCCACAAAGGTCTTTGCGACCACGCGCGCTAGGTTTCTAATCCGTGCGATATAGCCTGCCCGCTCGGTTACTGAAACCGCACCACGTGCGTCGAGCAGATTAAAGGTATGCGAACATTTCAAGACATAGTCAAAGGCAGGGTGCACCAAGTGCTCGTCAAGACAACGTTTTGCTTCTACTTCAAATTTTTCAAAGTTCGCTAGAAGCAAGTCTTGGTCGCTGATTTCAAAACTGTATTTTGAATGCTCATATTCTGGTTGGAGGAAGATTTCCCCGTATTTGACCCCGTCAGCCCACTCGATGTCATAGACCGAGTCCACCTCTTGGATATAAGAAGCTAGACGCTCCAAACCGTAAGTCACCTCGGCTGTAACAGGAGCTGTTGCAAGCCCCCCAACCTGTTGAAAATAGGTAAATTGGGTGATTTCCATACCGTCAAGCCAGACTTCCCAGCCCAAACCTGCTGAACCAGTCGACGGATTTTCCCAGTTGTCTTCTACAAAGCGAATGTCGTGCTCCAAAGGATTGATCCCAAGGCGCTCCAAAGATTCCAAATACAATTCTTGAATATTGCTTGGACTTGGTTTCATGACCACTTGGAATTGGTGGTGCTGGTAGAGACGGTTAGGATTTTCTCCGTAACGACCGTCTGCTGGGCGACGACTTGGCTCAACATAAGCTGCATTCCACGGTTCAGGACCAATAGCACGCAAGAAAGTGTAAGGACTCATCGTTCCCGCCCCTTTTTCCGTATCATAAGCCTGCATCAACATACAGCCCTGCTCATTCCAAAACTGTTGCAAGGTCAGAATAATCTCTTGAAAGGTTAATTTGTTAGACATTGGTTTCTCTCTTTCTTAATACTTATCATTTGCGACGTTTTTCTTTCAAAAACAACCATCTTTTGAAAGGAAAACAAGTGCATAGCCTAGGCAATTCGCCATAGCGATTGCCGTTAGTTGCTCAACCCTTTAGGTTTGTTAGCAACTTTGGCAAGGTGAAAAGTTAATTTGTTAGACATGCTTTTCTCTCTTTCTATTTGAGCGTGATAAATGTCGGGTGTCTTCATGCCACACGCAGAAAAATCAAAAAACGCGCCAACACTCCTATGTTTCCATAGGGGCGTTGAAACGCGGTTCCACCCTAATTTATTACTTCATTTTGTTCTTAAAAATGCTTGAGAAAGCGCCAATCACTCTGACTTTCCGTTTGGCTTTCACTGTCCCAAACTCGCTAAAGGCTGTACCAAGCGACCCTCTTTCTTATCTGCTAGTATAGCAGAAAATCCTTCGGCTGTCTATCCATACTCTGTAAAAAATTTCTAGGGAGTGAACAAGACAAGCTCCTGTTGGTATACTAGAAATTCACTTCATCTGGATTGTAGGCTCCTGTCACACCTGTAATGGCTGTGATAGCTACGATATCTTCCTCTGACAAGGCAATGTCTTCAAAATCCAGATTTTCTACAATTCGGCTGTCTGTCACTGATTTTGGTAGAGGTAAAAATCCTTGAGCCCATGACCAAGCAAGTGCTACTTGAGCTACCGTTTTTCCATATTTTTCAGCGAGGGCCAGCATGGTTGGATGGTTAAATAGTTCCCCACGACCGAGCGGACTCCAAGCCTCGATGACAATGTTTTTCTCACGGCAATACTCGACAATCTCCTCTTGATAAACACCAGGTGCTAGACGAATTTGATTGACCGCAGGGATAATGGTTGCTGTTTTTAAGAGCTCATCCATGTGACGCACCATGAAATTGCTGACACCGATGGAACGGATTTTCCCTTCTGCAACCAACTCTTCCATGCCCCGCCAAGCAGCAGCATTGGCTTCTTGCCAACGGTCCCGAATGCCTGCTGGATTTGGCCAGTGAATCAGGTACAAGTCAAGATAGTCCAACTGCAATTTTTCCATAGACAAGGCAAAGGCAGCCTTTGCTTCCTCATATCCATGCGCATCATTCCACAATTTAGTCGTAATATAGAGCTCCTCACGAGCAATTCCCGAATCCTTAATCGCTCGTCCGATACTCTCCTCATTACCATAAAAAGCTGCTGTGTCAATATGGCGGTAGCCCACTTCCAAAGCCTTACGCACCGCGTTGTAGACTTCGTCCCCATCTTTTGACAAATAAGTTCCAAAGCCAAGTGCTGGAATGGTGAGCCCGTTATTCATTGTATATGTTTTCATGTCGTCCTCCTATTCGTTTACTAAATCTAGTATAGCAAAAAACCAAGCAAGGCGCTTGGTTTTAAATTGAAAAAGTTCTTTTGTGCTACTTTTACCACATCAAAAAGTATCTGATGAGGCTCGCTCCGCTTCCGAAAATCGGAAATCGAAACTTAAATTAGGAAAGTTTTTTACTTCTTTCAATAACTCTTGATTTTGTCTTATTTATGACTAATTTTTCGGGTGATCAAATCGCCCACAAATTGGATAACAAAGATAAAAATCAGAATAAGAAGTGTCGCAAGGAAAGTAACATCATCATTTGAGCGTAAATAGCCATATGAAAGAGCCACTTGTCCCAACCCACCTGCTCCAATTGCTCCAGCCATAGCTGTATAGCCAACAAGGGAAATCAAGGTTAGAGTTGTCACGCGGATCAAGTCTGGTAATCCTTCACGGAAATAGACCATAATCAAATCGCCAAAGGTAGCACCCGACGCTTGGGCTGCCTCAATCACCCCACCGTCCAACTCTGAAAGAACTACCTGAACCTGACGGGCAAAGAACGGATAGACAGACAAAGACAAGGGCACAAGGGCTGCATTCATCCCGATTGACGTTCCGACAATCGCTCTGGTAACAGGTGAGATAGCTGAAAGCAAGATGATAAAGGGAATCCCACGTAAGACAGAAGCCACCTTATCCAAAATCCAAAAAACGCCACGATTTTCCGCAATACCGCGCGGACCTGTCAAGACAAGGAATAAACCTGAAATCAAGCCCATCGCACCACCGATTCCAAAGGAAACAAAGGTCATATAAAAGGTACTGTAAATAGCGGTTCCCCAGCCCGTTTGTCCACCCCAACCCATTTTGTAAATGTGGGGAAAATTGGCCTGAATCCACGAAAGTAATTCATTCATCCTATAGTTCTCCTTTCAAAATCATCACCTCTACATTAGCCGTGGTCACAGCAGTCAAGGCCTCACGTAACTGTTCTTGATGACCTGTTAAAATTAAGACCATTTCTCCAACCGGTGTATGATCTAAAATCTCAATATTTCCATACAAGATATTGGCCGACACTTGGTAGGTCTTATACAAATCATTGATAATCGCCGTGTCAGTTGCAGAACCTGCGTACTTAAACTGAACCAAGAGACTGTCTTCTGGCAGGTATTTGACAATATCTTGCTGATAGATTTTCACCAAGGCTTCATCGATTCCTGTTGCTGTTTTGATAAAGTCTTGTGTCAGTACTTCTTTTGGATGCGTGAAAATCTCTAAAACAGACCCCTCTTCAATCAAACGTCCATCCTGCATAACAGCTACTCGGTTACAAATATCCTTGACAATCTGCATTTCATGGGTAATCATGACAATAGTCAAGCCCAATTTTTCGTTGAGTTCTTGCAACAAGGCCAAAATCTGCTTGGTGGTTTTTGGATCAAGGGCAGAAGTCGACTCGTCAGAAATCAAGATTTTCGGATCGTTGGCAAGAGCACGGGCAATGGCTACACGTTGCTTTTGACCACCCGAAAGCTGGGCTGGGTAATTCTCAGCTCGGTCTGCTAGGCCAACCAAGTCCAAGAGTTTCGCTACCTTGGCCTTTTTTTCTTCCTTAGACAAGCCCGAATGTTTCAAGGCAAAGGCTACATTTTCGGCAGCTGTCATCTGAGCCATTAGATTGAAATGTTGAAAAATCATCCCGATTTCGCGGCGTTTGGTCCGCAATTGAGCGGCATTCAAGGTCACCTTACTGCCCTCAAAAATGACGTCATCATTGATACAAATGCGACCAGCAGTGGGCACCTGCAAGAGGTTAATCACCCGCACCAAGGTTGACTTCCCAGCACCTGAATAGCCAACAATCCCATAGATATCGCCTTGTTCAATATGAATCGTGACATCTTTCACCGCTTCAATGGTGCGTTTCTTCTGATGAAAAGTCACATCAATATTGTCTAGTGTAATAATCTCCTTACGCATAACTTGCAATTAACTCCTCTACTAATTCGATATGGCTGTAATAGTCTGCAATGCTGACATTTTCATCGCCTGCATGGTCACGGCTATTGGCATTTCCCAGGCCAAATCCTGCAATCGGAACTCCCAAGGCATGAAAGACCGTGTGCATAGGACCTGTCCCCGGTGAGGTCGGAAGCACTGCCACTCCTTCTGGCGTCAAGCGTTTTGCAAGCTCAATGACATTCAAAATAGCTGGCGCAGACATGTCGCTACGGTAACTCATTTCACCAAGAGTAAAAGTCACTTCTACCTTCTCAAAACCGTGTTTTACTAGGTGCTTACGAATCTTATCCAAGATGTCATGCGGCTCTAAACCTGGCACCAAGCGCACTTCCATTTTCGCACGAGCCTCAGCAGGAATAATGGTCTTCACACCCTTTCCTAGGTAGCCTGTTGAAAATCCTTCAATGGTCATAGACGGCTCAAAATAAAGACGTTTCAAGAATGCTCTTCTGTCTGAGACCAAGGTCGGCAGGGTCAAGCCATAAATATCGGTCACTGACTCACTGGTTGCTAGGGCAAATTCTTCCACTAAGGCCAGTTCACGTTCGTTAGGTTCTTCTACCTGCTCATAAATACCGTCAACAAGGATACGGCCGTCCCTGTCTCGCATGGACTGAAGAGCGGACATCAAATAACAGCTAGCCGAATCAATTACCCCGCCGTAGGACGAATGAATATCTAAATCCGCACTTTTCACCGTAACATCAAAGGTCACAATTCCCTTATTGCCACCTGAAATTTCTAACTGCCCTAAGACATTACGAGAGCCCTGTTCCCACACTAGCAAGTCAGCTCCGACCAAGTGGGGCTGGTATTTTTCCAGATATTTTTCCAAATCAACCGAAGCGGATTCTTCTGCTCCTTCCATGATAAAGATGATATTGACTGGAAGCGTCTCGTGCTGAGCAAGGTATTTCTGTACTGCTGACAAACGAGCCGTGATATGCCCCTTGTCATCGTCCACCCCACGACCATAGATATAGCCGTCTCTTATACTGAGTTCAAAAGGTTGATCCGTCCAAACCTGATCTCCGTCAGCAGGCACCGTATCATAGTGGTTGTAGAAAATCAAGGTCTTGGCATCTGGATAAGGACTAGTAAAAGTTGCCATGACAAATGGCGCTGCATAACTGTCATCCAAGACCACCTCGGCTCCTGCTTCCTCAAAGATTTCCTTCAGATAGGTCGCTACATCCAAAAGTCCAATCTGCTGCGCAAAAATCGACTTCTTGGAAATCAATACCTTCAACTTTTCAAAATAAGCCTGTGTAATCGCATCTGCTTCAAATTTTTTAATTTGTTCTGCTTGTCTTGCCATTCTTTCTCCTTGTCGGGGTTCAGCTACCACTTTTCTCTAGTCCTATTATATCATACTCTATATTGCGTCTGCACTACCTAAGAATCTATCAAAAATAGAAATTTCTACTATTTATACTCTACTACTATCAACAATAGCCTATGTGCAAACACCTTCGGCTTACCATATTTTCAAACTAACCCAATCACTATCTTAATGTTGTCAATGTAAGCAATTTATATGTTTTAAGATTGTTAATGATGAGTACGTTGATTATTTTTGAATTTCAATAAGCATTAGGTATATGTCAGTATGCATGATGAACAGAAAATGCTATGAGGATATCCACCATAGCATTTTGTCTTTTTTACCAAACTGGTTCGTCCATGCCGTCAGAAGATTCTTCAACGACTTTTTTCACTTCGTCTGTATGGAATGCTTTCACCAATTCTTTGATCGCATCTGCTTTTGGTGATTTTTCCCAATCGCTTTTCGCTGCAATCAAGTTATACCATTGGTGTGAATTTTCATCTTTTTGTTCTTTGTAAAGGGCATTCTTGTAGTCAAGTCCTGCGTCACGAACAAAGTTATTGTTTACCACTGCAGCTGCAACAGATGGAAGCGAGCTCGCTGTTTGGCTAGCATCTAATTCTGTCACTTTCAACTTCTTAGGATTTTCTTTGATGTTAACAACGGTTGCTAATTCTTTGCCAGATACATCTAGTTTAATCAAACCTGCTGATTGAAGAAGGTAAAGCGCACGGCTTTCATTGGTTGGGTCATTTGGTACTGCAATTTCAGATCCGTCTGGAATTTCATCGACAGACTTGTATTTGTTTTTTCCTTTTTCTGTACCAGAATAAAGGCGGATTGGAGAGATATAGGTATCAGCAACTGCTACTAGGTCTTCCCCATTTTCCTTGTTCCAATTTTCTAAGAAGTTGTAGTGCTGGAAGGCATTGATATCAACTTCATTTTCAGCTACCGCCTTATTTGGTTGTGAGTAGTCTGTGAACTGAGTGAACTCTAATTTTACCTTATCACCAAGAAGCTCTTGAACCTTATCCCAACGTGCTTCTTCTGATCCGCTTAAACTCATCACACCGATGTGAAGAACATTATCATCTTTTGAAGCTCCTGAACCACATGCTGCCAAAGCTGCAACTGAAGCAAAAGCAACTACTGCTAAGCTAGCTAATTTTTTCAATTTCATAATTTTACACTCCTTAAAAATGAACTATACATAGCTTATCACAAGAGCCACTATTTGACCAATATAGAATTTTTATGTGCCACTTAAAAATCTTTTATGGGTATTTTGTAAACTCTATAGTTTTTAACTATAGCTATATCCGTTAGCATTGATTACATCGTTAACGTGTCTTGCTTCAACAGTCCAATGGACTGTTGAAGACTGGAAATAAAGGTAGTAAAAAAACGTTCGCTAGCCTCTTCTAATAGAATGCTGATTTCTCGACGTTTTACAAGCTTCAAACTGTTAAAACTATAAAAGAAGCAAGGCTGGACACTTTTGTCTCAGCCTTGTTGAAAATAGGGGTATACCATAATCCTTAGCTAACTCAAGTTTTGCCTGCAACTCCTTGCCTAGCACGACATTCAACTGCAAGGCTAGGCTATACGCCTTAATGAAAGAAACTATATAGCCAATGAATCACACCGTATCCCCAAACAAAGAGATAAAAACTTGCAACCCACAGAAGATAGAAAAGCGGTTGGGCAAAGATTAAGCAAGGACTGAAAAATAGGTATTTCTTGCGTTTGAGATAGAGAGAACAAAGAAGGGCAAGGACACCGATAATTGGAACCAACCAAACGATTGTAACCGTGTGCCAATCTGTTACTGCTAAAAATAGAGCTCGTACCACTTTAGGGGTAACGAGTATTAAAACCGATGCAATCAAGACAAAAAATCCTAGCAAGATGAGATGTGACGTGTGTTTTTTACTGAATTGAGAAAGTGCGTGTAACATAAAAGGCCTCCTTAAAAGAAGAAAAGCAGAAAAATCTGAATACAGATTGAAATCGGAAAAGCTAGTAAGAGCATTAGACTCGGTAGCATCCACTTCTTCTCTTTGAAATAAAGAGAAAATGGAAAGCTGAGCGCACCTAATATCGGCAAAATAAACAAGGTCACAACATAACCCCAACCAAGATGATTTTGCGTTGTAATAGTCATCTCGTCTGGAAGAAAGAAGGGACTAATCCAGAAAAGAAAACCTAAAATGATGAGCAGGGGATAATATTTTTTAATATGAGGTAGAGTAGATTCAAACATGGTACAGCCTCCTTCCATCAAGTTAAGCTAGAAACACGAACCCTCTTTACCTATAGTCTACTCCTAAGGCTAGAAAAAAGCCACTAGATATGTGCTCTAAAGTGTGACAGCGGATACAAAAAGCGAGGAGAATCTTGACTGCCCAGTCTCAATTGTCCTCACTCTGTTTTCTATTTTCTTATGGCCAAGCTCCTACAGCCGGTGAACGAGGTAGTCAAACAACTGTCGGTTACTGTCACAATCCCTGCATAAAAATTCTGGATGCCACTGGACTGCTAAAATCGGTAATCTCCCACGCCCTTCTACAGCTTCAATAGTCCCATCACGCGGATCACGAGCCGTCACCTTTAACACAGGTGCCAAATCCTTGATACTTTGATGATGAAAAGAATTGATTTGGCTCCCCTCGGCAAAGAGTCGGCTCACACGACTATTTGGTCTTACCTGCAAACTATGCAATGTTCCCTCTAATTGTGGCTGCCAATGGTGTTTGACATCTTGCTTCAAACTACCACCTAGCGCAACATTTAACAGTTGCATACCACGACAAACAGCAAAAATTGGTTTTTCTTGTTTCAATGCCTCTTTGATTAAGGCCAGTTCAAATTGATCTCGCTCGAGTAAATAATCATCACTATTGATTAACTGCTCTTCACCATAAAATTGTGGACTGACATGCTGTCCTCCTGAGAGAATTAATTTATCAATCATCTGAATATAATCTTTCGCCATTTCAGGTGTCCCAATTGGAATGACAATTGGCAGACCACCCGCAGCTTTCACCCCTTCAGCCAAATCCTTCGCCACCGCAACATAGGTCAAGCCAGACATGAGTGGCATTTCCTTTTCATTTCCTGTAATTCCGACAATCACTTTTTTCATCTTCATGCCACCTTTCTATGGATGTATCTGTTATAGTATCATGCGCCATTCCCTCTGTCTAATATAGATGTTTTATCGGCTCTTTAAAATTTTTTATCTTTTGGAATAAACAGCCTCAGATTTTATCACTTTTCATACCATCTTATGTGCAATCATTTTTAAAAACTATATCATTTTCTCTATTTTACTGAAATAACACAAAATGTTATATAGTTTATAGCTATATCTATTCCTAATCATTTTCAATTATACAAATGCACTATTTTCTGTTAGGATAGTGTCAAGAAAAAGATTTGGAGGCTTCTTATGGCAACAACAATTATTGGATTTCCACGTTTGGGCGAGTTTCGTGAGTTAAAATTTACAACGGAAAAATACTTCAGAGGAGAAATTGGTGAAGCAAAATTGCTGGAAACTGCTAAGGACCTCCGCAGCAAGCACTGGGACTTGGTCAAAAAAGCTGGGATTTCAGAAATCCCTAGCAACGATTTCTCTCATTATGACAATGTCCTAGATACCGCATTCTTGCTCAATGTGATTCCAAAAACAGTGCAGGATTTAGACTTGACAGACTTGGAACGTTACTTTGCTCTTGCACGTGGCTATCAGGGGGAAAAAGGAGATGTCAGAGCCCTCCCGATGAAAAAATGGTTCAATACTAACTACCACTATATCGTTCCGAAATTTGAAAAAGATACAAAAGTAGAACTAGCTAGCCAGAAAATTTTTGAGGAATTTACAGAAGCAAAAGCCCAAGGGTTACTAACACGTCCTGTTCTGATTGGACCATTTACCTTCCTCCAATTAGCAGACTATGAAGAAGGTACGGTAGCTACTGATTATCTTGATGACATTGTCACTACCTATCAAGCAGTCTTTGAAAGATTAGCAGGACTTGGTGCTGAAAACATTCAGCTCGATGAGCCGAGTTTAGTCAAGGATATAGCAGCTAATGAAAAGGCCCTTTTCGTAAATCTTTATACCAAACTCTTAGCTGATAAAAAGGGCTTGTCTGTCCTTGTCCAAACCTATTTTGGCGATGTGCGAGATGTCTATGACGACTTGATTGCCTTACCAATTGACGGCCTGGGGCTAGACTTTGTCGAGGGGAAAAAGACGCTTGACCTCGTCTCAACAGGTTTCCCAGCAGATAAAGTCCTCTATGCAGGTATTGTCAATGGGAAAAATATCTGGCGCAACAACTACGAAAAGAGCCTTGCGATTTTAGAGAAGATTCCTGCTGACAATATCGTGCTAAACACCTCTTGTTCGCTACTCCACGTACCATTTACCACAGCCAATGAAACATTTGAAGCAGATGTCTTAGAGCATTTTGCCTTTGCGGTGGAAAAACTAGCGGAACTCCGTGACTTGGACGCCATTGTGACAAGTGGCGAAAAAGAGATTTTAGAAAAGAACAAGGTCTTGTTTGACACAGAACGTGTTGGCAAAAACACAGACTTGGCACGTCGCATCGCAGGTTTGACAGAAGCGGATTATACCCGCTTACCAGCCTTTAGCGAGCGGGAGAAGCTACAGGCTAAACGCCTCAACTTGCCAGAATTGCCAACGACCACCATTGGCTCCTTCCCGCAGACAGAAGAGGTTCGAGCAAACCGGCTGGCCTTCCGCAAAGGGAATTTGTCCGCTCAAGAATACGATAAATTTCTCGCAAAACAGATTGATGATTGGATTAACTGGCAGGAAGAAGTTGGCTTTGATGTTTTGGTTCATGGTGAATTTGAGCGCAACGACATGGTAGAATACTTCGGACAAAACCTGTCTGGCTACCTCTTTAGTAAGAACGGCTGGGTCCAATCCTACGGTCTGCGTGGTGTGAAGCCACCAATCATATGGGGGGATGTTACGCGCTTACAGCCGATTACCGTCAAATGGTCCAGCTATGCACAAAGTAGAACAACGAAGCCTGTCAAGGGCATGCTGACGGGCCCTGTGACCATTCTTAACTGGTCTTTCCCGCGTGAAGATATTTCGATTAAGGAATCTACTTTACAGATTGCCCTTGCGATTAAGGAAGAGGTACTGGACCTAGAGACGGCTGGTATCAAGATTATCCAAATTGATGAGGCTGCGCTCCGTGAGAAATTGCCACTACGCAGAAGCGACTGGTACGAAGATTACCTAGACTGGGCGATTCCAGCTTTCCGTTTAGTACATTCAACCGTCGCAGCTGATACGCAGATTCATACCCACATGTGTTACAGCGAATTTACGGATATTATTCCTGCTATTGACAATATGGATGCGGACGTTATCTCCTTTGAAGCAAGTCGTTCAAATCTCGTTATTTTGGATGAATTAAAAGCGCAAAACTTTCAAACCCAGGTCGGTCCTGGAGTCTATGATATCCATTCACCACGCGTGCCAGCTGAAGGGGAAATTGACCAGACCATTCAAGCTATTCTAGCAAAAGTCCCTAGTCACAAAGTTTGGATCAATCCCGACTGTGGATTAAAAACACGTGGTATCAAAGAAACGCGTGAAAGTCTCATTCGCTTAGTCAAAGCTGCTCGGGCTGCACGTCAAACGATTACTGATTAGACAGGGAGTCTGTCCCAACCTCTCCTACTCCCCTAGAAAGGACAAAACAATGGTTCACACTCCTAGTCTTTCTTTTGAAGTATTTCCACCAAATCCTACCGCAGGCAATGAAAAAATCCTTTCAGCCCTCCGCGACATGCAAGACTTAGCACCGCACTTTATCAGCGTGACCGCAAGCAATAACAAGTTCAACATCGAAGAAACTACGGTGCGATTAGCTGATTATATCCACAATGACTTGGGGATTCCATCCATCGCCCACCTGCCGGCAATCTATCTGACCAAGGTGCAAGTTTCAAACATTTTAACTGCTCTTGATCAGATTGGAGTTCACAAGATTTTGGCGCTGCGTGGGGATATCTTGCCTGATGTTACGCCGCAGAAAGATTTTCGCTATGCGACAGATTTGATTTCTTTTATCAAGGACGAGGCACCACACTTTGAGATTATCGGCGCCTGCTATCCTGAAAAGCACCCTGACTCACCAAATCAGGTGTCTGATATTAAGCACCTCAAGAAAAAGGTGGACGCTGGTTGCTCAAGTCTTGTCACCCAGCTCTTTTTCGACAATGATATCTTTTACAATTTTCAGGAAAAATGCCAGCTGGCAGACATTGACGCACCAATTTTGGCAGGCATTATGCCCATTATCAACCGCAATCAGGCGCTACGCTTGCTCAATACCTGTGAAAACATCCGCTTACCACGGAAATTCCGAGCGATTTTGGACAAGTACGAATACGACCCCGAATCCTTGCGGGCAGCAGGTCTAGCCTATGCCATTGACCAGATTGTCGATTTGGTCACACAAGATGTCGCAGGGGTCCATCTCTATACGATGAATAACTCACAGGTTGCCAACTATATCCACCATGCTACTTACTCTCTCTTCAAACATTCCACTGTATAGTATAGAACATCGTTAAGTCGCTTTGATGAACACCAGTTCTATCTGCAGTCCCTTACTTTGTCCTATTCTTTTCTCGTACTCGTCAAAAGTCAAAGTCTGACGTCGTTAACTCACCTTGCTTCAACAGTCCCTCGGACTGTTGAAGGTTGGAAATCAGGATTATGCAATCATCCTCAGCTAACATTAGTCCGAACTAGTGGTTCAGTGGAGACGAGCATGCTCGCTTTATTTCTCACCTTCCACAATTCTCAATTGTGGAAGGTAGTCAGATTTTGATTTTTATAGAGTATCAATCCACTATAGAGCCTTCCTATTTCCCCCTTTCCTTTCTATTTTCTTGATAGAGAGGGTGTTTTGCGTTACAATAGAGCTATGATTACAAAAGAATTTGATACGATTGCAGCCATTTCCACTCCTTTGGGAGAAGGGGCTATCGGCATTGTCCGCTTGTCTGGAAATCAGGCTATTGAGATTGCAAACCGCGTTTTTAAAGAAAAAAATTTAGCTGACGTAGCTAGCCATACCATTCATTACGGGCATATTCTTGATCCTCTTGCAGACATCGTGGTCGACGAGGTTATGGTCTCTGTCATGAAAGCTCCTAAGACTTTTACACGGGAAAATATCGTTGAAATCAATACCCACGGCGGAATTGCGGTGACCAATGAAATTCTCCAACTAGTCATCCGTCAAGGAGCACGACTAGCAGAACCCGGAGAATTTACGAAACGAGCCTTTTTAAATGGTCGTGTCGACCTCACGCAGGCAGAAGCAGTCATGGATATTATCCGTGCTAAGACAGATAAGGCCATGCACCAAGCTGTTCGGCAGCTAGACGGCTCGCTTTCTACCCTCATCAATAATACCAGACAGGAAATTCTAAATACGCTAGCTCAGGTCGAGGTTAATATTGACTATCCTGAATACGACGATGTCGAAGAAGCTACAACCGAGCTAGTACGTGAGAAAACCATGGAATTTCAGGCTTTGCTAGAACGCCTGCTCAAAACAGCACGTCGAGGCAAAATCCTTCGTGAAGGTATTGCAACAGCTATTATCGGTCGTCCCAATGTGGGCAAATCAAGTCTCTTAAATAATCTGCTGCGTGAGGATAAGGCCATTGTCACTGACATCGAGGGAACAACACGCGACATCATTGAAGAATATGTCAACATCAATGGTGTCCCCCTCAAACTGATTGATACCGCAGGGATTCGTGAAACAGACGATGTGGTCGAAAGAATCGGAGTCGAACGTTCCAAAAAAGCCCTCGAAGAGGCTGATTTAGTCCTTCTCGTCTTAAATGCTAGCGAACCATTGACCCCACAAGACCGCCAACTACTAGCAATTAGCCAAGAGAGCAATCGGATTATCTTGCTTAATAAAACCGACCTCCCAATGCAAATTGAACAAGACCAGCTTCCCTCTGACATCATCGCGATTTCCGTACTTCACAATCAAAACATTGACCAGATTGAAGAACGAATTAATCAGCTCTTCTTTGAAAATGCAGGACTCGTTGAACAAGATGCCACTTACCTCTCCAATGCCCGACACATCTCCCTCATTGAACAAGCGGTAGAGGCTCTACAGGCGGTAAACGACGGACTTGAAATGGGTATGCCTGTCGACTTGCTCCAGGTAGATTTGACCCGCTGCTGGCAGATTCTCGGAGAAATCACAGGAGACGCCGCGCCTGATGAGCTGATTACCCAGCTCTTTAGCCAATTCTGTTTAGGAAAATAAATGTTCAAAAAGACTCAAACTGCTTGTCTTGGTATCAAGAATCCTATTAAATAACTATGCCTTGCACGGATAAAATTTGGCGTATAATGTAAGTGTACTTCATATTTTACAATGTTAAAAAAGGGACTTTAGTATATTAAATTCAAAGTAAAAGCTTCAATGATTTAGTCTGGGGCAAATTTCAAGTTCAAGTTAGCCAGTCTGTAAAAATTCTCTAGGAGATTTGTAACCCAATATCTTCTTTGGATAGTTGTTAATCCAGTTTTCAATAAATGCGACTTGTTGCTGCGTCGCCTTTTTGCTTCCCTTAGGCAACCAACGCCTGATGAGTCTATTATGATTCTCATTAGTTCCACGCTCCCAAGAGGAATAAGGGTGGGCATAGTAGATATGATCGGGGCCAAAAACTTCTGCTAAACGACTGAATTCAGTCCCGTTATCAGCTGTGATTGAGTTAATTTGATAATCTCTGAGGATCATTTTCAGAGCTTGATTGACTGAAGACGCGGACTTATCGGGAATGAGTCGGATGATTTGATAACGACTCTTTCTATCAGTTAGAGTCAACAGACACTCATTTTTTGCCCGTGTTTGAATAACCGTATCAATTTCAACATCACCAACATTCTCACGTTGATTAATGCTTTCTGGCCGTTCCTCAATCGATTTTCCAGCCGGCTTAAAGTTGGGACTCGCTTGTTTTTTCTTCGTTTTCTCCTTGCGAGGATAAAGCATGCCATCCTTGGTCAATCCTAAGTGTCCATGATGAATCCAGTAGTAAATGGTGGAGACGGAGACAGATATCCCTTTTGCTTTTACCATCATCTCAGGAGAGTATTTCTGCTTGATATAGTGAAGAATCTTTTCTTTGAGTTCCTTGGTTAGGGAAGTCTGCCTCACAGAATGTTTACGATTATTTTGATAGTTTTTTTGAGCGAAGTCAGCTGAGTAGATTATTTCAAATTTTCCTTTACGCACTTGTTGCCTAACCAGACCACGTTTGACTTCGTTGTGAATGGTTTGAGGAGCCTTCTCTAATCTTCTAGCGATTTCACGATTTGAGAGCCCTTCTTGAAGCCAACGCTCAATCATTCTACGTTCAGCTAGTGTCAAATGTTTCCTTTTTGGTGTATAATAGTGTTGCATCTCAGAGTCTTTCTAATTGTTCTTGTGGTGATTACAATTATATCTCTCTGAGATGTTTTTTTATACCCTTGAGTGGCTAACTTCATTTTAGAACTTTCGATGATTTAGTCTGGGAAATAAAGTAATGTAATCATAAAAATTCATAGGAGGTTGCTATGATTGTACTAACCAATAACCGCTTGAGGGTGGAAATTTCCGAACCTGGTGAGCGTCCGAATGATACTTTCCGCTTTGACAGGGCAGGGTTCATTTCGGAGGTTACGCTTGACGGAGATACCCATTTTTGTGCCAATGAGCCCATGAACTTGCGCCATTTGTCTTCTGGTGGTCGGGGGCTTTGTTGTGAATTTAGTGGAGATTTCAGCTCTGGAGCTGCAGTCTGCGAATTTTTCCCTAAATTAGGCGTTGGGCTCATCAAGCAGGATTCAGATTTAGGTTACCAATTTGCTCATAAGTATGATGAGGTTGAGCCTTATCCTGTAACGATGAAACACACGCAGACTAGTGCCAGTTTTGTCACGAAGGCAGTGCCTTGCCGCGGTATCGCAGCTACTATGGGAAAAACAATCAGCATCGAGGAAAATCGAGTGACTCTGAAAGCCTCCATCACCAATGTCGGGGACAAGGTCATCGAGACCGAAGAATATTGTCATAATTTCCTCAGCATTGACGGTATGGCTATTTCACCTGACTACCGCTTGGAGTTGCCTGATATGCCTGACTTGGGTCATCAAGGGCTGGAAGGTTTTGGCGGTTATGACCACAATAATTTTGTGGCAGATGGCAAAGCTATCGCTTTTAAGCAATGCGAGACGGAGGTGTCGCTCAGTGTTCTACCCATTCCCAAGACAGACAAGACCACCTTCACATGGACACTACTCCACAAGGGGGCTAAGGCCAGCGTGACAGGAATCGATGAAGTCCAACCGACTAGCCTCTTACTCTGGGCAACTGATCATATCGTCAGTCCAGAAATTATCCAAAAGATCACTGTTGCACCCGGCCAATCCTTTAGCTGGAAACGCTGCTGGATTTTTGAAGCTGAGCCACGGTGGTAAAGCCATAGAGGCTCTGCAGACGGTAAATGTGGGACTTGAAATAGAAAGCCTGTCTACTTACCCCAAGTGGATTTGATCCACTGCTGGCAGATTCTCGGAGAAATCACAGGAGACGCCAAACCCGATGAACTGATTACCCAGCTCTTTAGCCAGTTCTGTCTCGGAAAATAGGAGGATACCATGTCTGTCAAACTGATTGCCCATGCTTTGATTAAAAAGGAACACAGCTACCTTGTCCTCAAACATTCTAGTATCAAACGAGGAAAAGCCAATGTTTACCCAAACTACTGGGATATTCCTGGAGGCGGTGTCGAATTACATGAATTACCTCAGGCTGCTGCTCTTCGGGAGACACTTGAAGAAGCCAATCAACTTATTACTATTTCTGGTATTCTCCACGAAGATAGCCAGTTTGATTCTGATAAACAGACCGTTTTTACACGATTGGTCTATGCCGCTCACCTAAAAGAGAAACGCCCTATTGAGCTTGACCCAGAAGAACACACCGATTTCCGCTGGATTAAATCTTTGGAGGAATTAGAGGGAGAACAGATTGTACCTTATCTCTACGATCTTATCCCAACTGCTCCTAGAAAAGGACAATATAGTGAATTGAATAAAGGTGAAGATAGCGTTAAGTCACTTTGATGAACGCCAGTTCTACCTGCAGCTCCTTTCCTTATCCTATTCCTTTCTCAACCCACTATAAATACAAAAATGCCCCTTGGATATTCCCACGGGGCATTTTTCAGTCAGCATTTTTTCTAGCCTACATTCGTCGAAGAACTTGTTCCTGTTGATCCGTTTTTAGCGTGTGTGCCATCTGGATACACAATTTGACTTGCCTTCTCATCGTAGTTTAACAAATCAGAAATCAAATTCTTATAATTCTGTTCCGAAATCACCCAATGACCTTCGCTATCTTTTTCTAAATCAAAGGTAATTTCATAAGTCCCCTCTGTCAAGGGTGTTTCATTCAAGCGATTTGGAATTTTCTTATCACCATTTAACAAATCGCTGAAATTAGCATAGTAGAGAAAATCCGAGACCAAGGTGTGCAACTTCTTAAACTCACTATCTGCTTCATTAGCCTTATTAAGAGCCGCAAACACATCAATCGTGCTATCTGCTACGGCTAAATAAAGAGTGTTAAGCGCAGCTGCAGTTGCAGTATTATTGATTTGGCGAGAGACAAACGTGACCGTTGCCTTGTCATCGGATACCTCGACATCTGTCACTTTATATTCTTTTATATCCTTGATATTATCCCGTCTGGTTTCTAAAAATCTCCCTATAATCTCTGCAACTTTTAACTTCTCAAACCCTTTCGCATACTGGTAGGTATACTTGCTCTCAGGTGTCCAGCCATTGTCTTTAATCGCAGCTGCAATCTGGTCAGGGAAAATAGTCTCTTTAGTCCATTGATCATAGGATGTTCCATAAAGTTGAGAAAAACCAACATCGCTTTTCGTTACTACGCTTCTTAGTAGGGTATCCGCATCTTTACGAACAGCCTCTTCAGCCATTTGAACTTCTTGGCTACTTCCTCTTGTTTTAGCAGTTTCTCTTGTTCTGATTCCACACGAAATAATGCAAAAAACGCTAAATAAGAGAGCCACAAACATCACAGCACGATTCTGTCTCATTGTCATACCTCCCTGTATTCGTAGTTTATTATACCAAAATTTTGGAAAAGCACCAACTGTAAGCAGTGTCGTAATTGTTCTATTAGCCCCCTTATATCAAATAACAAAACCTCCCTTGGCCATCTGCTATCCAAGAGAGATTGATTGTTACATTAAAATCCTTCTACATTGGTGTAGATTTTTTGGACGTCCTCGTCATCTTCAAGGACATCGTACAATTTTTCAAAAGTTGCTAAATCGTCACCTTCTAAGACCACTTCTGACTGCGGAATCATTTCTAGCTCAGTCACTTGGAATTCGCTTGTACCTGCTTCACGCAAGGCTACAAGAGCTTTGTGCAAGTCAGTTGGTGCAGTATAAACTGTAATCGTTCCTTCTTCTGCTTCCACATCTTCTACATCAACGTCTGCTTCTAGCAATTGCTCAAAGATGCTATCAGCATCGTCACCCGCAAAGACAATCACTCCCTTGTTGTCAAACAAGTAGGAAACAGAACCGCTCGCTCCCATATTTCCACCATTTTTACCGAAAGCCGCGCGAACATTTGCCGCTGTACGGTTCACGTTTGAAGTAAGCGTGTCAACGATGAGCATTGAGCCATTTGGACCAAATCCTTCATAGCGACCTTCTACAAAGGTTTCGTCTGTGTTTCCTTTTGCCTTGTCAATGGCTTTATCAATGATATGTTTTGGTACTTGCGCTTGCTTAGCACGGTCAATAACGAATTTTAAGGCTGTATTGGTTTCTGGATCTGGATCGCCTTTTTTCGCCGCGGCATAGATTTCCACACCGAATTTAGCATAAACTTTTGAGTTTGCTCCATCCTTAGCTGTTTTTTTGGCTACAATATTGGCCCATTTACGTCCCATGAGGAACCTCCTACATTTTTTTCAATCGGTTTATTATATCACAAGATTGGCTATTTGAGAAGATTTTTGCTATTTTTTAAGTATACAGTTGACTTATATAGTATAACGATATATAATAAAACTATACAGTTAAGCGATATAAAAAGAAAAGAGAATCATGAAACGCAATAAACACCTACCACTGACCGAAACAACCTACTATATTCTGCTCGCCCTCCTCGAGCCAAATCACGGATACGCCATTATGCAGGAGGTCGAAAGCATGAGTGACGGTGATGTACGCATCGCAGCTGGGACCATGTACGGAGCGATTGAAAATCTGCTCAAGTTGGGCTGGATTATCGCCGTACCCAGCACAGACAGTCGTAGGAAAATATACCATATCACCCCGACAGGAAAGAGCATTCTAGAACTTGAAACCGAACGCCTTCGGAAATTAAGTCAAGTGGCTAGTCGTTTTGATTTTTAAGGAGTTTCCCTATGAAAAAGCATAAAATCTTTGTAACAATCCCAGATGAAGAAAAATGGATTAACCAAATTCAATCTCAGGGCTATCGATTGATAAAGGTCAACCCCTATACAGCAGCTTATACCTTTGAAAAAGTTGAGCAAAAAACGGACATACCCATCGTACGGATTGACTACCGAAAGTTTGCTTCTAAGCAGGATTATTTCGATTATCTTTTTCTCTTTGCAGAATGTGGCTGGACTCTGATTCCTGGTAGCAACCGCGAAAGCTGTCAGTATTTCACGCATACTGACAATGACGGTGACGCTGATATTTTTTCAGATAACGAATCCCGCAATGCCCTCTACAAGCGTGTGAGACAGCAGGCTCTGACTCTTTTTACTATCTTTATAGCAAACTTCACTATTATCTTCCAACTCAGCTCTCATCACCAACAAAACATTTGGAACTTGAAAGAACTCTATCTGACTCCAAATTTATGGGAAAAATCAGGTTTTGACTTCTGGTCGGCTTTTCTATTTGAAACTCCCTTTGCCCTTTTGCGAAGTATGTTCCCTGCCCTCATTATCTTAGGAGGCGCCCTTTTTTACCTCTATGTAGCTTATAAAAATAAACCTAAAAAACAGGAGTGAACAATCGTTCAGTCCTGTTTTAATACATATTTTAATACATACTCTTGATAATTTCGACCCGAGTGACCAAATCTCCATGCATATTGTCAATGCGTAGGGCGACATTTTTCAGATAAACACAGGCACCAATAGAGATGGTTTTTTCTTCCTCGTTGAGTTTGCGGACTACAAAATCGCGCAAGGTCTCGCCTTTTTCACCAGGAATTTTCACCCGTGCAAGGATGTTCGCTACTTTCACTTTTTGACTCGCCCGCATGACGATATTATCTGAATCATCGAACTGGATGAAGAGATACTTCCGTACTGCAAAAAGAATCGCTACAGAAACCATCCCAATTAAATAGTCTGTACTTGAAGCATGCTCAACAATCAACTGGCGGGCAATGGCAACGAGTAGCACCTCAATCACCGTACGTGGCGACTGTTTGCATAGCATCTTAATAAACTCGACGCCAACCGCAAGTGTAATGGTTCGATCTAAAAATTCCTTCAGAAAAGTATCCCCATGAATCCCATTAGGAATAGCCGATACCAAATCTCCTAGTAACAAGAGTGATAAAATCAGGAGCGCAACTGCTAAAATTGCTGACAACATCAACTCCAGATAATACACGATTTCCGTCACAACATTTTGTAAAAACTTTCTCATAAACCCTCTTTTATATGCTTTTTTAAATATATTTCGTGATTGTTTTAACAACCAATTTCCTTTATAGAGAAGGGATTCACTATATCTTTTGCATTTATTTTAGACTAACATATTTTTCAAAAAAACACAAGATATTGGGCTGAAAAGTTTGTGAAAAATCCCTAGCAGGGTGCTAGGGATTCATTGTTTATAAATATTAAGTATTATTATCGTTCGGCCAATGAAAGGTCACTTGTCGATTACAATTCTACTTGGGCAAGAACGGTATCTTTGGTGACGGTTCCAAGGTTTTGCAGACGAACTGCCTTGATTTCAGCGGTATTGGTGAAAGCAACGACAATCGTGGTTTCACGGTCTGCTGACTTGATCGCTTCAAGGTCTGCGACAAGAAGCAAGTCACCTGCTTCCACACGTTGCCCGTCTGATACCTTGATTGAAAACGGAGCACCGTTTAGGGCAACTGTATCTAAGCCAACGTGAACTAAGACTTCCAAACCACTGTCTGTCAAAAGACCGACTGCATGCTTGGTTGGAAAGACACTCGTCACAAGACCAGAAACTGGTGCATAGACATTGCCATTTACTGGCTCAACGGCATAGCCATCTCCCATCATTTTTTGCGCAAAGACAGGATCACTCACCTCGGTAATCGCCATTGCATGACCGTCTGCTACAGCATGGACTTCAGCGGTAATACCTTTAAACTGGTCTTCTACAAGTGCTTCTTCTGTAACGACTACAGTCGTTTTAGGAATTTCAAGTCCAGAGTCAAGTAGATCTTGAATGTCAGACTTCAAGACATCAGCTTTTGGTCCATAAACTGCCTGCACTCCTGAACCTTTGATTATCAAGCCCATGGCGCCTGCCTGCTTCCAAGCCACTTCTTCACCAACTTTTTTGACATCATTGACCGTCACGCGCAAGCGGGTCATACAAGCATCGACATCAGCGATATTGTCACGACCACCTAAGAGGTTGATGATTTGCACAATTTGCGAATTCCCATCTGCAACGCCTGCGTCTCCAGAAACAGGTGTATCATCAGCTGTTTCAGTATCATAGTTTCCATTACGACCTGCTGTCGCAAGATTCATTTTCTTAATCATGAAGTCTGCAACCAAGTACATGAGAACAGCAAAGAGGGCAGATACCCAGATAAAGTTGACCACATCAAGGCCAATACCCGCTTTGATAGCCATTGGTGTACGGGTCAAGAACTCGATATTTCCGAATGAATGCACGCGCAAGTTCACGATGTCTGCCATGGCAAAGGCTCCCCCTTGAATGACCGCATAAACTGCATACAGTGGCATAGCAGCAAACATGAACATGTATTCAATTGGCTCTGTTACACCTGTCAAGAAGACTGCAAGGGCAGATGAGACAAACATCCCTTTGTATTTTTTCTTCTTATCAGGATCCACATTACGGTACATCGCAAGGGTCAATCCCATGAGGATACCGGTTGAGCCAATCATTTGTCCGACCTTGAAACGAGCCGGTGTGACCGTTGCTAGAAGATCCTTGTACTGACTCATATCGCCTGCACCTTTGAAGTTAATCAAGTCTGTAATCCAAGCGAGCCACAATGGGTCTTGTCCAAATACCTGCTGACCAGCTTGAGCCCCGGTCATGATTTCGTAAGTTCCACCGAGTGAGGTATAGTTCATCGGAATGGTCAACATGTGATGCAGACCAAACGGTAACAAGAGACGCTCCAAGGTACCATAGATAAATGGTGCAAAGACTGGTGCGGTGTCTTGTGAATTAGCAATCCATTTCCCAAAGCTGTTGATTCCAGTCTGAACCACAGGCCAGAAAATGGCAAGGACAAGGGCCACCAAGACAGATCGGTAAATCACCACAAACGGTACAAAGCGTTTCCCATTAAAGAAGGTCAGAGCATCTGGCAACTTGCGATAGTTGTAGTATTTGTTGAAGGCTGTTGCCCCGACAAAACCAGCGATAATTCCGACAAAGACACCCATATTTAGTGCTGGCTGACCAAGCACGTTGACAAAGTAGTTGGCAACAGGGATTTGCGTTCCAAAGACTGTACTGACATGTGCTTCTGCATCTGACAACATACCGACAGTGACCCCAAAGAAGTTCCCTGTAATCAAGTTAATCAAGATAAAGGCAAGCCCTGCTGAGAAAGCTCCACCAGCACGTTCTTTAGCCCAGCTACCACCGATAGCCAAAGCAAACAAGAGATGAAGATTGCCGATGATTCCCCAACCGATTTGGGCAATGATATTGCCGATACGAGCCAAAAGTTCTGAGTCTGCACTCAATAATGGTAAGGAATTTCCGATACTCACCATTAAACCTGCAGCGGGCATAACAGCAATCACGACCATTAAACATTTTCCGAATTTTTGCCAAAATTCAAAACTGAGAAATTTTTTCATTTCTATTCTCCTAACATTTCACATACACTTCAAGACCAAAATGATCCGAAACAACTGCTTGATTTTCTCCATTAAAAATGACATGGCTTGAGAGAACTTCACGTTCCTGGTTTAGAAAGATATAGTCAATTCGCTTTTCAGCTCCGTGACTGCTCCAACCGTCAATAGCATTTGATACAGTAATCCCCGCATCCTTTTCCTGGGCTAGTTCATAGGTGTCAAGCAATCCGACTCCTTTCATCGCCTCATAGTCTTTTGGGGCAGAAATAGCATCGGTGTTAAAATCACCCATTAAAATCTTCAGGCGAGAATGGCGAGAACGCTCCACAATCGCTCGCAGATTGGCAATCGAATCTTCCTCCTGACAATCTGGCAGGTTCATGTGGCAGGAATAACAATCGATGAGTTGCCCCTGATAAACAACCGTGATACCAATAATCTTGCGTGATAAAATCGATTGCACCGTCTGAAGTTCCGTGCAGTAAAACGAATCGACTTCATAGACTGGTAGCTTGGTGAGAAAGGCAATTCCCTCATCGTACTTGTCATAGCCAATATGCGAATTACTCCAAAATAAGGAATAGTGAGCCTCGCTCAACTGGTTGATTTTTTCCACCAAGAGCAAGCCGTAATTATCCTCTTTGATATCCTTGGTTACTAGATGTGCCGTCATCAGCTGATTGACCTCTTGAAGCGCCACCACATCATACTGCTTTTCAGCAATGGTCCGAGCTAGAATATCTATTTTTTCTGCCTGTTGGTCTTCTAACCAGGCATGAACATTGAGCGTTAGTAATTTCATAGCAACTGTTCTGGTACCTCCTTTCTGTTTTCGTTTGATTTTATAGTGAATGGAATAAAGGTTAGAACACCGTTCAGTCGCTTTGATGAACGCCAGTTCTATCTGCAACTCCTTTCCTTGTCCTATTCCTTTCTCAATCCACTATCTATTTAACAAGAGAACTTGGCGCAGATTCAACACCGAGTTCTCCTGTTTTCATATCCATACGATTTGTATTCACCACAACTCATAATCAGTCTTTTCATCTTTTGTTGAAAGAACATCGCACGAACAAGATAAGCGACAGGCAATCCTTTCGCAGTAGTGGCAAACTAAGTATTAGCGGCTATGCCAAATATCCTCATTGTACTGCTCAATCGTGCGGTCTGAGGAGAAGAAGCCAGCTTTTGCGATATTATGAATCACTTTCTTGTTCCACGCCTCTTGGTCTTCATAGTCTAACAAGACCTGCTCTTTGACAGCAATATACTCTTTCAAGTCAATCAAGGTCATAAACCAGTCCTTGTTCAAGAGTTCTTGGTACAGGCGTTCCAAGCGTTCGTTATTTCCGAGACGGACCAAGTCCTCACTCACAATAAAGTCAACCGCACGCTTGATTTCTTCATCATTGGCATAGTATTCACGTGATACGTAGCCGCCGGTTTCATACAAGTCAATAATCGTATCTGAATCCTTACCGAATGTATAGATATTTGCGCTACCAGCAAGCTCTGCAATCTCGACATTGGCACCGTCCATGGTTCCTAATGTCAAAGCACCATTCAACATGAATTTCATATTTCCAGTACCAGATGCTTCTTTAGAAGCAAGAGAAATCTGCTCTGAAATATCCGTTGCAGGAATCAATTTTTCTGCCACGGTGACATTGTAGTTTTCTACCAAATGTACATTGAGATATGGACTGACCTCAGGATCGTTGTTGATTAATTCTGACAAGCAAAGAATGAGGTGGATAATGTCTTGAGCGATGATGTAAGCAGGAGCTGCCTTCCCACCAAAGATAACGGTAATCTTGCGTTTTGGCAGGTTGCCATTTTTGATTTCCAAATATTTATGGATCACGTAAAGGGCATTCATCTGCTGACGCTTATATTCATGGAATCGCTTGATTTGGGTATCAATAATCGAATGTTCATCCAAGTCAATCCCCTTGTTGTCTTTAAGATACCGTTTGAGGGCCAGTTTATTTTGGAATTTAATCTCGGCTAACTTGGCATGTACGGCCTTGTCATCTGCATAGGCCAATAATTTTTCGAGCTCTGTCGCATTTTCAAGATAGCCATCACCAATCAACTCCTTGATATAGTCTGCCAAGTCTTGGTTGGCAAATTCTAACCAACGACGGAAGGTAATTCCATTGGTCTTGTTGTTGAATTTCTCTGGATAGAGGTCGTAAAAAACCTTCAACTCAGAATTTTTCAAGATTTCGGTATGGAGTGCTGCCACCCCATTGACAGAGTTTGAGAAGTGGATATCCATGTGAGCCATGTGTACACGGCCTGTTTCGTCAATGATTTGAACGGCAGGATCTTGATAACTAGCCCGCACCATGGCATCCAATTCTTTGATAATGGTAACCAAGTGTGGCACCACTTCTTCTAGGAAATCAAGTGGCCATTTTTCCAAAGCTTCTGCCAAAATAGTGTGGTTGGTGTAACCAGTCATATTGCGGACAATCTCAACCGCTTCTGCAAAGTCCAAGCCATGTTTTTCCGTCAAGAGACGAATCAACTCTGGAATAACCATAGATGGGTGGGTATCGTTGATTTGTACGTATGCGTATTCCGCCAAATCATGGAGATTGCTGCCCCGCTCCAATGCTTCATCAATCAAGAGTTGCGCAGCATTTGACACCATGAAATACTGTTGATAAATACGGAGCAATTCCCCGTTTTTATCTGAATCATCTGGGTAAAGGAAGAGGGTCAAGTTTTCCTTAATATCTGTCTTGTCAAAGGCGATACCGTCTTGAATCAAGTCATAGTTGACATGCTCAATGTCAAACAAGTTGAGGTAGTTTTTCGTGTCTTTCTTGTAACCCAATATATCCAAACGGTCTAGTTTAGAGGTCAAGGTAAAGTCTCTGAACGGAACTTCATAGCTGATATCTGTAGGAATCAACCAAGATTGATCTGCAATCCAGAAGTTTGGCTCTGCTTCTTGCTCATTCTTGTCAAATACTTGCTTGAAAAGACCGCAATGGTAGTTGAGTCCGACCCCTTCTCCATTGATTCCAAGCGTTGACATAGAATCGACAAAACAAGATGCCAAACGTCCAAGACCACCATTTCCAAGTGATGGTTCTGGCTCTACGTCTTCTACTTGACTGAGTGATTTACCAGCTGCCGCAAGTTCTGATTGAATGTCTTTGTAGATACCGAGGTTAATCAGGTTGTTAGACAAGAGTTTTCCGATTAGAAATTCTGCTGAAATATAGTAAACTTTGCGTTTTCCTGTGTTTTTAGCTTTTGTCGCTGCCGCATCTTTGACATAGCTTAATAGTTGGAAATAGATTTCCTCGTTGGTCAATTCAGCTACTGTTTTTGCTGTATTTGCTTCTGCAAATGTTGTAAAGTTAGTCATTTTGTTCATTTCCTCGTTGATATAATCTCGTAATTTTCACTAAAAAGTCTTTCTTATCTTGGGTTAAATCTTCTGCTTTCATACGCCATTGCCAATTGCCACCAATAGTAGACGGCATGTTCATCCGCGATGAACCCGGCAAATCCAAAATATCCTGCATGGTAGCAATAACAGTGTCACTCACGGTCGCAAACAAGACCCGAAGCATAGCCTGAGTCACAGGCTCAATCGGCTTGCGGTTGCTATAATCATCGACATATTCCTGTTGCTTGGGTGTCAAGGTCGTATACCAACCATTGATGACGTCGTTGTCATGCGTTCCTGTATAAGATACGGAGTTTGGAATGCAGCGATGCGGACTGTCAATACTTTTGCCGCCCACATCTTCCAACCCAAATTGTAAGATTTTCATGCCTGGATAGCCACAGTCATTTAAGAGTTTCCGAGCCTTCGCGTCAATATTTCCCAAATCTTCGGCAATAATCGGCAAGTCCCCCAAGGCCTCTTTGACTACTTTAAAGAGACTGTAGCCTGGTCCTGGCTCCCAAGTGCCGACCTTGGCAACTGTAGCATCTCCTGCTACTTGCCAGAAATCAGAGAAACCTTTGAAATGGTCAATCCGTAAGACATCGTAGAGCTTGAAACTCTCATGAATGCGGTAAATCCACCAGCTAAAGCCTGTCTTTTCATGCTCTGCCCAGTCATAGAGCGGGTTGCCCCAGAGCTGACCGTCTGCACTAAAGTTATCCGCCGGAACACCTGCCACATAAAGGGGCTTACGCTCGCTATCAAGCTTAAAGAGATGAGGCTTGGTCCATACTTCTACACTGTCTGCTGAAACATAGATTGGCATATCTCCAATAATCTTGATATGCTTGCGGTTGGCGTAGGCCTTTAATTCCTTCCATTGGCTGAAGAAGAAATATTGGGTAACCTTGAAGTAGTCAATTTGCTCTGCCAAGTCCTGACGGTATTTTTCAAGCGTTTCTTCATTGCGAGCAAGGACTTTCTTGTCTTCCCACTCCTGAAGCGCCTTGTTTCCAAAATGTTCTTTAATGGCCATAAATTCAGCATAGTCATTCAACCATGATGAATTGGCCTTTTCAAATTCTCTAAATGCTGCAATGTGTTTGTCTTGGGCTAAAAAGCCTTTTACCGCCATTTCCAAAATCGGACGGCGCGTGGTAAATAGCCGCGCATAGTCAATTTCTTCTGGATTTTCTCCAAAATCGACTTTCTCGTAATCTGTGACTTGCAAGCAACCAGCCTCGACCAATAACTCAAAATCGATGAGATTAGTATTTCCTGCAATGGCAGAAAAAGATTGGTAGGGAGAATCCCCATAGCTAGTCGTTGTCAACGGAAGGATTTGCCAGTAGGTTTGCTTGGTTTCTACCAAGAAATCCACAAATTCATAGGCTTCTTTCCCGAATGTTCCAATACCAAATTTCCCCGGTAGGGAAGTAACGTGCATCAAAACACCACTTGTACGGTTGGTCATATTCGTCTTCCTTTCTTTTTCCTTACCGTTTCATTCTAACGCAAACGTTTGCGTTTGTCAATATCTTTTACGTAACAGTTTTTGTTTTACGTAATTTAGAGATATTTTCCCAAGACTTGTACGTATAATTTTTGTTACTTTTATGATATACTAAGAAAAAAGAGAGGACGATAGGTGATGAGTAAGTACAAAACTGTCTATGAAGACATTAAAAAAAAGATTCTCGCAGATCTATTTCCAGCCAATCAAGAACTGCCCAGTGAAAACGATCTGATGCACCACTATCATTTCTCAAAGGATACCATTCGAAAAGCCCTGTCACTCCTTGAGCGTGACGGCTATATCCGCAAACAGCAGGGACGAAACTCCATTGTGCTGGAACCTCAATTGACCAAGCCACAGCCCTTATCAGAGATTAAAACAGTAGGGGAGCTGAATCACCCCCATACCCACGATGTCAAGACAAGCTTGACGAGCCTCTATATTGTCCAAGGTGAGCCCCTTCTTATGGAGGCCTTTCAGGTCGGGGACAGTGTCGATTTTTACCGTGTGGGACGCTCGCGTACCATTAACGGAGAAGCCGTCGAGTATGAGATTTCTTATTTTGACCGCCGCATCGTGCCTTACCTCAATCGCGAGATTGCAGAAGGATCCATCTACCACTATCTGGAACAAGAATTGAACCTCACTATCAGCCATTCCGAGCGTGAAATCTCCTTCCGCTATGCCAATGACGAAGAGCGTCATCACCTTGATTTAGGGGATTATGACATGGTCGTTGTTGTCACAAGTACCAGCTACCTCGATAACGGCAAGCCCTTTCAATATGGCAGCATCAGCTATCGCCCTGATAAAATCACCTTCACCTCAACTGCTAAACGATAAAAAGGAACTGGACTGCTCCAGTTCCTTTCATTATGGCTTCAAGCCAGTTCTTCTCGCAGAGAAGAACAAGAAAACCACCAGCTAAGCTGGTGGCTAACAAGGCTTCTAGCTTTCATTTATCTTTCCTAGTATAATCTAATTGTTCAGGTTAGACAAAGGAGGAAAAATAAATGACTAAAAGTAGTTATAGTTTATCACACACCAAATGGATGTGCAAATATCATATTGTCTTCACACCGAAGTACCGAAGAAAAGCCATATACTACAAAATTAGGCAGGATTTAATCGATATTTTCCGTCATCTATGCCAATATAAAGGAGTTGAAATTATTGAAGGTCACATGATGTCAGATCATGTTCACATGTTAGTTCTCATTCCTCCAAAACTTGCGATTTCTGAATTTATGGGCTATCTGAAAAGTAAAAGTGCCTTAATGATATTTGATAAACATGCGAATTTAAAATATAAGTATGGAAATCGCAAATTTTGGGCAAGAGGCTATTACGTCAGTACGGTAGGATTAAACGAGAAAACTGTTGCGAAGTATATCCGTGAGTAGGAAAAGACTGACATCGCTCTTGATAAGTTGAGTGTTAAAGAGTATGAAGATCCATTTTCAGATGGAGGTTTTAGAACAAGATAAAAGCCCGTTGTTACGGGCATTAGTCAAGTAATAGAAGCTAACCTGAACGAAGTTCAGCGAGCGTCTTTAGACGCCCGCTGGAGGGAAACGGCTTATAGCCGGTGTACAAGCCACCCGTTTTCACGGGTGGTTATGACTTTAAAGAAAAAGTCTTTTTAGAACCTGTATTCACAAGCAAAGTCATTCTAATCGAGAGCTTATTTTTGACGAGTATCACTAATCACTAGCTCGCCCTCTACCATATCTGCAAACAATTCTTTAGCATCTAGGTGATCAAGGTAGAAATCGGTCACCTTATCGCGGATTTCTTGTTCAATGACTCGGCGGAGTGGGCGCACACCCATGACTTCGTTATACCCTTTCTCAATCAAATGCTCTTTAGCGCTCTCTGTCACTTCTAAGTGCATCTCTTTTTTAGCCAACATCTGATTAACTTCTGCCAGCATCAACTCAACAATCTCTGCCAAGTCTTCTTTTCCTAGGTGGAGAAATTCAATCACGGCATTGAAACGATTGAGAAATTCTGGGCGAAAGAATGGTTTGAGACGGTCCATAATATCAGATTTGTCAGCTTCATCATGACTTGCTCCTTCATAGCCAAATCCTGCATTTGAGGTCGCAATGATGACAGTATTTTTAAAGTTGACCGTATTTCCTTGACCGTCTGTCAAATGTCCGTCATCAAGCACCTGCAAAAGAAGCGTAATGACTTGCGGGTCGGCCTTTTCAATCTCATCCAACAGAACGATTGAGTAAGGATTTCTACGGACACGCTCGGTCAGCGTGTTACTATTGTCATCGTAGCCCACATAGCCAGCTGTTGTTCCGATCAACTTAGAAACAGCCGTACGATCACTGTACTCAGACATGTCTAGGCGAATAATCGCATCTTTTGTCCCAAAGAGGTCAAGCGCCAGCTGTTTTGCTAGCTCGGTCTTCCCAACACCAGTTGGTCCAACAAAAAGGAAGCTACCGATTGGGCGACGGCCCTCATCAAACCCTGCACGGTTCCGACGAATGGCACGGGCGACGGCTTCGACCGCATCACTTTGGCCGATGACCTTAGTCTTGAGGCGATCGCTCATCCCTTTCAAACGCTCAATGTCACTTGACCCCATTTGCGAAACAGGAATGCCTGTCATGCGCTCGATAGACTCTGCCACATCGTTGATGCTAGCCGTTACCTTAGTATCTTCAGAATGGTTTTTAATTTGTTTTTCTATTTCTTCAATGCGAACTTTAGCATTCAAGGCTGCCTCATAGTCCTCTTTTTGTACGGCATTCTCCTGCTTTTCTTTTTCTTGCGCAATTTCTGTTTCAAGAGCATGAATGTCTGTTACAGGGTGTTGCGCTGCCAAGTGAGCTGCGCTCACATCGAGCAAGTCAATTGCCTTATCAGGAAGACTCCGTTGCGGAATGTATTGGACAGAGTAGTCAACAGCTGCTTTTAAAACCTCATCTGGCAAGATAACATTGTGGTGCGCCTCATACAAGTCCCGGATTCCTTGAAGGATTTTGTAGGTGTCTTCAGCAGACGGTGCATTGACCTTGACTTCATTGAAACGGCGCGCCAGAGCTGCATTCTTCAAAATCGTATTGCGGTATTCGTCCTGAGTCGTTGCCCCAATCACGGTTAATTCTCCCCGAGAAAGAGCTGGTTTCAAGATATCCGCAAGACCTTTTGAAGCACTTTCACCTGTGCTACCCGCACCGAGAATCTGATGAATTTCATCAAAGAAGATGATAACATTGCCCATTTCCTTAACTTCTGCTATCAGATTTTGGATATTTTCCTCAAAGCTACCGCGGTACTGGGTACCTGCTTCAAGTCCGGAAATATCAATTGAAATCAATTCTTTGTTCTTAATCGCAGCTGGTACATCGCCACGAACAATCGCTTGGGCTAGCCCTTCTACAACCGCAGTCTTCCCGACCCCCGCATCCCCAACCAATACAGGATTATTCTTGGTTCTGCGAGAAAGGATTTCCGCAGTTTCTTGAATTTCCTTATTGCGTCCAATGACAGGATCGAGCATACTTTCTCTTGCTTCAGCTGTCAAGTTGCGACCAAGCTTTGCTAGAATGCCATCTTTTTTAAAATGCGGATTGTGCGTACTTTCCGCTTGCTCTTCTGTCTGTGGCAACTGACCGGTTACACGGTAATGAGCAAATTCTTCCGGTGTCACTTCACGACCATTGATGAGATAGCGGCGACTTTCTGTATTGTAGCCCTGCATGCGTCCCATTAGTTGATTGAAAATATCGTCTATGTTGTTAAAGTTGTTATAATGATTGTTCATGTTCATACCTCATTTATTCTTTTTTGACGTTCCCTGACCTTTTCTTAAAAAAGAAAGGATACCGTGTATCGCGTTTGACTTTTTCTGACCAATTTCACAAAAGAAATCGAAGCCAGGCTTCCCATTTGTTTGATGTTTACTGACCATTATCTGAAAAAGAAAACTCTTTGAGATAATGAATCTATAAGATTTCCCAACCTTACACTACTACTATACACCATTGGTCAGTAAATGTCAATATCTTTTTTGACTTTTTTTGACCAATTGTTCTAATAAAAAAACCAAATCGACTGATTTAGTTCTTTTTTCATCAAATAATAATGCCCTCTAAATGGTCCAGTTCGTGTTGAACAATCTGGGCGGTGAAACCTGTCAAGGTTAGACGCTTTTCCTGCCAATTTTGGTCGAAAAAGGAGACCTCGATTTCTTCAAATCGCTGAGTAGGGCGTACACCGTCTAGGGAGAGACAACTTTCTTCGGTTTGATAAGGCTGTCTAGCAGCTAGAAGAATGGGATTATACATGACTAGATTGGTAAATCCCATATTGACAATGATGATCCGCTTCCTAATCCCAATCATATTGGCCGCCATACCGACACAAGCATCTTGGTGCGCCTGCAAGGTATCCTGCAAATCTTGCCCAATCGCTAGATCCGCCTTGGTTGCTTTTTCTGACGGTCCTTGTAAAAAGAAAATATCTCTCATAATTGGTCGCATCATCTGCTCACCTCTTTCTATCATGTCTGACAACTGTTACTGGCCAACACCTATCGGCACGCGTCCGATATTTTGTTCTACCAGTTCAGGATGTCCCAGCTGGTAAATCTTATCAGCCTGCTGGGTCAGGATGTCCCACGGTTCTTTTCCAATCCGACTGATAAAGGCAACCTCCTGCTTCAAGCTCGCTAAATGCTTGCGCCCTTTTTCAGTAAAACCTAGGACATGAATGGCCTCAGAAAGAGAAGTTTCCCTTGCCTGGACTAAGATATAGGTCAAAAGCCTTCTCACTCGTGCCTTAGTATAGCGTTTCGTCGCAACTTTCTCGACTAATTCATCAATAGAGATTGCCGTTTTAATGGCTTCGATGATACGACTTGCCATTTCTTGGTTCATTTGGTAAATCTCTGTCAAGTCAGGGTTGGAGAGAATTTGGTAGCGCAGGTAAGGAAAATAATTTGACCAGGAAACACGCGGTGCTTGCTGGAGTAAGTGCCCACTTGGGCTAAAAGTTGTAACAAACTGGGCATCGTCAATCCGATTTCTCAGAGCCGTTGCCGAGGCAAACTCCAAATGGACATCCAAGGAATGAAAACCAGCTCCCTTTCGCTGGATTGGACATAGGGCGATTCCTTTTCCTGCAACGGCTTTGGCATAGGCAAGAGCGAGAACGTGATTTGGTGTATTCCCTGAAAAACTGAGACCCGCAAACCTTTCCCACATGAGCCGCGTTTTTTCAGGGTAGCTCAAGCTATCGGGTAAGCGAGTTAGAAAATCTACCATTTCTGCTCCTTTTGCCTCGTAGAGCTCTGCTATTTTCCCGTAGTCCAACAACTCCTCCGTCCCAAAGGATAACTGGTCAATCCCCAGACGAGCGAGAATAGCCACGGCACCTTGGGCAAAGAAGTCCGCTGCCTGAACGCTGACCAAGAAGGGCAACTCAACTACCAAATCTGCACCATTTTCAAGTGCCATTTGCGCCCGCGTCCACTTGTCCACAATCGCAGGCTCCCCCCGCTGGGTAAAATTACCACTCATGGCGACAATCTTTAGCCCTTTTGTTTGCGAGAGGAGATAGGCATGACCATTGTGAAAGGGATTGAACTCCGCTATGATACCAGTGACGGTCATTTTTCTGCTACAAAGAACCAGCGAGCGCTTGTTTGCGTTGGCTCCTTGTCCTCAAAATCCGCATAGACCTTAACATGTTTAAAACCTGCCTGCTCTAATAAGACATCATAGGTCAAAAGATCATAGGTCCGCTCCTCATGAATCTCGTCCATTCGGCTGAAACGACCATCTTCTTCTTGCACAAAGAATGTCAACTCGTGAACGATTGAGTGCGGTGGCTCATCTGCATAGGTATCCCAGACAAAGGCAAAGTCTTCCGCATTTTCATGGTAGCTATAGCCTGGAAAAACCTTATCCATTTGGTAAGTCGAATGCACATCAAAAAGAAAACGACCACCCTCATTGAGATGTTGATACACCTCTTGAAAGACCTGACCGACCTCGACTTCATCTTCCATATAGCAAATCGAATCCGAATAACAGGTCACCATATCAAACTGACCGAGACTGGATAAGTCGAGCATATTGCCCTCTAAAAAGGGAATGGCAAGACCCGCTTTTTGACTGCGTTGTTGTGCCAACTCAAGCATCTCACGGCTCAAATCAAGCCCCGTCACATCAAAGCCTACCTCCTTAAAGCGAATGGACTGAATCCCTGTCCCACAAGCTAATTCAAGCAGTTTTTTCTTTCCTTTTGGGAAATGCCGCAGGCTAAAATCGGTCCATTGGTCATAGAGATGGTCATCCATAATCGCATCATAGACCGAGGCAAAAGTTTCATACGTCGCCATGTTGTTTCCTTTCTTTTCTTGAAAAAACGCATACTCGTCAAAAATCAAAGTCTGACATAGAGTAGCTGTCGACTCCCAACTAAGAACCTGTATTCATAAGCTCCCGATTAGAGTTGTTGAGCTGTGAATACAGGTTCTTCGTTTTGTATTCTTTCTACAGTCTTACAGCCAGTCAGCTACATCAACATTCTCAGCTTCATGCCACAATTTTTCAAGGTTGTAGTGGGCACGCATTTCTTCTGAGAAGATGTGGACAACGACACCGCCTAGATCTAAGAGAACCCAGCCACCTGCCGAATCACCCTCGATTTGACTCCCTGCAAAGCCCGCCTCTTTGACCTTTTCACGGATATTTTCCGCAATCGCCTCAAGCTGGCGACTGTTCATCGAGCTTGCAATGACAAAATAGTCTGTCACACTGGTCAGAGATGTGACATCTAACGCTACAATTTCTTCTGCCCGTTTTTCATCGGCCGCTCTAACGACCAATTCTACTAATTCTTTTTCTTTCACGTTTTACCTCATTATTGGTTACTGATTCAAATATCCTACATAAGCATTGTAGGTTTCAATCGTTTGGGGATAGATAGGAATGCTCTTCTGGACCAAATGCGCTACTGTATGGACTGTCTCAAACGCTACAGCTTGCTCAAGCGACACCTTAGCTAATCTTCTTGCCTCATCAACCCCTGGAAAAGCACGGTTTGGTTCAATGTAGTCAGCCACGTAGAGAACCTTATCGAGTAAGGTCATCTCCGCTGCTCCCACCGTATGGCGCTCTATGGCTTGTAAAATTTCTGAGTCATTTAGCCCAAAATCTTGACGAATTTTGTAGGAGCCGACCATCCCATGCCAGACATTATTGCCCCAGACTTTCAAGTCTTCACCTAACTGATACTGGTCAATCAAGTCCAGAAATACTTGGTCGTCCACTTCCTTGGCATAATCATGGAGAAGAGCCGCAAGACTCGCTTTTTTCTCGTCACAACCGTACTGACGAGCCAGCTCTAGCGCTGCTTCTTCCACACCCAGAACATGGCGGAAGCGTTTTTCTGACATTGCAGAACTGATTTTTTCAAGGAGCTGTTCACGGTCAAAAGACAAATCTGCTGCAATCATTTGTACAATCCTTTTTCTTCAATGTAGTCCAAAACCTCATGTGGTAGCATAAAGTTTGGCACACGACCTTGCTGAATAAATTGGCGAACCATACTGGATGAAATATCCATTAAGGGAACGTCTACCCAGATAATCGGATAAGAAGTTCCTGCCTTATAACGTGGGCGCTGTACACCAACAAATTGCACCAGCTGAATCAACTCATCAATCCGATGCCACTTGGGCAAATAGTCCACCATATCAGCGCCGATGATGAAATAGTAATCCGTATCAGGATTCTTTTCTTTCAAGAGTTTCATCGTGTCATAGGTATAGCTGATGCCACGGCGCTCTAACTCAATCGTTTCAATCCCGAGACCTTCAATCCCTGCAATCGCCATTTTGAGCATGTTGTAGCGGTGCAATTCGTCAATCGTTTCTTTTTTGTCGACATGAGGCGGTAGAAATTCAGGCATCAGCAAGACCTCATCTAATTTTAACTGCTGCCGAACCTGGTCAGCCACAATTAAATGGGCATTATGAACAGGATTGAAATTCCCTCCCAAAATACCAACCTGCTTGCGATTTGTTTCTTTCTTTTCAACTTCTAACTCAACCTTTGTAAAGGGTGTTAAGAGCTCAATTGCCATGTAGACTCCTTATCCAACTCATCCATTCTTGGACCATTCTCACTAGATTTCTCTCACTTTGATAGAGAGTTTTCGATTTTCTTTCTTGCTTGATTGCTTGAAGAGAATCAAGGTTCGACCAATTTTTTGCACGGTATCAACCCCGATTTCTTCTTCCAAGGTTTCAGCCACATCGTGGATATTTTCATCCGTATTTTGTAGTAGCGTCACCTTTATCAACTCTCGTCTATCCAAGGCCTGACGGACGCTGGTCTTAATCTGGTCATTCAAGCCATATTTCCCGATTTGGATAATAGGTTTCAAACTATGCGCCTGACTGTTAAGAAAGGCCCGTTGTTTTGATGTTAATGTCATAGTATTTCCTTTTTCTATATGATTGCTTTACGAATCACAACACCGACACCCTTTGGTGCCCAGGCTGCGATTTTGGCTACGCCATTGATACGAATCCAACCTAGACCTGAGAAGACGACATCTGTTTTTTCAGTAATAGTAAATTCATACCGGACCAATTCTGGGAAGTTTTCTAATTCTGCACTAGTTGGTGGCACTAGTAAACTACCTGCGTGTTTTTGGTAAAATGCTGTCGCACCATCTAATTTGGTGCGGTGAAGTTTTAATTCATTGTCAAAAAATGCGGTAAAGCCCTGTTTTTCTCCTGCGATAAAATCAAACCGTCCTAAACCAGCTAAAAAGAGGGTTTGTTCAGGATTTAACTGATAGGTTTTGGGTTTGATTTCCTTACGTGGACTAGCAAATTTTAAATTTTTGGCAGACAAATAATGGGCCATCTGATGACGATGAATAATCCCCGGAGTATCGTAGATGTAAGACCCATCATCGAGAGGAATTTCAATCTTATCAAGGGTTGTACCGGGGAAACGAGAGGTGGTAATTACGTCCTTGTCTCCTGTAATTTCCTGAATAATGGCGTTAATCAGCGTTGATTTCCCAACATTGGTCACACCGACCACATAGACATCACGACCCTTGCGATACTGTTCAATCCTGTCAATCAAGTCCTTTATGGCGTGCTTGTTTTGAGCAGATGTTAACATCACATCAATCGGACGCAAGCCTACCTCATGAGCCCGTTCGGTCAGCCATTGGGTCACTTTCCCGTCCTTGACAGACTTAGGCAAAATATCCTTTTTATTCCCGACCAAAAGGACATCATTGCCGGATACAAAGCGTGACAAGCCTGGAATGACAGAGCCATTAAAGTCGAAAATATCAATGACATTGACCACCAAAGCATCACTGTCCCCTACACTATGGAGCAGGGTCTGAAACTCATCATCTGAAATATTGACATCTGAAATTTCATTATAATGACGGAGACGGAAACAGCGCTGGCAGTAAACCTGGCCTGTTTCTAATCCCTTTTCCAAGACAGATTGGGGCGTATAGCCTACCCCTTCTTTTTCCTCGGTCTGAATCAAGGCTCCGCAGCCAATACAATACAATTCTTCCACTTACATTTCCCTCTTGTAATCAAATGCGCCATATTTGGCGGTAATTCTCTTCATCATACGGCGTTCACGCCAACGATTAATTTGAGTGTTAATCGAGTCTGTCTCAATGAGCGGCCGTACCAAGACCGAACGAATCCCTGCCCGCTTGGCAGCTCGAATATCCGTCATCAGCTGATCACCAATCATAATCGCTTCTTCGCGCCTAATGCCAAAACGTTTAATGGCGCGCTCAATTCCAACAGTAAAAGGTTTCAGAGCAAAGGCTTCAAAATCAATTCCAAAACGCTCTACTGCCCGCTTCACACGTTCATATTTATTATTTGACACAACAACCACATGGATTCCCGCATCTCGCAAATCATGCAACCACTTGCGCATCTCAGGGGTCCCGTCTGGATTGTTCCAGGCAATCAAGGTATTATCCAAGTCCACAAAAACTGTTCGAATATGGTATTTTTGCAAACTTTCTACTGTCACATCATAGGCTTTTTCAAGCACAAAATCTGGCATATAATTCTCAACTGTCACATTATTCTCCACTATCATTTTTCCTGATAAGAAAAGCAAACTTACTCATCTCACCAAAGAAGCTAATCATTTTATTCTACCATAATTCAGTACAAATAGCGAATGGAAAACAAAAGGTGCCCGACCTATATTGTTACCTTACAATAGATGTGAGACCTGAGTACAAAAAAGAAGAAACCTGATATGATAAAAGTAACCACACTTCTCATAAAGGAATCTTCTCATGACTAGTATACCACAAAACCTTCGTTATTTGCCACACACGCTCGACACACGTTACCACGCGGTGAAAACGTATCGTGGTGGGGCTTCTGTCGCATTCATCTGCAGGCGGTATAAGGTCTCAAAAGCCTCTCTCATGCGCTGGAATAAGCGATTTGACGGAACCAAGGACTCTCTCAAAGATAAGTCCCACAGACCACACAAAACTCACCCCAAAGCTCATACTGAGCAAGAAATCAGGTGGATTAAAAACTGCATCCGCAGAAATCCAAATGCAACCCTCATCGAGATTTTCTACAAGCTAAGAGCCAACAAGGGATACGACAGACACCCTTGCTCTCTCTTTCGGCTCTTGAGAAAAATGGGATTCTTCAAGGCGGCTGAAACCAAGAAAGAGGCCTATGTTCCTAAACCCTATGATACACCCACGAAATTAGGAATCAAGTGGCAAATGGACGTGAAGTACGTCCCTAAGCACTGTTACACTGGCACGATGCCTGAAAAATTTTACCAGTACACTGTCATTGACGAAGCAAGCAGAGAGCGATTTATCTATCCCTTCAAGGAACAGTCCTCTTACTCCACTGTCCAGTTTGTCAAAATGGCCATTAAACACTTTCGCTACAAGCCACAAATTATTCAGACCGACAATGGATTTGAGTTTACTCACTTCAAGGAAACCAAGCAGATTCACCCCTTGGATGTGCTTTGTAAGGAGCTGGGCATGGTGCACAAGCTCATTCGACCGCGAACACCTAGACACAACGGCAAAGTGGAACGCAGCCACAGAAACGATAACAGACGCTTTTACCAACACTTGCGATTCTACTCCTACGATGACCTCATCAGGCAGATGAAACGATACCTCTACACCTCTAACAGACTCCCCATGCAGAGCCTAGGTTGGAAATCCCCTATTGAAACAAGAAAATTTCTCCAAGGAGCTAGCTCCTTGGAGATAGAATAGCATATCATGGTTTCTAAAAATAAAAGTTTGGTCTCACATCATTGACAAAGGTACAAAAACAAAAGGTGCCCGACCTATATCAAGCACCTCTTTTATCCATATCTACAGGCTATCGTCCTTTTTCTCATCGAGTTTAGCTTCGATGAATTTTTTGATACTTGGAGCAACCCCAACTGCAATCGCCACTACAATCAAACTAACAGGTTGTGTCGCAGAAATCACCTTGGCATCCACCAAAATATAAAAAGCAAAATAGATAACTGCAAGAAGCAACCAGCCATGGTAAGCAAATTTCAACCATTTTTTCTTTTGTTTATTTGTCGTCATTTTATCTCCTTTAAAATGTTCTACTTTCATCTTTCTTTTTTTATTAGGTATAGTATAACATATCTTGTTTTTCAAAAGAAAACAAAATAGTTATTCAATGGGAAAGCATACCCGCTAGCAATCACCAAAACAGACGTGTACCGTGAACCTGTGTAACCCCAAGCTCTTGCATCAAGTGCTCAGCATTGTCTCTTGTCACACCGCCTCCGATTAGGATTTCAATTCGATTATCGGCATGCGCAAGCAACTCCTTGATCCAGTCTACATTGTCACCCGCAGCACCATGAATCCCACCACGCGTTAAAATCCGTGTCACACCATGTTCGACTAGCCAGTCGATTGCTTCAAACTGGCGTTTTCGCGGAATCATATCAAATGCCATGTGAAAGACTGTTTCAAGATTTCCAGCTTCTGCAATCAGTTGACATAAAAAGTCCTCATCTAGCCAATTATCCTCGGTAAGAGCACCAAAAACAAGTCCGTCCGTTCTCAATTCCTTGGCAATTCTGGCGTCTTCTAACATCATCTTCTTTTCTGCTACATCGTAGCAAAAATCACCTCCACGGGGCCGCACCATGGTCATGACGGGCACTCCCTGTTCATGGGCCATATCGCATACCGTACCAATGACACCGTAGCTGGGAGTGGTTCCACCCACCGCTAGATTGTCACACAGCTCAATCCGACCTGCACCCAAAGCAATGGCATGCGCAATCCGCACATGATTTTCTGCACAAAATTCTTTCATCGATGACCTCCATCATGTAAGCCTTTTCTTTTAGTATAACATAAAAAAGAGCAAGTGGCGTACTTACTCCTTTATAGCTGTCATCTTTTGCTTTTTTCGTGCCATGAGCATGTCTTTAACTGAAACAAGTAGAACCGCAAGCAGAATGAGAACCATACCGACCAAATCCATCGGATAGAAGACTTCATTGACCACTAAAACGGCGAAAAAGACCGAGGCAATCGGCTCAATTGAGGCAAGCAAACTCCCATTGACCTGGCCAACCATACTCACCCCTTTTAAAAAGGCAGTGTAAGCAAAGACAGTCCCGACTCCTACGATACCAACCAACCCCCAGAGAATCTCACTAGTAAAAGGCATGACATGCTGCCAAGGTTGAAAGACTAGACCGACCTCAAACGATCCCAAGAGCATGGATACGCCAATCACAACTAGACTGCCATACTCTTTAATAATAGCTGTTGGCAAAATGATGTAAAGCGCATAGGTCACCGCAGAAAACAAGCCCCAGAATAGACCTTTTGGTGTCATAGCTAACTGATTGACCTGTCCATGGGTCGCAATCAGAAATGTCCCAAGAACCGCAAAGACAATCGCAATTAGTTCAACCGCTGTCGGCTGTTGTTTCTCTTTCAAACAGACATAGGCTAAAACCAAAATAGGACAGAGGTATTGCAACACTGTTGCCGTTCCTGCATTGGTATGATAAATGGCAGTTAGATAGGCAGATTGATTTAAGACTAGGCCAAAAATTGAAAAGAGAAGCAGACGAATCATGGCTTTCTTATCCATCAAGAGTTGCTTGAGCTGCGACGGATTTTGAACTGCCGCTAGGGCAACCAAGAGGACACC